>NZ_CP060010.1:2276634-2601868 GCF_017798205.1 Cognatishimia activa | reverse complement strand
ACGATGTCCCTCCCGCCGAGTGGTTTGCGTGATCTTACTGACCTTCTGTCCCAGCCGGCAAATCTTCTGGTTCGCCCCCAAGAGCCACAATCAACTGACTTGCGCGTTGACGCAAGCCCGCAGATGCGCCCGCATCCAGCGAAATTGTCTGCAAACGTGTGATGGCGGCCTCTGTATTTCCTGCCTCAATTTCCAGCAAAGCGATCTGTTCTGAGGCAAAGAGCGCCATTGGACGACCCGGCGCAGACAGCGCTTCAAAGGCAATCCGGCGATCCTGAGCGGACAATGTGTCGCTTTGCGCCAGCACCGCTTTAAACGCGGCAAGGTCTTTATAGACGGCATCGACATCCGTGGTGGCCGCCGCGTTCAGCGTGGCCGCCGCAGCCTCAGCGTCGCCCGCATCCAGTTGCGCGGCACTCAGCAGAAGTTGACGCACGATTTCCGCGTCAGAGGACTGAAGATCTGCAATTTGCAAAGCCGCGGCCTGTTCAGACGCCTCAGGCGTTCCAAGCGCAAAAAGCAAAGCATCCCCAGTGGCTTGCGCGGCACTTGCGGTTTGAGACTTGTTGTATTCATTCCAGGTCGCCCCGCCTACGATGGCGACAACCGCCACGACCGCAATCCAGCCATAGCGGCGGAATTGCGCGAACAATGCATCGCGGCGCACCTCTTCGGTGACTTCATCAATAAAGCTGTCGGTATCGCTCACAGACCCTACCCCTATTCGATTTTCCCTCTCATAGCCTTTGCCACACCAAAGGCCAAGTGTTGACGGCAAAACTATGCTGCTCTTGCAACGGTTCCACGAGAAAAGTAAACTAAACTGGTCAGTTCAAAAAAATCTGTTTGCGCCATTGTAATCAGAGTCCTTAACCCTAATTGCAAATCAGAGGTTGCCAACATAAGGCAGGGGAAATGAAGCCAGTACCAGTTATTATTGCCGCAATCGTAACGGCGTTTTTGTTTTTATTTGTAATCCAACGTGAGCAGTTGTTGGAATTTGCATCCGGTGGATCCGGAGACAGTGACACTGTGGTTACCGAAACTGCGGAGCCTGCGGAAACAGTAGAATCAACTGAAAATGTGGTGCGCGTAGTAGCGATCCAGTCGACAGCCCGTGTGATCGACAGCGCGGTTGTGCTGCGGGGCGAGACGGAAGCAACCCGCCAGTTGGATGTCATGGCAGAGACCTCGGGCCTCGTGATCTCTGAGCCTCTGCGCAAAGGCGCACTGGTCGAAGCGGGTCAGTTGCTCTGCGAAATCGATCCGGGCACGCGTCTGGCGTCCTTGGCCGAGGCACAGGCGCGTTTGGCCTCTGCCAAAGCCGCCGCCCCAGCCGCGCAGGCCGTTGTTGAACAAGCCCGCGCTGCTTTGGAAGAAGCACGCATCAATGACAACGCCGCCGAGCGTCTTTCTAAGGAGGGCTTCGCCTCTGAAACCCGCGTGGCGGCGACCCAAGCGGCAGTTCGTGCAGCGGAAGCAGGCGTGTCTTCGGCGCTATCCGGTCTGGAAAGCGCGCAAGCCAATATCGAGTCCGCCGAAGCAGGTGTGGCCTCGGCACAGAAAGAAATCGACCGCCTGAAGGTCTTCGCTCCGTTCGGTGGCCTGCTGGAAACCGACACAGCCGAAATCGGCGGCTTGCTCAGCGTGAACAGCCCGAATAGCGCCCATTGCGCGACGATCATCCAGTTGGACCCTGTGAAGCTCGTGGGCTTTGTGCCGGAAACCGAAGTGAACCGCGTGCAGCTCGGCGCACGTGCTGGCGCGCGTTTGACCGACGGCAACGAGGTGATCGGCGAAGTAACCTTCCTGTCCCGCGCCGCTGATGAAACCACCCGTACGTTCCGCGTCGAAATCACCGTCGACAACGCGGACCTGAAAATCCGCGACGGTCAGACTGCTGAGATCATCATCGCCTCAGACGGTAAATCTGCGCATCTGTTGCCGCAGTCGGTCCTGACGCTGAATGACGAAGGCACCTTGGGCGTGCGCACAGTCACAGCCGAAAAGAAAGCCGACTTCGTCCCTGTCACAATGTTGCGTGACACGATCGACGGCGTCTGGCTGGCGGGTCTCCCTGAGGCCGCCGATGTTATTGTCATTGGTCAAGAGTACGTCATCCCCGGCGTTCCCGTGGAGGCGAGTTATCAGGAGACGAACGAATGACTGGGATCGTAGACTGGGCCGCCTCGCGCGCCCGCATGGTCATTGCATTCATTATCTTATCTCTGGTGGCAGGCGGCTTCGCCTATTTCACGCTGCCCAAAGAGGGCGAGCCGGATATTGAGATCCCGGCGCTCTTTGTCTCTGTCCCCTTCCCCGGCATCTCCGCGAGTGACGCGGAAACTCTGTTGGTCAAGCCGATGGAAACCGAATTCGCAGATCTGGATGGCCTTAAGGAAATGACCGCCACGGCGGCCGAAGGCTATGCCGGTGTCGGGCTGGAGTTCGAGTTCGGCTGGGACAAAACCAAGATTATGGCCGATGTGCGCGACGCAATGGGCACCGCCGAAAGCCAGTTTCCTGACGGGTTTGACAGCTATTCTGTCAACGAAATCAACTTCTCTGAGTTTCCGATCATCATTGTGAACCTGACGGGCCAAGTGCCTGAACGCACCATGTCGCGCGTCGCCGAAGACCTGCAGGAAATGCTCGAGAGCATGGATGCGGTTCTGGAAGCCGGTATCGCGGGCAAGCGCGAAGAGATGCTTGAGGTTCTGATCGACCCCTTGCGGCTTGAGGCTTACAACGTCACCGCCTCTGAACTGATCAATGTCGTGCGCAACAACAACCAGCTGATTGCGGCAGGCGAAGTTGAGACCTCGCAGGGTACTTTCGCGGTCAAGATTCCGTCGTCCTTTAGTGATGCGACCGACGTCTATGGCCTACCGGTAAAAACCAATGGCGACCGGATCGTGACCTTGGGCGATCTGGCGCAGATCAAACTGACATTCGAAGACCGTGTCGGCACCGCGCGCTTTAACGGCGTAAATACGGTTGCTCTGCAGGTCGTGAAACGGCGCGGTTTTAACCTGATTGGCACCGCCGAAGAGGTGAAGCTCGCGGTCGAAGAAGCCTCTGCCGATTGGCCACCTGAACTCAAAGCCTCGGTTGAGCTTGGCACATCTAATGACCAAAGCCGGATCGTTGGCTCTATGGTTAGCCAGCTTGAGGGTTCGGTCATGACCGCGATTGCGCTTGTGATGATCGTGGTCTTGGCTGCCTTGGGCACGCGCGCTGCGTTGCTGGTGGGTTTTGCGATCCCGACGTCCTTCCTTCTATGTTTCGTCCTCCTCGCATTGATGGGCGTGACGGTTTCAAACATCGTCATGTTCGGCCTGATCCTTGCGGTCGGTATGCTTGTGGACGGTGCGATTGTGGTCGTGGAATACGCGGACAAACGCATCAAATCCGGCGTCGGCCCGATGCACGCATATACCGAGGCCGCCAAACGCATGTTCTGGCCGATTGTCTCGTCGACTGCGACGACGCTCTGTGCCTTCTTGCCCATGCTCTTCTGGCCGGGGGTTCCGGGGCAGTTCATGGGTATGTTGCCTGTGACATTGATCTTCGTTTTGTCGGCGTCGCTCGTGGTTGCGCTGATCTATCTGCCCGTCATGGGCGGTGTGTCTGGCCGTCTCAGCCGCAGCTTCCAGCGCGCCTCTGATGTGCTGCGCAAACGCACCCCCTGGCTGGTGCGCGCAATTTTGGTGCCGCCATCGCTGTTCCTCGTGTTTGCAGGCGCTATGACCATCCTGAACCCCGGCTACCTCTTTGGCGGAGAAGCCCCCTTCCCGGCCATGGTCGGCTTTATTCTGGGCTTTGTGATGTTCTTGGGCGGAGCCTTCGCGGGTTCGATCACCGTGGACGCCGTTATGTTCACCCGCCGCCAGAAACGCGTGCGCTCAGGTCTCCGTCTGTCACCCTTTGGCTGGTTCATCAAGCTGATCGCGGGCAATCCGATCATGCCGATTGTCTCGATCGTCGCCGTGGCCTTTTTTGTGGTCTCGGTCTTCACCTATTTTGGCGCGAACAACAAAGGCGTCGAGTTCTTCGTGGAATCCGAGCCTGAAATGGCCATCGTCTATGTCAAAGCGCGGGGTAACCTGTCGCTGGAACAAAAAGACGGCCTTGTTAAGCAAGCCGAAGAGATCGTCATCGCCCATCCTGGAGTGGAGACCGCCTTTGCCTTTGCGGGTGAAGGGGGCCTCAACAACAACACCGGCGGCGCGCAGCCTCCGGGGGATACTGTTGGTCAGATCCAATTTGAAACCATTCCTTGGGAAGACCGGCCTGAGAACCAGGAGCCTTGGTTCACCATCCCATTCATCGACTACACCGTGAACCAACAAGTGAAAGCGCTGGAATTTGACGGCGACACGATCATCGATGAACTCATGGCAGAGCTGGAACAGATCCCCGGTGCTCAGGTTGAAATCCTTGCCGCTAGCCGAGGTCCTGCCTCTGCCAAGCCCGTACACCTGCGCCTGAAAGGTGACAATTGGGAAGACCTTCTGGCCGCAACGCGCATGGCGCGTGCTCAGTTTGACGCGACTGACGGGCTGACGCTGATTGAAGACACCCTGCCCTTGCCCGGCATCGACTGGGAGATCGAAGTCGACGTGGAACGCGCGGGCCGCTATGGCGCCGACGTGGCAACCGTTGGCGCGATGGTGCAGCTGGTGACCCGTGGCATCCTGTTGGACACCTACACGCAGGACGGATCAGACGAGGAAAGCGAGATCCGCGTGCGTCTGCCAGAAGAGGACCGCGTTCTGAGCACGCTGGACACGCTCAAGGTGCGTACCCAAGGCGGTCTGGTGCCTTTGTCCAACTTCATCACCCGCCAGCCGGTTCCAAAACTGGCCGAAATCAACCGTGTCGATCAGACCCGCTATTTCGATGTGAAAGCGGGCGTTGCAACAGCGCAAATGCTTCTGAAAAACGAGACCACCGGGGAAACCCGCGTGATCCCGGCGGCGGACTATGAAGCGGACACTGCGCTCCAAGCCGAACTGACTGAAGCCGGTTTCACAGCAGTCCCGCTGACCCCTGCTGAGCAGATCACCTTGATCACGTCGTGGCTGGAAACCTCTCCGTTTGCCCATGGCATCGAATGGGAGTGGACCGGTGACCAAGAGGACGAAGCGGAAAGTCAGGCCTTCCTTGGCAATGCCTTCCTTGGCGCGCTGGGGCTGATGTTCATCATCCTGCTGGCGCAGTTCAACAGCTTCTATAACTCGGTTCTGGTGCTTTTGGCCGTGATCCTGTCCACCACCGGCGTTCTGATCGGGATGCTGGTCATGGATCAGGCCTTCTCGATCATTATGACCGGCACGGGCATCGTGGCTTTGGCGGGGATCGTGGTGAACAACAATATCGTTCTGATCGATACCTATCAGGAATACAGCCAATACATGCCCCGCATCGAGGCGATCATTCGCACGGCCCAAGACCGTCTGCGCCCCGTTTTGCTGACCACCATCACCACAATGGCAGGCCTTGCCCCGATGATGTTCGGCCTCTCGCTGGACTTCGTGAACGGGGGCTACTCCATCGACAGCCCAACCGCGCTCTGGTGGAAACAGCTGGCGACGGCGGTGGTCTTTGGCCTTGGCATCGCGACGGTACTGACGCTGGTCTTCACCCCGTCGATGCTCGCCCTACGCGTTTGGGCCACCACCTACGCGGCTTGGTTCTTGCGCCTGCTTGCGCGGATCACCCGTGGTCGTGGCAGCCGTGTCGCCCGCGACTGGGCTTTGCGCCGGGAAGCCAAGAAATTCCGCGCACCCGAAATCCTCTGGGATGATGGTCAGGATGTGATTGAACCCCTGCAGCCCACCAAAGGAGACTTGCGCGCTGCGGAATAAGTTCGCGGAACGCTTGCGGCGTTAACGCCGCCGCAAGCTCTGAGGTCCGCCCAGCATTTAGGCTTTTGGAGTTCCCTTGCGCGTCATGCCGCACCGAAAGCCCCCCTGCTCCCAATCAGGACTATGCTGGGCGACCTCATTCAATCTCAAGCGGAACCTTACGTAAAAGTAAGCTTTGTGCGGGATCTATGCGCGGTCTGTGACCGATTTGAGACCCAAAAGCACAGCCGCTGCAATCATGAACCCACCCCCCAAACGTTCAATCCAAAGCTTGGCCGCGCCTTTGAACCGTGCCGCGATCCAGCTTGCACTGCCGCCATAGGCGCAAAGGAATGCACCATCCATCGCGAGATAAGTGGCAGACAAGATCAGGAACTGCGGCCAGAAGGCTGCCTCTGCTGAAATGAACTGCGGAAAGAGCGCTGCGAAAAACACGACAGCCTTCGGGTTTGCCGCAGAGGTGATAAACCCCTGCATCCACAAGGCACGGGCGGACACGTCTGCCTGTTCTGCCCGCGTATTGGGATCATTCGCTTTTGCTTTCAAAATCATTCGCGCGCCCAACCAGATCAGATAAGCCACCCCCGCCCATTTGATCACCGACAGCGCAGTGGCTGAGGCCGCGATCACGGCTGCCAAACCCAATCCAGCAGCCAACATCTGCAACATATTCGCGCTAAGATCGCCTGCCGCGGTAGAAAGAGCCCTGCGAAACCCATGTGTTCCACTGTTAGACAGCATCAAAAGCTGGCTCGGTCCCGGTGTGCTCATCAAAGCCAGAACGGTCGCAACATAAATCAACCAAGTTTCAAACGTCATAGGGGCCTCCTGATTGGGATTTATGTCAAGTTGAACGAAAACGCGACCATTTGAAACACTATGATTTAGCCGAAAGAAACTGCTTCAAGTTGGGTCAACAGAATTCGCCCTACTCAAAACCGTTTTAAAACGCTAGCATGCCCCCAGCCTAGACAGGAGACCCGTCGCTTTGGACCTTGAGACAGAAGTCTTAAAGATCATCGCAGAATATGAAGCCGCAATCGCCAGCAAGGATAACGCTGTGATTGCGAACCTTATGGCGTTCCCTTTCGAAGTCATCGTGAAAGGCCGCAAAAAGCACTTTTATCAAAATCAAGCACAGATGATGGCCCGGCTTGAGACCTTTCGTGCGATTCACAAAAAACTGGGGATCGCTTCGATTTCGCGCGAGGTGGTCAAAGTGCACCAAACCCATGCAGACGAAGCCTTAGCCTTTACGCTCGACACCGCTCACAATGCAAAGGGCGACGTCGTCACGTCCTGGCGTACCAGCTTTTATGTCGAACGCACACCGCATGGCGTTAAACTGGTAAAAGCAGACTCAACCGATCAAAACCGAGCCATGACAGAGCTTGGTTTCCCTCTTTACGAAGCCAAGTCGGTTTCGTTGAGCTGACGATGCCATAGCTGCGCATAGCGCCCTTCGCGGGCCAGCAACTCCTCGTGCTTGCCCTGCTCTACGACCTCTCCGGCCTCTAAGACAACGATCCGATCCGCTTCGGCAATGGTAGACAAACGGTGCGCGATGGTGATCACAGTGCGCCCGTGGCCTGCATGCGCCAGCGCTTCCTTGATGGACTGTTCGGTTTCCGTGTCCAGCGCCGAGGTCGCCTCATCCAACAACAGAAGCGGCGGATCCTTCAGGAGCGTACGTGCAATACCGACCCGCTGTTTTTCACCGCCCGAAAGCTTAAGCCCTCGTTCGCCCACCATCGTGTCATAGCCCTCGGGCAGGCTCTCCACAAAGTCATGGATCTGCGCAGCCTTGGCCGCAGCTTCCACATCCGCCTGCGTGGCACCATCGCGACCATAGGCAATATTGTAGCGGATGGTGTCATTAAATAGCACCGTATCCTGCGGCACGACGCCAATGGACTTATGCAGGCTTTCCTGCGTCACATCTCGCACGTCCTGACCATCGATGAACAAACCACCAGTTTGCACATCGTAAAAGCGGAACAAAAGCCGCCCGATGGTGGATTTCCCGGACCCAGAGGCCCCGACAATGGCAACCGTCTGCCCGCCCTCTACGTCGATATCAACGCCTTTGAGGATCACACGTTCGGCCTCATAGCCAAAGACCACATTGCGCAGCTCGATATGGCCCTTGTCGATCTCAATGGGCTTGGCATTTGGCTTGTCTTTGATCTCCGCCGGCTGCTCCAGCAGATCAAACATCTCGCCCATATCCACAAGGGCCTGACGGATCTCACGGTAAACCGTGCCAAGGAAGTTCAGGGGCATGGTGATCTGCACCATATAGGCGTTGACCATCACAAAATCGCCGACCGTCAGCGTGCCGTTTTCCACGCCAACAGCCGCCATGATCATGACAATCACAAGGCCCGACGTGATGATGAAGGACTGCCCAACATTCAGCCCCGCGAGGGAATAGGCCGTCTTCAGCGCCGCGCGCTCATAGCCTTTCATCGAAACATCATAGCGCGCCGCTTCGCGCTTCTCTGCCCCGAAATACTTCACGGTTTCAAAGTTCAGCAGGCTGTCGATGGCCTTCTGGTTTGCATCCGTGTCCTGATCATTCATCTCTTTGCGCAGCTTCACGCGCCATTCGGTGACCTTGAAGGTAAACCAAACATAGAGCGCGATCGTGACCAGAATGACCAGCAGATACCAAGCGTCCAACTGATAGGCGAGAATGCCCATGATCAACACAAGCTGCAGCACCAGCGGCCCGATCGAGAACAGCAAAAATCGCAAGAGAAACTCGACGCCTTTGACGCCCCGCTCAACAATCCGGCTTAGCCCGCCGGTCTTGCGCGAGATGTGATAGCGCATCGAGAGGCGGTGAATATGGGTGAAGGTCTCAAGCGCCAACTGCCTCAGTGCACGTTGCCCGACGCGGGCAAAGATCACATCACGAAGGTTCTGAAAGCCGATCTGCATGACGCGTGCGACACCATAGGCCACGGTCAGGCCAACCGCGCCAAGCATCAGCACAGAGGCCCCTTCTTCGGCCAGAGCATCCACCGCCATCCCGTAAAGCTGCGGCACGCCCACGGCCATCAACTGCGACACAAGCAAAGCCGCCATCGACAGGACCACACGGGCCTTAATGTCGCTGCGCCCCTCGGGCCATAAATAGGGAATGACGCGGCGGATAATCTTCCAGCCGGATCTCTGTTCGTGGCGGGCCAGTTCTTCGTCAGAAGCGGTGCGCCAGCGCTGGGTATTGCCTCGTGCCATGGCCCATAGGTAGTCCTCTCGGCGGCGGATTGCCAGCCCCGAACGCCCCATATTTCATCTTGCTAAAAATACTCAAAAACAAACGCCGCCTTAAAGGGCGGCGCTGGCTTTAGTTCTGTTCCGGAACGGTGAAAACCTGCCCCGGATAAATCAGATCCGGGTTGCGGATCCGGTCTTTGTTGGCCTCAAAGACCTGCACATACAGGCGTCCGTCGCCGTAGTTTTCCTTGGAAATCGCCCAAAGCGTCATGCCTGGCTGTACTGTGACCGCCAGAACCTTTTTGATGTCGATCTCTTGCGTGGCCTCAACCAGCTTCTCACTCGGCTCGCGCTTAAACGGCGTCTCAACCCGAGACACCACTTCGCCCGCATCCGATACCTGATCCACCCGCAGCGTATAAACGCCGGGCGCCACATCCGGCAGCTTCAACTCCCAAAGGCCGCTTTGCGCAATCCGCGCGGTCGAGCTGAGCTCATTGTCCAGATAGATCCGCACGAAATCCCCGCTCGGAGAGGTCCCTGCCACCTGGACTTCGCCCAAATCAGAATAGCTGATCGAGTCAATCGCAACGGTGGCCTGCACCTCTGGCGCAAGCTCTGGTGATGTCGGGCTTTGCAACACGCGTGCACCGCTGCTGTCCGCGATGATCACAACCGGAGAGGCTGCAGGTTGCTCTGGCTCGGCAAGCGCTTCAGGCGTTGCAACCTCCTCGGTCACAACCGCCACTTCCGTTGGTGTCTCTTCACTCGTCTCAACGGTCACCGCAGGCGCAGTTGCGACAGCCGCCGCAACGGTTTCGACCGCGGTCTCGACAGTTGTCTCGACGGTGTCTTCCACTTCAGCAACTGCGGTTTCAACGGCAGTTGAAACGGCCTCAGTTGTCTCTGCAACAACCGGAGCCTCTTCCGAGCCGCTATCCACCACTGGCGCTGCGGCAGCGACCTCCGCCTCAGGCTCGGTCTCGGCAGATTCAGGCTGCGCCGTCGCCACTGGTTCCGCCAAGGCAAGAACCGTCTCTTCGGTGCTCTCCTCTAGCGTTCCCGCCACAACAGGCGCGCTTGGCGCAATGATCACGGTGGCGTCAGAATACAGCTCTTCGCCATCAATGGTCTGCAAAAGGCTCATGACGCGTGGCTCAAGGCTCGCCTCCAAGGCGATGAATCCAAAGAACTTTCCGTCGCGACCGACTTCAACCTCACTCAGAGTGGCGCCGTCCAAAAGGATCGCAACGACGGCACCCGGCTCCGCTGTTCCGGCCACCTGTCCCGCCCCATCCGGCGCAATGCGCACCAGATCAAAACTCGGCTTGATCAGTGCCACGACCTCAGGCTCAGGCGTGGCCTCAGGCACCACCTCAGGCGTCGCTTCAACCACCACAGGCGTCTCAGGTTCTACCTGAACCACAGGCTCGACCGGTGCGCTTTGCTGCGGCAGGCTGGCGGGCGCGAAAACGCCCGAGGTATAGACCGCGCCAGACACGACGACCACGGCAATCCCTGCCAATAACAACGTCTGCCCAGACGCAGCTGATCCCATTTTAGACATTCACGGTCTTCCCAGTAATTTTTGCAGTCCCCTCGGTTGAGGGACAGTATCAACAAGGGATACGGTGGTCAAAACAGATTCCTTAATTTGAGATCAACCATGGCAAAACTGTCGATTTGCGTTTTCTGCGGCTCTCGCTTGGGCGCAAAGCCTGAATATGAGGCGGCGGCGATAGAGATGGGCCAAGCGATTGGCGAAAACGGTTGGCGGCTGGTCTATGGCGCCGGAGACGTGGGGCTTATGGGCACCGTCGCCCGCGCGGCTCAGGAGGCCGGAGCCAAGACCTTTGGCGTCATCCCAGAACATCTGGAAAAGGCTGAAGTCGGCAAGCGCGATCTGACCGAATATGTGGTCACCAAAGACATGCACGCGCGCAAGACACGCATGTATGAAGAAGGCGACGTGATTGTCGTGCTGCCCGGCGGCGCGGGGTCGCTGGACGAGCTCTTTGAGGTGCTCACCTGGCGGCAGCTCGGCCTGCACGAAAAGCCGATCTATGTCGTGAACACTGAAGGCTATTGGGACAAACTTCTAGACCTTATCGATCATGTTATCGAGCAAGGCTTTGCGAGCAACAGCTTGAAAACCCTGATCAAACCGGTCTCAACACCCGCTGAGATCATTGAAGATCTCGACGCCTAACTCTTTCTCTTGCCACAAATATCCAAAAAGAAAACGCCCCACCAAATGGCGGGGCGTTTCTTTTATTCAGGTGACCCAAAATCACATGCGGGACGCAACATTTTCCCAGTTGACCAGGTTGTCCAGGAAGTTGGTCAAGTAAGCCGGACGCTTGTTGCGGAAATCGATGTAGTAGGAATGCTCCCACACGTCGCAACCCAGCAGAGCGGTTTGACCGAAACAGAGCGGGTTCACGCCGTTCTCGGTCTTGGTGACCGCCAGCGAGCCGTCTGCGTTTTTCACGAGCCACGCCCAGCCAGAACCGAACTGACCTGCGCCTGCCGCAGAGAATTGGGATTTGAAGTCGTCAACGGAACCGAAGTTCTCAACCAGCGCCGCTTCCAATTCAGAAGGCATTGCGGATTTGCCAGGGCCCATCATTTCCCAGAACTGGTTGTGGTTCCACAGCTGAGAGATGTTATTGAAGATGCCGTTCTGCGCGACCGCAGATTTGTCGTAAGTGCCGACAATAATCTCTTCGAGGGACTTGCCGTCCCACTCGGTGCCTGCGATGGCCGCATTGCCATTGGTCACATAGGCGTTGTGGTGCAGATCGTGGTGGTATTCTAGGGTCTCAGCGGACATGCCAAACTCGGCCAGAGCGTCATGTGCGTAAGGAAGATCGGGGAGTTCAAATGCCATTTCGGCCTCCTAAAAGTTCAAGCGGTCTCTTACGCTAGATGTGAGCTTTTGCCCTAAAAGGTCAAGGCAAAAGCGCTCTATTTGGTTCAAATAGGTGTATCGGCTCAGCGGCGCGGTTAAACGGCAACCTCTGAACCTTTGGTCGATGCCGTTCTCAACACATCAAACACATATTGCGCTACCGAGCGGAAGCAGACGAGCTCATAGTCACCGCTTTCTGTTTTCCACACAGCCGCCGCGACCTGCGATAGACGAGACCGGCGGAAATCTCCGGCCTCAAAGGTGCTGAAATCCACAGGCATGACTTTAGACAGAGCCTCATGCGCCGCATCGCCGCTGATACGGAAATGCGCACGCGCGTCCGATACAACTTCGGCCAGGAAATGCTGACCCGCCAAAGCCGCTTGAAGCGCTGCTTTGGCCTCACCCGTTGCGGCATAGCCCACCAGAACCAACAGTTCATCCGGAGACATCCACGCTACGGATCCTTTGTCGCCAAAAGAAACCTTCCGTGTGGCCGGCACCTTCGCGCCGGTTGCGTCTTTGATGGCTTTCGCCATTTCTTTGCTCTGCAGATCCCCACGCAGGGTGATCATGCCGGACAGCCCAAGTTCCGAGACTTCGGCGAAGCCTTTGGCTTTGACGCCATTCAATGCGCTGACAAGATTAGACATTTTGCTTTTCTCCGTCCTTGTCATAGAAAACCTGATCGACGATGCGTGCTTTCACGCTGGTGCCGTCAAGCTTCGGAATATCCAGAACTTCGCCCATGCGATCCGGGCCCTTATGGACCAGAGCCATCGCAATGCCGCGATCCAGCGTTGGGGAATAATAGGTCGAGGTGATCCGCCCCTGAACATTACGCTGCCCATTGGCGTTGTTTCCTGCCGATGGGATATACGCCCCATCAGGGATAACCGACCCATCCAGCGTTTCCAGACCGACCAGCTTCCAGCGATCGCCCGAAGCCATGTGCGCGCGTTCTTGTGCACGTTTGCCGAGGAAATCCTCTTTCTTCTTGGAAATCGCCCACTGCATATTGAGATCCTGAGGGATCACGGTGCCGTCGGTCTCGTCTCCGATCATAATAAAGCCCTTCTCGGCCCGCATCACGTGGAGCGCTTCGGTGCCGTAAGGCATGACGCCGAACTCTTCGCCTGCTTCGAGCAGAGCATCCCAGAAGGCACGACCCTGGCTGGCCGGAACCGCAATCTCGTAGGACAGTTCGCCCGAGAAAGAGATCCGGTAGGCCCGCGCGTCGAAGTCGCCGATCTTGCCGTCACGCCATTCCATGAACGGCAGCGCCTCGGCAGAGACATCCATGCCACCCAACTTTTCCAGCACTTTGCGTGCATTCGGGCCGACCACTGCGATCTGCGCCAATTGCTCGGTGACATTGGCGACATAGACGTTCCAATCCCACCATTCGCACTGCAGCCAGTCTTCCATCCAGCCGTGAATGCGCTCGGCCCCGCCGGTGGTGGTGTGGCAGAGGAAGGTCTCATCATCAATGCGCGCAACCACGCCGTCATCGATCAGAAAGCCGTTCTCGTTACACATCAGGCCATAGCGGCATTTGCCGACCTTCAGCGTGCTCATCATATTGGTGTAGAGCATGTCTAGGAACTTGCCCGCATCCGGCCCTTTGACCACGAGTTTGCCGAGGGTGGATGCATCGAGCATGCCCAAAGAGCTGCGGGTCTGGTTGATCTCGCGTTTGACTGCGTCCGCGTGGCTCTCGCCTGCTTTCGGGAAGCAGTACGGGCGACGCCATTGGCTCACAGGTTCGAAGAAAGCACCTTGCGCTTCGTGCCATTCGTGGATTGGCGTGCGGCGGATCGGCTGGAAGATATCGCCACGGGCTTCGCCGCCGATGGACCCCATGGAAATCGGGGTATAGGGCGGACGGAAGGTCGTGGTACCAACTGCAGGGATTGGCGCGTTCAATTGACCCGCTAGCGTCGCCAGGCCGTTGATATTGCTGAGCTTCCCTTGGTCGGTCGCCATTCCGAGCGTGGTGTAGCGTTTGGTGTGCTCGACACTTTCATAGCCCTCTTGGGCGGCGAGGCGCACGTCAGAGACTTTGACGTCGTTCTGATAATCCAGCCAGGATTTCGCACGCAGCTTGGCAGAGGCACCCTGTGGCATGAGCCAGACGGGTTCCATCGCCGCCTCGGCAACGTCTTCAACCTTCGGCGCTTTCACCGATTTCGCAGGCTTGCCAACCATCTTGGCCGCTTGTTTGCCCGCCTCTGTGGCGTCCGCCAGCACATCGCCCAGAGAGATCGGGCCATTCGCTGCCCCGGCTGGGATCACAAAGACGTCGCCATTCTGGTTGGTCGGACCGCGGGAGGCGTCTGGCGCAAAGTGGTTTTGCACCTCATCCCAGTTGAGCTTGCCACCACAGTGCGACCAGAGGTGCACAACAGGCGACCAACCGCCGGACATCGCGACCGCGTCGCATTTGATCTCTTCCAGAACCGAGCCCTCGCCCGCCTGCGCGCAGATCGCAACGCCGGTCACGCGCTTGCCGCCTTTTACTTTGGCGATGCCCTTGCCGGTCTCGACACGAATGCCGAGCGCCTTGGCCTCGTCCATCAAAGAGCCGCCGCCAGAGGCGCGCGCGTCGATGATCGCAGGCACTTCGAGACCTGCGTTTTTCAGAGCAATTGCCGTGCGATAAGCGTCGTCGTTGTTGGTGACAACGACGGTGCGGTCTCCGATTGAGACGCCATAGCCGGTGACATAATCGCGTACGGCAGAGGCCAGCATAACTCCGGGAATATCGTTGCCTGCAAACGACAGCGGGCGTTCGATGGCGCCGGTTGCGGTCACGATCTGACCGGCTCGGATGCGCCACAGACGGTGACGAGGACCACCTTGGGTTGGCGCGTGATCGGCGACACGTTCATAGCCCAGCACGTAGCCGTGGTCATAAACCCCTGCCCCCATCATGCGGGTGCGCAGGGTGACGTTTTCATTGGCTTTCAGCTCATTGAGCGTCTCGGCCACGAAATCCTCAGCGGATTTGCCGTCGATCTCGCCGCCATCAATGATTGCGCGACCACCCCAGGAGGCGTCTTGCTCGATCAACAGAACTTTAGCGCCGCCCTTGGCCGCCACTTTGGCCGCCTGCAGCCCCGCAACGCCGCCGCCGATGACCACGACGTCATAGAAGGCATAGAAATGCTCGTAAGTGTCCGCATCGCGCTCTTTGGGCGCTTTACCAAGGCCTGCGGCCTGACGGATGAAAGGCTCAAACAGATGTTTCCAGGCAAAGCGCGGGAAGAGGAAGGTTTTATAATAAAACCCTGCTGGCATAAAGCGCGAGGCAAAGCTGTTGAGCGCACCGATGTCGAACTCAAGGCTCGGCCAGTGGTTTTGGCTGGTGGCAGTGAGGCCATGAAACAGCTCGGTCGTGGTGGCGCGTTGGTTGGGCTCAAACTTGCCGTTCTCGCCCAGATTGACCAGAGCGTTGGGCTCTTCGGCCCCGCTCGCGACGATGCCGCGCGGGCGGTGGTATTTGAACGAGCGGCCCACCAGCATCTGGTCATTGGCCAGAAGGGCTGAGGCGAGCGTGTCGCCTTCAAAGCCCTTCAGGCGTTTGCCGTTGAAGGTAAATTCGATGGCTTTGCCCCGATTGAGGAGGCTGCCGCCTGTGGAAAGTCTTGTGCTCATGTGTCAGCCCTTTGCTTCGGGTTGAGAGGCCGGATTGCCTCCGGCGGGGATATTTGTCGCAAGAGAAAGGATCACAGCGTGAACTCGCGCCATGTCCAATTGGGGTGTTTGGCGGCGATCTTGTCTTTGATCACTTGGGGCGGTTCATAGGTTTGGGCGGGATAAGTGCCGAATACCTCAAGCGTCATGGTGCAGCGCGCGGCGTGGAAGTATTTGCCGCAGCCGTTCTGGTGACGCCAGCGCTCCAGATGCACGCCCTTGGGGTTTTCGCGCATGAAGAGATAGGCCTCGAAGTCCTCGTCCTTGGAGCCTGGGCCAAAGCGTTTCAGATGCGCTTCGCCCTCGGCGTGGAATTCGGTTTCTTCGGCGGTGACGCCGCAATATGGGCAGGTAAGGACGAGCATCAGCGGGCCTCCTTTCTAAGTCTTACAATCTCGCCAAGCAGGCCGCCAATGCAGCCCGCAAGAGCGACGCATAGCCAAAAACCGGAGACGCCTCCGATCAGGCCGCCGACAATACGGCTTCCGTTGCCGAAAATGGCACCGATCATGACACCCAGTGTTGCGCCAGCGATTGGGGTTTCCATCAGTGCGCCACCCCTGCTGCGACGCTCTCGTCGATGAAGCGGCCTTCGATAAAGCGTTCCATGCCGAATTCCGCTGACAACGGTCCGGGCTCACCCTTGGCGATCAGTTCCGCTGTCGCCCAGCCGCCGCCCGGGATGGCTTTGAAGCCGCCGGTGCCCCAGCCTGCGTTGATAAAGCAGTTGCCCAGAGGCGTTTTGCCAATGACTGGCGAGCGGTCGCCAGTCACATCCACGATACCGCCCCATTGGCGCAGCATTTTCAGTCGCGAGATCATCGGGAAGGTTTCAACCAGCGCACGCACGGTTTCCTCGATGTGATGGAAAGAGCCGCGTTGGGTGTAGTTGTTAAACCCGTCGGTGCCGCCACCGATAACCATTTCGCCTTTGTCAGACTGGCTCATGTAGCCATGCACTGTGTTGGCCATGACCACGACATCCATGCAGGGTTTGATCGGCTCGGAGACCAGCGCCTGAAGGGCGACGGACTCCATCGGAAGACGGAAGCCAGCCATTTCGGCCAGCGCGCCCGAGTTGCCGGCGACCACAAGGCCGAGCTTATCGCAATCAATCGGGCCTTTGGTGGTGTCAACGCCTTTGACTTTGCCGCCTTCTGAGCGCACGCCAATGACTTCGCATTTCTGGATGATGTCCATGCCCATGTCGGAACAGGCGCGCGCATAGCCCCAGGCTACCGCATCGTGACGGCCAGTACCGCCTCGCGCCTGCCAAAGCGCACCCAGCACCGGATAGCGTGGCCCCGAGATATTCATGATCGGGCAGAGTTCTTTGACCTTTTCGGGTCCGATAAATTCTGTCTGCACGCCCTGCAAAGCGTTTGCATGCGCCGTGCGCTGATAGCCGCGGACCTCATGTTCGGTCTGCGCCAGCATCATCACGCCGCGCGGGGAGAACATGACGTTGTAGTTCAGGTCTTGAGACAGGGTCTCATAAAGGCTGCGCGCCTTTTCGTACAAGGCGGCCGAGCTGTCCTGCAGATAGTTCGAGCGGATGATCGTGGTGTTCCGACCGGTGTTGCCGCCACCAAGCCAGCCTTTTTCGATAATCGCCACATTGGTGATGCCGAAATTCTTGCCCAAATAGTAGGCCGTGGCCAGACCATGGCCCCCCGCTCCGACAATGATGACGTCGTATTTCTTTTTCGGCTCGGGGCTGCGCCAGGCGCGTTCCCAGCCGCTGTGAAAGCGCAGGGCCTCGCGGGCGATGGCAAATGCAGAGTAGCGTTTCATCCAAAGCATCCAATTGTGGTGTTTTTATCCATGTGACTCATGGGCAAGAAATCGGCCCCAGTCAAACCGTCCCTTTTGCGCCAAGTTGCGACATTGTGACGACAAATAGCGCTTCCTCTTTTTTGTCGAGCCCTGCGAGGTTACATCAGGGGGGCATAACACGAGGATGTACGATGGAATTCTGGCTGATCGCGGTATTGATCTCGGCTTTGGTGGCCGCGCTTTTGGGGCGCAGCCTATTGCGCGGTCAGGACGGCGAAGTAGACGCGGCGGCCTATGATGTGCAGGTCTATCGCGACCAGCTGAGCGAAGTGGATCGCGACGTGGCCCGTGGCGTATTGGGCGAGGCTGAGGCAGAGCGGACCAGAACCGAGATTTCCCGTCGTCTTCTGGCCGCGGATGCGGCGGCAAAATCAGTCGCTGCCAAGGGTGCGCGGACGGGTGTGGAAACCTGGGGCGGACTGACCCTGACCGCCATTCTTGTGACGGCTGGCGGGCTTGGGCTCTATAGCTATCTTGGCAAACCTCAGATGGGCGATATGCCGTTGGAAAACCGGCTTCAAGAGGCACGTGATCTTGCCAGCACACGGCTGTCTCAGGCCGCGTTTGAAGCGCAAATGCCTGTGGCCACCTCGCCAGATCCTGATCCAAGTTTATTGAACCTTGTCGAACAGTTACGGGACGTTGTTAAAGAACGTCCTGACGATCTGCGAGGCTTTCAGCTATTGGCGCGCAATGAGGCTTCATTGGGCAATTATACCCGTGCCTATGCGGCCCAGAACCGCATCATTGAGCTGAAAGGCGACGCGGTCGAGACCAACGATTATCTCACCTTGGCAGATTATTACATGATCGCGGCGCAGGGCTATATCTCGCCCGAAGCCGAGGACGCTCTGAGCGAGGCAATCCGGCGCGAGCCTCAAAACGGGTTTGCGCGCTATTACACGGGCCTGTTGATGATGCAGACCGGACGTCCTGATCTGACCTTCCGCTTCTGGCGCGTATTGCTGGAAGAAGGCCCCGAGAACGCGCCCTGGATCGCGCCTATTAGGTCCAATATCGACGATCTCGCCTGGATCGCAGGCGTGCGATACGACCCGCCTGCCCCGCGCGGACCATCCGCAGAAGATATCGCCGCCGCCGAGTCGCTTAGTGCGACTGATAGGGCTGCAATGATCGAGGGCATGGTAGCGAGCCTGTCGGACAGACTGGCCTCGGAAGGTGGATCCGCGCAGGAATGGGCTCAGTTGATAAACGCCCTGGGCGTTTTGGGCCGCACAGGCGACGCAAAAGACATTTGGACAGAGGCGCAGGATCTTTTTAAAGAGACGCCGGAAGGCTTGGCCATGATCAACCAAGCCGCTGCCAATGCGGGCCTTACGGAAGAATAGATGATTTTAGACGATCTGAACGCACAGGCGCAGGAAATCCCTGTGATGCAGGCGATGATGGGCTTGGATCTTGGCACCAAAACCATCGGGGTCGCCGTGTCAGATGGGATGCAATCTGTTGCCACGCCGCTGGAAACAATAAAACGCAAGAAATTCACGCAGGACGCCGAGCGACTTTTGCAGATCATCGCAGAACGCAATATCGGCGCAGTCGTTTTGGGATTGCCGCTGAACATGGACGGCACCGAAGGCCCGCGCGCGCAATCCACCCGCGCCTTTGCCCGCAATCTGGAGAAACTGATCGAGATCCCAATCACCTTCTGGGACGAGCGCCTCTCCACCGTGGCCGCCGAACGCGCGCTTTTAGAGGGGGATACGTCACGAAAACGTCGCTCAGAGGTTATCGATCACGTGGCGGCGTCCTATATCCTTCAAGGTGTGCTGGACCGTTTGGGTCACCTGCGCCGCAGCTAGGATGGGAATACCCTAATGAACGAGAAATCTCGGGTCTGGAAACGCAACGAAATTGACAGCCCCTGTATTCAGATCTGTGTCATCCATCCGACGGAGCGGATTTGTACCGGATGCTATCGGTCTATCGACGAGATTGGCGCCTGGTCGAAATTTTCGGACGATGAACGCGCCGAGATCATGGCAGAGCTGCCAGATCGCGCACCCCGGCTGAAAAAACGCCGCGGTGGACGCGCAGCGCGGCTTAAGTGAAGCACAGGCAAGAGCCAAGTATAACGTGAAACCGGCTCCACGCGTGCGTTCTATATTTTAAACATTTTCAAGAACTTAAGCCACAATTGACTGAATAGCTTCGTTTTCAACAACGCGGATATCAGCAAGAGTCACGGTTCCAGCAGCCCCATCAAGACGGGCGACAACCTGTCCGTTGGCGCTCACGACGGCCGCACCAGCGTCAGCGGTGATAGCCACGCTCACAGTTGCCGCTGTTGGGACTTGAATGGCCAGAATATCTTCACCGGGAACAAAGTCTTCAATCACCGGCGGTGCAGAGCCATCGACGTAAACCCCAGTTAGGAAAGCATCGCGATCGGCACCGCCATTTGCGACGTCTCCACTGCCCAGGAATAGAAGATCACTTCCAGCACCGCCCTCTAGGCGATCCGCATCTACGATGTCGGTTGCATCAATAACATCATCCACGCGACTAGAATCGAGAATCCCCCACAAGAGGTCACTTCCGGCTCCTCCATTTAGAGTATCCGCGCCCCGTCCACCTTCTAAGAGGTCATCACCGGCATCACCGGACAAGGAATCATCGCCGACGCCACCGTACAACAGGTCCACGCCATCTCCACCAAACAGAGTATCTTCACCGCGTGCCGCCAAAAGCACGTCATCGCCTGCACCACCCCGCAAAAGATCGTCGCCAATGCCGCCCTCCAGTTGGTCATTGCCTGCGCCACCGTCCAGAATGTCTGCACCCGCAGCGCCAAGAAGAAGATCCCGGCCGTCTCCGCCGGTGAGCGTATCATCGCCCTCTGTTCCATCTGTCCGGGTGATCGTTTCCTCTTCGTCGCTTCCAAAATCAACAAGC
Source organism: Cognatishimia activa (assembly GCF_017798205.1). NCBI lineage: Bacteria > Pseudomonadati > Pseudomonadota > Alphaproteobacteria > Rhodobacterales > Paracoccaceae > Cognatishimia > Cognatishimia activa. The sequence goes on along the minus strand of NZ_CP060010.1, from coordinate 2,581,417 downwards.
GAGGACAGCGTAACACCTACGGCCACGAGGCCGAGCAATACCAAAAGCTCCATAGCAATCTCTTTCTAAAATATGCCTTTGGATAGGTTTCACCGCACTTTCGACAGTCCTGCAAGCTATTGGTGAGTTCGATGCAGATTGATGAAACGAATGACGGCTCGTCGGCGAACTGTTTACCTGAGGCGAACAATGCACCACCAAGTTTCGGGAATGCAGAAATGATATGTTAACTCTGGTGTATGAAGGTCGCGGCAGAGGCATAAATTGCGCTGGAAAACGCTGATTTCAGCGCCTCAGCACATACGAAAGCGGGCCATCGGCCCGCAGAACTCTTCTACATTATCCACATGTTTGCACGCTAAACGTGTTAATTTTGGCCGAATCTGCGGATTTCTTTACAATTTCCAACAAATTCGGCCACGCATGGTTAGGCCGCATCTGAGGTAAGATTTGGATTCTCTACGGCCACCACATTCGTTGCAGTGATATCTGTCGGGGCGACATTCAGCCGTGCCACGGGCACCCCATCCAGAAGGATCACAGAGCCTCCTGCAGAGGACGCAGGCTCAACGGTGATTGTGTAGTCAGCACCCGGCAGGATCTCGACCTCAAGCACGTCTTCGCCCGGAGTGAAGTCCGTGACCACAGGCACATTAGCCGCGTCAACGTAAGCGCCGGTCACAAAGACATCTGCATCCGCGCCACCGGTGGCCGTATCTCCGCTGCCCATGAGCAGTCGGTCCATACCATCGCCACCATCCAAGATGTCCCGGTCCAGAAGGTCTGAGGCGTCTTTGACGTCATCGATCCGCGAGTCCATGAAGCCGACGAGCACGTCATCCCCTGCGCCGCCCAGCATTGTGTCCTCGCCAAGACCGCCGACAAGCGTGTCGCCTTCAGTGCCGCCGTCCAGCAAGTCGCTGCCTACGCCGCCATAGAGGTGGTCCTGACCGCCTTCGCCGTAAAGCGAATCCTGACCACGTGCGCCAAAGAGCGAGTCGTCAGAGTCGCCACCAAAGAGCACGTCATCGCCAAGCCCACCTTGCAGCTGATCGTTGCCCGCGCCGCCCTGAAGCGTGTCGTCGCCATCAGTGCCGGGCACGATGGTGATGTCGTCATGGTCGTCCCCGCCATCACCACCATCGTCGTCGCCACCGTCCCCTGTGTCGTCACCCATATCATCATCCATGCCGTCGTCGTCGTCCATGCCGTCATCCATGCCGTCGTCACCATCCCCTGTGCCGTCACCCATATCATCATCCATGCCGTCGTCGTCGTCCATGCCGTCATCCATGCCGTCGTCACCATCCCCTGTGCCGTCATCAATTGGCATGTCGTCGTCACCGCTGCCGGTGTCGTCGTCATCGTTGTCCGAGATTTCATCACTTACGAAATCAACCAGAAAGAACAGTCCTGCGCCCACAGTGAGGCAGCACAATAAGTACATAATGTGGTGCATGATAATCCTCGTTAATAAATCGCCACTGCCTCGAAATCGCCGCAATTATTAACAAAAGACAAATTTTAGCCCCAAAGCGGCCTGTGAAATGGAAACACTCAATGGGTGCCGTCTGAAACTGTTCCGCGGCTCGCGACAATCAGCCTAAAGCTCTGAAAACATATGATTTTTAGAATGTAATCCAGTCACCGAGTCCGCCAACCATCTCGGGACGGAAATAGGCGATCATACGCCCCTCCGGATCAGCCGTTGCTCCCTGCCCCCAAGGTGCGACACCATGCAAAAGGTGGCGGTGGATCACATAGGCTTCGCCGGGTCTGACCGCGAGTTCGATGCGGGTGCATGTGTCAAACACCTCACGCCGCGCGGCTTTATAGGGCTCGGAAATGTCGGCCTTGGGCCAATCGGCGCGCGGATGCTCGGCCAATGCGGTCGCCAAAGCACGCTGCATGATGTGGTGGCTTCCATCCCAGAGAACCATCGGACTCGCGGTGGCGCTGGCCTCGTTCAAGGGCAGACCCAGAATGAACTGATGATATTCGTCGCAGACGCGCGCACCGGTGTCTCTGTTCAAGCGCGGCCCGTCCACATGGGCCGCATCGCGTCTGAGGCGATAGCCGAAGGCGGCCTCAGTCTCTCCGTCGCGGGGCTTGGGGTATCCAGGTTTGATGATCGACACCTGCGCGGGGTGGAAATCGGGCAGATCCCCGAAGAGGGTGCTGAGGTGCTGTAGCAATTTCTCGCCCAGGGCGACGCCGTTGATCGCTCCAGCGGTATCATTTTCAAGCACATCGACCCCAACAAACCACGTGTCGCCGCATTGCCACCAATGCGCGTGCTTGGGATCCTGCGCTGCCGCTTGCCCCGCGCGTCGCGCCGCTGTGGCCCAAGCCGCCAACTGCGGATCATAAGAAAACCGCAGCCAGCCGCGCTGCGCGAAATGGTCTTGAGGGCTCAGATCAGATCCCAAAGCTACGCCGCAGCATGTTGATAGACACAAGCACAAGGAACACGGCAAATACGCGTTTCAAGGGTTTTGGGTCCAAGCTATGGGCCAGTTTCACGCCCCAAGGCGCGGTGATCAGTGTCATGGCCACGATAATAGCAAAAGCGATCAGGTTGACCGCGCCGATGGTGAATGGCGGTTTAGAGGCCGGATCGACCTCGAGCATCAGAAAACCGATAACGCCCGGCACTGCGATCACCAGACCAAACCCAGCCGCAGTCGCAACAGCACGGTGGATCGGCACATTGTGCAAAGACATTAGAGGCACTCCGAAACTGCCGCCGCCAATGCCCATAAGCACCGACAGAAACCCAACCGAGGGGCTCATGACCGCACGGCGCGCACCCTTGGGCATCTCTGGACCCAAACGCCATTCTGACCGGCCAAACCCCATATAGAGCCCGACGATCATCGCAAGCACGCCAAATATCCCTTGCAACACATCTGAGCGTAGGTTCGAGGCAACAGCCACGCCGACAATGGCCCCAATGGCAATGCCCGGCGCCCAGCTTTTCAGGATCTCCCAATCGACCGCGCCTTTCTTGTTGTGGCTCATCACAGAGCGCACAGAGGTCACGACAATCGTTGCCAACGAGGTTGCGAGGCAGACCTGCATCAACTGCGGTCCCTCATAGCCAAGCACCTGAAAGCTATAGAAAAATGCAGGGACAAGAACGATGCCGCCGCCGACCCCCAAAAGACCTGCGAGCACGCCAGCAAAGGCTCCGATGGCAAGCAGGAAAGCCAGCAAGGGCAACAGTAAACTCATCTCTGGCATTTTACTCTCCTACCGCGAGGGCGGCATTTTCGACGTGGCTCAGGGCGTCTAGCACCAGTTCTGGACCTGCGCCCACCTTGCTTGCACCTTCGGACAACACCCGCCGCCACAAACGCGCGCCGGGACGACCCGCGAACAGGCCCAACATATGGCGCGAGACCTGATGCAGCCGCCCGCCAGAACTTAGGTGGCTTTCGATATAAGGCAACATGGCCCGGACGGCGTCTTGGGCTGTGATATGGTGATCTGTGCCATAGATACGCGTGTCGGCCTCAACAAGAATGTCGGACGGGCTGTGATAGGCCGCGCGCCCGATCATGACGCCATCCAACCCCGCCTCAAGATGCAAAAGCGCCTCATCCAGCGTCGCAATGCCGCCGTTGATCGACAGATGCAGCTCTGGGAATTGCGCTTTCATGCGATGGACAAGCGGATAGTCCAGCGGCGGGATATCCCGGTTTTCTTTCGGAGACAGCCCCTGCAGCCAGGCCTTGCGCGCGTGGATTGTGAGCCGCGTGATGCCCCGCCTCGCAATGGTTTCCAGAAACTGTGGCAGGATCTCTTCGGGCTCTTGATCATCCACGCCGATGCGGCATTTCACCGTGACCTCAACGTCCACAGCATCCTGCATCGCGGCAACACAATCTGCGACCAAATCAGGCTGGCGCATCAGAACCGCGCCAAATGTGCCCGATTGCACGCGATCAGAGGGGCAGCCGACGTTCAGGTTGATCTCATCATAGCCGGCGTCTGCGCCCATTTTGGCGGCCTGCGCCAGTTCGGCCGGATCCGATCCACCCAGCTGCAGCGCAACCGGATGCTCCTCTTGCGAATAGTCCAAGAGATGCAGCGCCCCACCCCGCACCAAAGCCGGCGCGGTAACCATTTCCGTGTAAAGCAGCGTTTCGCGCGACAAGAGACGGTGCAGAAAGCGGCAATGACGGTCTGTCCAATCCATCATCGGGGCCACAGAGAGCCGCGCGGATGTTGCTAGATCGGGGTGGGTCACGGTTTGCCTCTGAATAGCTGATGCTGGTTCAACGATCGGGGTTACACCTGTGTCGGGTCTCAGACAAGAGAGATCGAGGAAAGCTTCGAATCAAACGCGCGGCTCATCCAGTATGGTGGCGGCCCAGGAACGCTAATTCGTGAACAATGAAGCGCAAAGCCGAGCACTGCCATGAAGCCAGCAACAATCAGCCAAATATAGTTAACTAAGTCCTAACGCGGAACACTGGCCCCCTAGATGCAAATGGATTGTTTCCATTTCCAAGTTGAGTTTCGCCAAGAACGTGTTTCACTGCCCCCAATACGGGCGAAATTGTCCAACCATCGGAAACAAAACCGAGATTCACGCGCAGCAAATATGGCCAAACTTGGGCAGAAACTCGTCATTTGGCAGGCAAGACCGATGACTTGCCCATTTGGGAAACGCGCTTTCGCCCCTAACCTGATCGCAAGAACGCGCGAGCGCGATGTAGCGGCACATACTGGTCCGCCAGTCATCGCATCTTCGCGCCGGGACGTCCAAGCGCCCCAAGTCTGGGTAAATCGACCTCAAACCCCCGAGGTCAGGTGAAAGGTAGGCACGACAATGGCTGACAAAGATCTCCGTGAAGGCACCCCTTGGCCTCCGATTTGTTTTGCGACCGGTACGCAGATCGCAACCAGCAAGGGCACGCGCGCCATCGAATCCCTGCGCCCCGGTGACAAAGTTATCACACGTGACAATGGCCTTCAGGAAATCGCTTGGGTCGGTCATCGTGAGTTTTCGTCAATGGACCTGGACCGCAACGAAGACCTGCGCCCGATCCTGATCAAGGCAGGTGCCTTGGGACCAAACGCGCCTGAAACCGATATTCTGGTGTCGCCCAACCACCGCATGCTTATCACCAATGACATCACTGCTTTGGTGTTTGATGAGCGCGAAACACTGGTCGCCGCCAAGCATCTTTTGGGCAAAAAGGGCGTCAAACGCGTCAATATCGGCGGTGTGGGCTATCACCATGTTCTATTTGAGCACCACGAAGTCATTCTGGGCAACGGTGCCTGGTCCGAAAGCTTTCAGCCCGGTGATTATTCGCTGGGCACACTAGAGACCGCCCAAAAGGACGAGATCTTCAAGATTTTCCCGGAACTGCGCGAGCGCGAGACCCTAGGCATGTTTGTCTCGGCCCGCCGCACTCTCAACAAACGAGAAGCCGTGTTTCTGCGGACGCATTAACTTCACTATCCCCAACAGTGACTGACGCGTCCTTCGGGGCGCGTTTTTTTCTGCCTGCTGTTTTTTCAGGCGGGATGTGATTTGCTTAATTTTTAAGCGCGCGCGCATTTTTCACGCAAGTTAACGGTTTTGTCGCCGCATTTTGCTTTCGTACGATCTGAAAATGTCCAAATTTCGGAGGGTATCTTTCGTTTTACCCAATGTTCCGAGGTCAGCCATCCCGCTTGCGCCTGCATATCTTGACGTGCCTACGCCGCCGACACCGCCCACAGCGATTGGGCCGGTGCCGCGTACGCAGGGGGTTTTGAGCCTCTCGACCAAGGCGGTTGGGGCTGGGTCGGGCATTGATAAATTCCGCACCTCCGGCGCGATGAAGGCCCTCTTTCCGCGCGGGCATGGGGTGCAAGCGATCATGATCAATACCTCTGGCGGCCTGACCGGAGGCGATCAGCTGGATATCGAGGCCTCTGCGGGCACGGGCAGCCACCTGACCCTGACCACTCAGGCCGCCGAGCGTGCCTATCGGTCCAAAGAGGGCCATGCGCGGATGGACTCGCATCTGTCAGTGGCAGCGGGGGGATCGCTGCATTGGTTGCCACAGGAACTGATCCTGTTTGAAGGCGCGCGGCTTAATCGCAGCCTGACCGTGGATTTGGCCCAAGACGCCAAGTTCCTGATGGTAGAGCCCATGATCTTTGGCCGCACTGCCATGGGTGAAGTGCTAAACGACGTTGATTTCAAAGACAAAATCCGCGTGACGTGCGATGGCGCACCGCTCTATTTTGACGGTATGCATCTGACCGGCGATGTGGCCGCCCAACTCACTGACCGCGCCGTTGCTCATCGTGCAGGTGCAATGGTCAGCCTGCTCTACGTGGCCCCTGATGCTGAGGCCCACCTAGCGCCGCTTCGCGCCCTTCTCCCTCAGACCGGAGGCGCGAGCCTTCTGGCCCCTGATGTTCTTGCTCTGCGCATGGTGGCCTCTGACAGCCACACATTACGCAGCCCCCTTTTGCCGATCCTCGATCGCCTTTCCGGCGACGGGCTTCCTACGTCTTGGAGACTATAAGACATGCAACTCACCCCTCGGGAAAAAGACAAACTGCTGGTGGCCATGGCTGCCGAAGTGGCGCGCAAACGACTGGCGCGCGGTGTCAAACTGAACCACCCCGAAGCCATCGCCTTGATCACCGATGCGGTGGTCGAAGGCGCGCGCGACGGGCGCTCGGTGGCGGACATGATGCAGGCCGGTGCCGAAGTGGTGACCCGCGCGCAGGTCATGGAGGGCATCGCCGAGATGATCCACGAGGTTCAGGTCGAGGCCACCTTTCCCGATGGCACCAAACTGGTGACCGTACACAACCCTATTCGCTGAGGACAGACACATGAAAACAATCACTTACGCGACTTTCGCGACGCTCTTTCTGGCAGCACCTGCCTTGGCGCATTCCGGCGCGCATCTGCACCCGCATGGGTTTGAGAACCTGAATATGGGTCTCGCCCTGATCGCAGCAGCAGGTGCGGCGGCCTTCCTGCTGGCAGGTCGCAAATGATCCCCGGAGAGCTGATCCCAGCCGAGGGCACTCTTGAGCTCAATCCCGGCGCAGAAGTCACGACGCTTATGGTGGCCAACACCGGAGACCGTCCAGTGCAGGTCGGCAGCCACTATCATTTCGCCGAGACCAATCCGGGTCTCGAATTTGACCGAGAGGCCGCCCACGGCATGCGTCTGGACATCGCCGCGGGCACCGCCGTGCGCTTTGAGCCGGGTCAGAAACGTGAAGTGAACCTGATCCCGATTTCCGGGGGCCGCGTGGTCTATGGGTTTAATCAGAAGGTTATGGGCAAGCTGTGAGATCTGCGGCGAGGGCCGCGCCCGGACCTCGGGGTGGGCGCTCTGACGCTGCTGACAGCCATGACCTTGCAATACACTGCCAGCTTGATCTGGCGCAGAACATAACAAACGCGCCCTCCCCATGGGGGAGGTCCGGGCGCGGCCCGGCCTTCGGCCGAGCGGATGGATACAACTAGGGAACTGAACATATGCCCGCACAAATAAAACGTTCCGATTACGCCGCCATGTTCGGCCCCACCGTCGGCGACAAGCTGCGACTGGCCGACACCGACCTGATCATCGAAGTCGAGCGGGACCTGATCGCCGAACGCTCTGGCACCGCGACCACGGGCGGCAGCGGGGCAAACGCGCTGCACTATGGTGAAGAGGTCAAATTCGGCGGCGGCAAAGTCATTCGCGACGGCATGGGCCAAGCCCAGACCACCCGCGCGGACGGCGCCGTTGATACCGTGATCACCAATGCGCTGATCGTGGACCATACCGGCATCTACAAAGCCGACGTGGGACTGAAAAACGGCCGCATCCACAAGATCGGCAAGGCAGGCAACCCCGACACGCAACCGGGCGTCGATATCATCGTTGGCCCCGGCACTGAGGCCATCGCGGGCGAAGGCCGCATCCTGACCGCAGGTGGGTTTGACTCACACATCCACTTCATCTGCCCACAACAGATCGAGGATGCTCTGCATTCGGGCCTCACCACAATGCTCGGCGGAGGCACCGGGCCAGCGCACGGCACCTTGGCCACCACCTGTACCCCCGGTGCCTGGCACCTTGGTCGAATGATGCAGGCGGCAGATGCGTTCCCCATGAACCTGGCCTTCGCAGGCAAGGGCAACGCCAGCCTGCCCGCAGCACTTAAAGAGCAGATCAACGCTGGCGCCTGCGCAATGAAGCTGCACGAAGACTGGGGCACGACGCCGGCGGCCATCGACTGCTGCCTTTCGGTGGCCGACGCGATGGATGTTCAGGTCATGATCCACACGGATACGCTCAATGAGTCCGGTTTTGTCGAAAACACTGTCGCCGCCATGAAGGGCCGAACTATTCACGCCTTCCACACCGAAGGCGCGGGCGGCGGGCATGCCCCCGACATCATCAAGATCTGTGGCGAAGAGCATGTACTGCCTTCCTCGACCAACCCAACCCGCCCCTTCACCGTGAACACCATCGAAGAACACCTCGACATGCTGATGGTCTGCCACCATCTGGACAAGTCGATCCCCGAAGACGTGGCCTTTGCCGAAAGCCGCATCCGCCGCGAGACGATTGCTGCAGAAGATATCCTGCATGACATGGGTGCTTTCTCAATCATCGCATCGGATAGTCAGGCCATGGGCCGCGTCGGCGAAGTCATCATCCGCACCTGGCAAACCGCTGATAAGATGAAGAAACAACGCGGCAAACTGGCTGAAGAAACCGGCGACAACGACAACTACCGCGTCCGCCGCTACGTGGCGAAATACACGATCAACCCGGCGATTGCCCATGGCATCAGCCATGAGATCGGCTCGATTGAGGAAGGCAAACGCGCCGACCTCGTGCTCTGGAACCCCGCCTTCTTTGGGGTTAAACCCGAGATGGTCCTTTTGGGTGGCACGATTGCCGCCGCGCAGATGGGCGACCCGAACGCATCGATCCCAACCCCTCAGCCGGTCTATTCGCGCCCAATGTGGGGCGCCTATGGCCGCTCGGTCGAAAACTCGGCCGTGACCTTTGTATCGGGCGCGGCTCAGTCGATGAATATCGGCGAGAGCCTTGGTCTGGCGAAGGAAACCGTCGCCGTACAGAACACGCGCGATATCGGCAAAAAGGACCTAAAACTCAACGACGCAACACCTGAGGTCGAGGTCCACCCCGAGACCTATGAGGTTCGCGCCGATGGTGAACTTCTGACCTGTCAACCGGCCACAGAGCTCCCGATGGCCCAGCGTTATTTCCTGTTCTAACATGTTGATTGCACAGACATATAAACGTGCGGGTGATTGGGAGGGCGATGCCCTCTCGGTAACGCTCGATTACGAAGGCCGCTTTCTGCGCCGCAAGAAACTGACAACCGATCAGGGCGAGGCTTTCGTGCTGGATCTGGGACAGACCACCTCGCTGGATCACGGAGACGCGGTCGAACTGGCCGATGGCCGCCTGGTGGAGATCAAAGCCGCGCCTGAGGCCGTGCTGATCGTCACCGGCGAAAACCTTGCCCGCATTGGCTGGCACATCGGCAACCGCCATACGCCGTGTCAGATCGAAGAGGATCGCCTGTTGATCCAAGACGATCCGGTCATCGCCCATATGCTGAGCCATGTAGGCGCGAAATGCGAGAAAGCCACCCTGCCCTTCACCCCCGAAGGCGGCGCCTATGGCCACGGGCGCACCCATAGCCACGAACACGGCAACTCGGCACATGATCACAGCCATCATCACCACGATCACGGGCACGACCATGCCCATTGATCCGCGTCTTCCGACCCTGACCCAATGGCTGTCGCCCAGCTATCCCATGGGGGCCTTTGCCTTTTCCCATGGGCTTGAGGCAGCGATTGCCGAGGGCTGGGTCAAAGACGAGGAGACGCTCTTTGAATGGCTAAAAGGCGTGTTGTCGCAAGGTTCCGGCCGCGGCGACGCAATCCTGATCTGGAGCGCCTATACCTCTGATAACATTGAAGACATCGACGCCATCGCCCGCGCCTTTGCGCCAAGCTCAGAACGGCTCCGAGAAGCGCAGCGCCAAGGGTCGGCCTTTGCTCGCGTCACACGAGAGGTCTGGGAAATAGACCTTCCCGACCTCATGCTGCCTGTCGCCTTGGGCCACGCGGCCAAGCTGGTCGACCTCGCCCCTGCCGAACTGGTTGCGCTCTATCTGCACAGCTTCGCCAGCAACCTTACGCAGGCCGCCCAACGCTTGATGCCACTGGGCCAGACCGGAGCGCAGCGGGTGCTGCACCGCCTGACCCCGCTCTGCAGCCAGATCGCCGAAGACACCCGCGATCTGACGCCAGATGACATCCATTCCAACGCCTTCCTCAGCGACATCGCCGCGATGCGCCACGAGGTGCAAGAACCGAGGCTTTTCCAATCATGACCAAACTCAACGGACCGCTTCGCATCGGTATCGGAGGCCCCGTCGGCGCGGGCAAAACCACCCTGACCGCACGCCTCTCCGAGCGCCTGAAAGAACGCTATTCCATCGGTGTCATCACCAATGACATCTACACCCAAGAAGACGCCGAAGCACTGACACGCATGCAAATCCTGCCCTCTGACCGGATCATCGGCGTGGAAACCGGCGGCTGTCCCCATACGGCGATCCGCGAGGACGCCTCAATCAACCTCGCCGCTGTGGCCGAGATGCAGGATCGTTTCCCAGACGTCGAGGTCGTGCTGATTGAATCAGGCGGCGACAACCTGTCGGCCACCTTCTCGCCTGAACTTGCAGATTTCACCGTCTATGTGATCGACGTGGCGGCCGGCGAAGAGATCCCGCGCAAAGGAGGCCCAGCCCTCACGCGCTCGGATCTTCTGATCATCAACAAGACAGACCTCGCGCCCTATGTCGGTGCCTCGCTTGAGGTCATGGACCGCGACGCGACCCAGCAACGCGGCGGGCGTCCACATATCTTTGCGCAGCTGAAACACGGGCAAAGCGTGGATGAAATCATCGCGGTGATCGAAGACCAGGCCGGGCTGATCCCCGCGTCAGACATGCAAAAGGCGGGTTAACCCCGCCTTTTGTGGCGCTACGCCAGCGCGGTCAGCTCGATTTCGATCCGGAACTTCGGATCAATCAGATTGCATTCAATCATCGTCGCTGCCGGTGGGTTCGCCCCAAAGGTCTCCGCAAGCAGTTCAAAGCAAGGCTCAAACTCCGCCGCATCCGGCAGGTAGTAATTCACCCGCACGGCCTTCTCAAACCCGGACCCAGCCTTCTCGAGCGCCGCGCCAATGGTTTCCAGCGCGGATTTGCACTGCGCAACCACATCGTCGCCCTGCCCGACGGTGCCCGCAACATGCACGAAACCGCCTGCAACAACTGCGCGGCAATAGCCGACCTTGGCCTCAAATTCTCCGCCTGATGAAATACGTGTGATGGTCATAGGTCCCTCATTTTCTCTTGCCAAAAAAATCCCCGCCGGAGGCTCCTACCTCAGACGGGGACGCATACTTTTGAACTGAGGCGCTTAACCCGCCTCAGCGGTCTCTTTCTCTGCATCCGCGTGGATCATCAGAGGCGCTGCATCCGAGGTCACGGCCTCTTCGTTCACAACAACCTCAGTCACGCTGTCCATACCCGGCAGATCAAACATCGTATCCAGCAGGATCTCTTCGAGGATCGAGCGCAGACCACGTGCGCCGGTTTTGCGTTCAATCGCACGGCGCGCGATGGCTTTGAGAGCGTCCTCGGTAAAGCTCAGCTGGGTGTCTTCCAGATCAAAGAGGCGTTGATACTGTTTCACCAGCGCGTTCTTAGGTTCTGTCAGAATGATGACCAGCGCGTCTTCGTCCAGATCTTCCAAAGTCGCCAGAACCGGCAAACGGCCGACGAATTCCGGGATCAGGCCGAATTTCAACAGATCTTCCGGCTCGAGATCCTGGAAAATCTCGCCAACGCCGCGTTCGTCATTGTCACGCACATCCGCACCAAAGCCCATGGCAGAGCCTTTGCCACGTTGCGCAATAATCTTATCCAGACCCGCAAAGGCGCCACCGCAGATAAACAGGATATTGGTCGTGTCGACCTGCAGGAATTCCTGCTGTGGATGCTTGCGGCCCCCTTGAGGCGGAACCGAAGCAACGGTGCCTTCCATCAGCTTCAGAAGCGCTTGTTGCACGCCCTCGCCCGAGACATCGCGGGTGATCGAAGGGTTCTCAGACTTGCGGGTGATCTTGTCGACCTCGTCGATATAAACGATGCCGCGCTGCGCGCGTTCGACGTTATACTCAGACGCCTGCAGAAGTTTCAGGATAATGTTCTCGACGTCTTCGCCCACATAGCCCGCTTCGGTCAGCGTGGTCGCATCGGCCATCGTAAACGGTACATCCAGAATGCGCGCGAGGGTTTGCGCCAGCAGCGTCTTACCGCAGCCCGTCGGCCCCATCAGCAGGATGTTGGATTTCTGCAGCTCAATATCGCCAGACTTCTGGGCGTGGTTCAGACGTTTGTAGTGGTTGTGCACCGCCACAGACAGAACTCGTTTCGCAACGCCCTGACCGATCACATAATCGTCCAGAACCTGACAGATCTCTTTCGGGGTTGGCACGCCTTCGGAAGATTTCAGCCCAGCGGACTTCGTCTCTTCGCGGATGATGTCCATACAAAGCTCAACGCATTCATCGCAGATGAAGACCGTTGGGCCCGCGATCAGCTTGCGCACCTCGTGCTGACTCTTGCCGCAGAAGCTGCAGTACAGAGTGTTCTTGCTGTCTCCACCACCGGAAGTATTCGCCATATGGTCGTCCTTTCAGGCCGTCAGCCTATGCCCCTTGGGTCGTTGCCCATGTCCGTCGTTACCGACTTTCGTGCCAGCTTAGGCCAGCCTTTTTCCGCATACAATGCGAAAGTGGCCCCCCTATCCATTCGGAGGGGCCACTTTAATCACTTATTCATCATCGCCCGTAGAGCGGTTTTCCACGATCTCGTCGATCAGGCCAAACTCCTTGGCTTCTTCGGGCGACATGAAGTTGTCACGCTCAAGCGCCGCTTCGACGGTCGCGAGGTCTTTGCCGGTGTGTTTGACGTAGATCTCATTGAGGCGCGTTTTTAGTTTCTGAGTCTCTTGCGCGTGGATCATGATGTCGGTTGCCTGACCCTGATAGCCGCCAGAGGGCTGGTGCACCATCACACGAGAGTTCGGCAGAGAGAAGCGCATGCCCTGCTCGCCGGCTGTCAGCAAAAGCGAGCCCATGGACGCCGCTTGACCAATCACAAGCGTGCTCACTTTGGGCTTAATGTATTGCATTGTATCATAAATCGACAGGCCAGAGGTCACGACACCGCCGGGGCTGTTGATATACATCGAGATTTCTTTGGAGGGATTTTCCGCCTCTAGGTGCAAGAGCTGCGCGACGATGAGGCTCGACATGCCGTCATGCACGGGGCCGTTCAAAAAGATGATGCGCTCTTTCAGCAGGCGGCTGAAAATATCATAGGCGCGTTCGCCCCGGCTGGTTTGCTCAACCACCATGGGGACCAAATTCATATATGTCTCGACTGGATCGTTCATCTTTGCCTGCTTTCTGCTGTCGCCCAGCATCTGGGCCATTGCCTAAAAAGAGTCTTAGTGGCGCGCGCGGGCACCTGCAAGACGTCGTTGGTTAATTCCCTAACCACATCGTAAGCCCGATTTAATTGAGGAAAAGGGCAAAACAATCCCTTGGCGTGATTTTGCTTTGTTTCTAGGCTTGGCATTAAGAATTGTGAACGAGCGGAGGGCCAGATGCGCAGCTATCAAGAGATTTTTGACATTGCGGCGGCGCGTAAAGGCGGAGCCGAGGCGCTGGAGGCCATGATCGACAAACCTCTGCCCGCCTCCGAGTTGCTAAAAATCCCCGAGGATCGTTGGCTGTCGCAATTCACCAAAAGCATCTTTCAGGCCGGATTTAACTGGAAAGTGATCGAAGCCAAATGGGACGGGTTTGAGGAGGCGTTTTCCGGCTTTGACGTCAATCGCGTGGCCTTTTTCAACGACGACGAATTTGATGCGCTACTGTCCAATAAGGCTGTCGTGCGCAACGGCACCAAACTGCGGTCAGTGATCGACAATGCGATCTTCATTCAAGAGATGCGCGAAGACGGCGGCATCTCCAAAGTGATCGCAGAGTGGCCTTCCACCGACTACATCTCCCTTCTTGAGCTCTTGAAAAAACGCGGGTCGCGGCTTGGAGGCTTTGCGGCGGGTTACTCCCTGCGGTTCCAAGGCAAAGACAGTTTCCTTTTGTCCCAAGACGTGACTGCGCGCCTAATCGCCGAAGGGGTGATCGACAAACCTGCGACCTCCAAAACCGCTATGCGCGCGGTTCAGGCCGCGTTTAACACCTGGATGGAGCAATCCGGTCGCGGCCTCACCGAGATCAGCCGCACCCTCGCGATGAGCGTCTAGCGCGCCACGTCACATATTTTCACGGGTGACAGAAGGCCAATGCCTCGCGCAGAGTGGTGAAAAACCGAGGGATAAGATGCCACAGATGACCACATATGCTCTGATCATGCTGCTGACCGGGGTCGGCATTCCCATCCTCGCCGCTCTTAATGCAGCCCTAGGCCAACATCTGGGCCATCCGGTGGCGGCCTCGGTGATCCTCTTTGCAGTGGCCTTTGTCTTGATCCTGATCGCAGGCGTGATCACCAACCCCTGGGCCCATCTTTCAGGCCTTGCCTCCGCACCCAAACATCTGTTGCTGGCAGGCTCACTAATCGTCTTTTATGTGCTCAGCGTGACTTATATCGGCCCCCGTTTTGGTATTGGAAACGCCGTGTTTTTCGTCCTCTTGGGGCAGATGATATCTGCTGCGGCCATTGACCACTTTGGCCTCTTCAATGCGCAGATCTCCCCCCTGACACTCACCCGCGCCAGCGGCATCGCGATCATGGCCTTTGGTCTTTGGTTGATCCAAAAGGCCTAAACGAGCACCCCGTCCTCTAGGCGCACAATGCGATCCATACGCGCGGCCAGATCAAGGTTATGAGTCGCGATCAAAGCCGCCATGCCCGAGCCACGCACGAGCGTCATCAACGCCTCAAACACCGTGTCAGAGGTGGCGGGATCCAAGTTCCCCGTCGGCTCATCCGCCAGTAAAACCCTCGGGGCATTGGCCAACGCGCGACAGAAAGCAACACGCTGCTGTTCTCCTCCGGACAGTTCCGCAGGGCGATGCGCTGCGCGATGCGCGACATCGACCGAGGTCAGCATCTCCATCGCGCGTGCCTCAGCCGCTTGGCGTGATACCCCATTGGCGAATTGCGGCAGGGTGATGTTTTCAAGCGCCGTGAATTCAGGCAGCAAGTGATGGAACTGATAGACAAACCCCACATCCTCGCGCCGCGCCGCCGTGCGTCGGCGATCAGATTGGCCTGCCATATCGGTACCCGCGAGCGTGACCGAGCCTTCGTCGGCCTCATCCAAGAGGCCCGCGATGTGTAATAGTGTCGATTTGCCTGACCCAGAGGGGGCCACCAAGGCCACGATTTCGCCGGCATTCAGCGTCAGATCACAGCCCGAGAGCACATTCACTTCATTCGCCAAGCCCTTGTTATAAGACTTTTTTACGCCTGTGAGGCTCAGCACCGCATCACTCATACCGCAAAGCCTCCACCGGGTTCATCCGTGCCGCGCGACGGGCTGGGAAGATGGTCACCACAAAGGACAAGCCAAGGCTGAGGAAAACGGCCCTAAGTACGTCTTCAAGGCGCAATTCTGCGGGCAAATGATAGATCCCCCGCACTGCCGGATCCCAAACGCCTCCGCCTGCGACAAAGTTCACGAAAGAGAAGATCGGGTCGATATAAATCGCAAAGAGGCACCCGAGAACTACACCCATCACCGTGCCAATCACCCCAGTAAAGGCCCCGCAAATAAAGAACACACGCAGCACCGATCCCTCCGACAGACCCATGGTACGCAGGATACCGATATCGCTGCCCTTGTTTTTCACCAGCATGATCAGGCCCGAAACGATGTTCATCGCTGCAATCAGAACGAGGATCGAAAGGATGATGAACATCACATTATCCTCGATTTCCAAGGCCCTCAGAAACCCTCCGGATGTATCCCGCCAGGTCCACAAGAGCGCGCGATCCCCAGCGACGCGCAACAGATCCAGCGTCAAAAGATCAACGTTTTCAGGATCTTCGACCATCACCTCGATCTCATTGGCCGCGCCTTCCATGTTGAAAAAGCTCTGCGCAGCCTCAAAGGGAAGGTAAACCCGCGTGCGATCAATGTCATAACGACCCGCTGTGAAAATATAGACCACGTCATAGCTGACAACGCGTGGACTGACCCCAAAGGCTGTCCGCACCCCATTGGGCGAGATCAGCTTGATCTTATCGCCCAGAGACACACCCAGTTCCCGCGCGACACCGGACCCAATCGCTATCCCCTCATCAAAACGGGCGATGTCGCCGCTGGAGGTCTCGGGATTGGCGATGCGCGGCAAGGTCGCGAGGTTTTCAGCCGAAATCCCAAAGACTTCGACCCCCGCGTTACGATTGCGCAGGTTCGCCATGACCTGCCCCTTGACCAAAGGTGCCGCGCGAACAACGCCTTCAACAGTTTGCAGGGTCGCGGCCAGCTCATCAAAATTCTTGATCGTGCGATCCAACTGCCCGCGTTCGGTCACCACAGCACTATTGTAAACCGTCACATGGGCATTTGCGCCCAGGATGGTATCAACAAATTCCGTGCGAAAACCGCTCCTTACAGCCAATGTCGCAATCAGCGCAAAGACCGCCAGCGTGATCCCAATCAGGCTGATCCAGGTCATCACCGACACGCCGCCCTCAGCACGACGGGCGCGCAAATAGCGCCAGGCGATCATCCATTCAAATCGCGAAAAAGGAGGTGTGCCTGCCATATCTGCTCCGGGCCTTGTTGCGCGCACCCTATGAGGCGCTCATAGGGGGGTCAAGCCACGCCAGCGCGTCTTCGCCCAAAGATCAGGCGGCGCAGAATGCCGAATATCAAGGCAATCGCGAGCCAGCCGCCGACAAAGCCGAAGCCTGTGAAAACCACGCCTACAAAACTCACTGGGACCGCGGGTTTGAAATCATCCGCCGCCGCGCGCGCCACATCTAAGTCATTGAACTGAATGGCGTTATAGGCCCGCGTGAACGGCCCCGAGCTTTGCAGCACCTCAAGTGCGGCGCTCATCTTTTCATAGCGGACAATTGTAGATCCAATGGTCTCTGCCCGCGCAGCCCCCAGATCGCCACTCGCAGCCATCTCTTCAAGAGCAGCCTCCCGCGTCATGCCCACCGATGTGGCATCCGCGTCAAAGCCTTCCACGAACAGGGTCAACTCATCAACTGCTCCGGCCAGACGCTGGATATACTGCTGAGAATACTCGGGAAATTGCGACAAGCTCAGCCCACCGGCCAAGCCGCCCGTTAATGCCAGGACACGTGCGATCATTCTGCTCTCCGCCGCTTTTGCGCAGAGTTTAACACGGGCAGGCCGAGAACACCAAACCGGCATTCATCTTGCCCGAAATACTCCCGCCGGAGGCTCCCCCGCGCGCAGCAAAATGAAACGATTTAAAGACCCAAAACCTCGGCCACAGGCGCCCGCAAAGCCTCGCCCAGCGCCCGCGACACTTGGGCCTCTAGGTGCAGCCCATCCCCTGCCTCAGCAGTCGCCACGGTCGAGGCGTCAAAAAAGGCGGTGTCATACTCAGTGGCAAGATCCCGCACGATCTCGCGCATTTGATGCCCGGCCTCGACAACGCCCTCATCTACGCCAAAACATTGCCCTGCCACAAAGCCGGGCGGTGCGATCAGCATGATCTTAGGACCAGCGTGACCTTCAATCCCATAAGGATGGGTCCGCACGATCTCGACCAGTTTGCGCAGCCCCCAGTAACTCTCGGTCACCGGCACGCGCGAATAGACATCGTTTGTGCCCAGCATGATCATCACCAGATCCAGCGGCGCATGGCTGTGCAGGAGGCTTGGCAACAAGAGGTCGCCGCGCATCTCGGTTGGCCCAGCGCGGTAATAGGCCGTGGTGCGGCCCCTTAGGCCTTCGGTGATCACCTCGGCCTGCGGCAGACCCGCGGCCATGGCGTCAGGCCAACGGTCCTCTTTGGGATGACGCCCCGTGCCATGGGGGCAAGACCCCCAAGTCAGGCTGTCACCAAAAGCGAGGACCGTTTTCATAGGCTTTAGATCCCAGTGACGCGGTGATCGGCATAGATCTCGACGATCTTTGCAACAGCCGCCTCAGGAGACATCTCTTCGCTTTCGCCGGTGCGACGGCTGGTTAGCTCCACAACACCGTTCTTCAGGCCACGCGGCCCAACGGTGATCCGCCATGGCAGACCAATCAGATCCATCGTCGCGAATTTGCCCCCTGCCCGTTCTTTGCGGTCATCATAGAGCGGCTCAAGGCCAACGGCGGTCAGGCTCTTATACAAAGCATCACAGGCCGCATCCGCCTCTTCGTCGCCTTGCTTAAGGTTCACGATGCCCACGTGGAACGGAGTGACGCCCTCTGGCCAGATGATCCCCTTATCGTCATGCGAAGCTTCGATGATCGCACCCAAAAGACGCGATACGCCAATACCATGGCTGCCCATATGAACCTCGACATTCTTACCGTCGGGGCCCTGCACAGTCGCATTCATCGACTCGGAATATTTGGTGCCGAAATAGAAGATCTGACCAACTTCGATCCCGCGAGCCGTGCGACGGCGCTCTTCTGGGATCTCGTTGAACAGCGCTTCGTCGTGGGTTTCGTCCGTCCGCGCATAGCGGCTGGTGAATTCTTCGAGAACGCCCTGACATTGCTCAACCGAGTCATAGTCGATCTCACGGTCGCCAAAGGTTAGGTCCGTCACTGCGCTGTCATAAAACACCTCAGATTCACCGGTCTCGGCCAGCACAAGGAATTCATGGGTGTAATCGCCGCCAATCGGCCCACCATCCGCGCGCATCGGGATCGCTTGCAGCCCCATGCGTTCGTATGTGCGCAGATAGCTCACCAGATGGCGATTATAGGCGTGCAGCGCGTCCTCTTTGGTAAGGTCAAAGTTATAGCCGTCCTTCATATAGAACTCACGACCCCGCATGACGCCAAAACGCGGGCGGCGTTCATCGCGGAACTTCCACTGGATCTGATACATGGTCAGCGGAAGGTCTTTGTAGCTGTTCACATGGCCTCGGAAGATATCGGTCACCAGCTCTTCGGCCGTGGGCGTAAACAGCATATCGCGATCATGACGATCTTTGATGCGCAGCATTTCCTCGCCATAGGCATCATAGCGCCCGCTTTCACGCCACAGGTCCGCCGATTGAATCGTCGGCATCTGCATCGGGATGTGCCCAGCGCGGATCTGCTCTTCGTGTACGATATTCTCGATCTTGCGCAGCACCTTAAAGCCCAGCGGCAACCAGGAATAAATCCCTGCTGAGGATTGTTTGATCATACCAGCGCGCAGCATATAGCGGTGGCTGACGATCTGAGCCTCTGAAGGGGTCTCTTTCAGAACAGGAAGGAAATAGCGAGAAAGGCGCATAAGAGCTCCGTGGGATGACGTGTTTCATCCCGTTTAGGCGGTTCTTTGGGGGCAGGCAAGTGAGCGCCGACACAAGAGCTTGGTCCTCTGCGCGGTTTCTAGACCGCAACCTTAATTTTGCCACAGATTTCAGGTAGTCTTGTGGAAAGGCTCTGGCAAAGGGGCTGCAGTCTGTATCGGGTAAGAGTATGGCAATCGGCGAAGCGGGCACGCTTAGTACCAGTGGTGGTGACACTATAGAGATTACCGTGACCTTCACGGAGCCTCTTACCGATCCTGTCATCGTCATGACCGGCACACAGAACGGCGGCCACCCCTATACATTCCGTATCACCGATCAAACCTATGACAGCGACGGCAATACCACGTCCTTTAGCTTTGTGATGGAAGAGTGGGAATATCTGGATGGCGTCCACCCGGCGGTGGAGGATGTGAATTGGATCGCGATTGAAGAAGGCATACACACATTGCCCGACGGGCGCGTTATTGAGGCCGGGCATACGACCGCCGATGACAGCACGTCCTCAGTGGATCTGAACGGAGACTTTGACAGCCCGCCTGTAGTGATGACGTCTGTGATGTCCAACAATGACACAACCACCGTGGACAGTGATGGGTTCAATATTACAGCGGATGGCTTTGACCTCTCTTTGCAAGAGGAAGAAGGTCAGGACGGAACTCATGCACAAGAGACTGTCGGCTGGATCGCGATAGAGCCCGGAGGCAGCGGCGATTTCGGCACGGCTCTGACGGCAGATGGGGTTGATGAGGCAACCGATACGATTGGCTTTGGATCCACCATCAACGATGCGGTCGTAATTGCCAAAACTCAGACCATGAATGGCACAGATACCGCGCATGTGGCGATCAACGGTCAGACAGACGACAACGTCGGCGTTTTTGTGATGGAAGAAAAGTCCCTTGACTCAGAGGTGGATCACATTGACGAAACCGTGGGCATCGTTGCCTTTCCCAGCGGCGTGATCTCGGGCACGACCTATGTGCCGTGTTTCACTGCTGGCACGATGATCAACACGCCTGACGGCCAGCGCGCCGTCGAGGATTTGGAGACCGGCGATGTGGTCACACTCTTTGACGACCCGCGTGGGTCTACCCCGCTGCTGCGTGTGTACAAACGTACCCTCGGCGCCAAAGAGCTAGAGGCCGCACCGGCCCTGCGTCCTATCCGCATTGTCGCGGGTGCTTTGGGTCAGGGTTTACCTAAGCAAGACCTTCTCGTTTCGCGCCAGCACCGGATGCTGGTGTCCTCTGAGGTTGCCAAACGTATCACCGGCACCCGCGATGTGTTGATCCCAGCCAACAAGCTGACACTGCTGCCCGGGATCTTTGTCGATAGCTCTGTCCATAGCGTGACCTATATCCACCTTCTGTTTGACCGTCATGAAGTCATCATGGCCGAAGGCGCGCCGACCGAGAGCCTTTATATGGGCCGGCAGTCTTTGAACGCACTTCCTCTTGCCGCGCGCCGCGAGATCAAAGCGCTGTTTCCAGATATACAGGGCACTCTGCCACCTGAGGCCTGCCCCATCCCCAATCCGCGGCAACAGAAAGCTGTGATTGCACGGCTGGCTAAGAACGCACAGCCAGCCCTAACGCTTTAACCCCACGAAACCGTGATCCACTTGTTATCTGCCGCGTGATCCAAAGCGCGACTTGCCCCGTACCCCTTAGTACTTGCACCCCGGGGTACTTGTGCAACGTAACAGTGAGGAAATTATCAATGAAACGCGCAAGCACTCTTGCGGCTACTCTGGTTGCCGCCACTCTTGGCACGTCCGCAATGGCGTCTAACACCATCGTGGACATCGCCGTAGGCGACGACCGCTTCTCAACCCTCGTGGCCGCTGTGAGCGCCGCGGGGCTGGTCGAGACCCTTCAGGGCGAAGGCCCCTTTACCGTTTATGCGCCCGTGAATGACGCTTTCGCGGCTCTGCCTGCAGGCACAGTGGAAACTCTGCTGGAGCCCGCCAACAAAGGTCAGCTGACCAATGTTCTGCTTTACCACGTAGACGACCGCAATCTGACCGCAGGCATGATCCCGCATGGGTCCAGCTACTTTAAGCCGGTGCTGGCCTCTGAGCGCCTCTGCATTACGCGTTCGCAAGACGGCGTGATGATCGCGGATGGCACCGGAGAGATGGCGAACGTCATCATCGCAGATATCCAAGCCGACAATGGCGTGATCCACGTGATCGACAAAGTTCTGCTGCCGGGCACACGTCCGGATTGCCACTAAGACCAAATGGCGGGAGTGGGTTTGACACAGATCGGAGTTGCCCTACTTTCCCGCTGTAACCGGCATCTGGCGCCCCTCGGCACCGGATGTTGTCCCCAGTAACCAGTCCAATGGTTATAAGGCCGGCCCGTCCCCATCGGGTCGGCCTCTTGAATCCCGCCTCTCAATACGCGATGTCTAGGGCAACACGTGAGGCGAGGTAACAATGGCTCTTCCGGTTCAAGAACAAGCGAAATACTGGGGCATCGCCACAGTCGTCTTATTTGTTGCACTCTGGCAGTTGGGAAATGTGGTGTTGCCCTTCGTGCTGGGAGGCGCGATTGCCTATTTCATGGATCCGGTCGCCGATCGGCTTGAGGCCATGGGATTGTCGCGAGCCGCTGCCACTGCACTGATCACCATCGTCGCGATCCTGATCTTTGTGGTCATGATCCTAGCCGTTGTGCCGACCCTGATCGCCCAAGCCACGTCGCTTGTGCAAATCGCACCGGAACTGGTCCGAGACCTACAGGCCTTTATCAGCGAACGTTTCCCGCAGCTTCTGAACCCGGAAAGCGCGGCCTATCAGGCGCTTGCCTCTATCGGGGATCAGATCCAAGCCCATGGCGGCGCGTTCCTGCAATCCGCGCTGACGTCTGCGGCAGGTTTGGTAAACGTGCTGGTCTTGATCGTCGTCGTACCGGTTGTAGCTTTCTACCTGCTGCTGGACTGGGACAATATGATCGCGCGCGTCGACCAACTTTTGCCGCGTGATCATGCGCCGGTCATTCGCCGCCTTGCCAAAGAAATCGACCGCGTGCTTGCAGGCTTTGTGCGCGGGATGGGCACAGTCTGTTTGATCCTTGGCACCTATTATGCGGTCGCGCTTATGCTGGTCGGTCTGCAATTTGGCCTCGTCGTCGGCGCAATTGCTGGTCTGATCACCTTCATTCCCTATGTCGGTGCCCTCGTGGGAGGCGCCCTGGCAGTAGGCCTCGGACTATTCCAGTTCTGGGGCGATTGGGTATCCCTTGGCCTCGTTGGTGGCATCTTCATCACCGGCCAAATGTTGGAGGGCAACTATCTGACGCCGAAACTCGTTGGCAGCTCGGTGGGCCTACACCCTGTGTGGCTCTTGTTTGCCCTATCGCTCTTTGGCTCGCTCTTTGGCTTTGTGGGCATGCTCGTAGCCGTCCCTGTTGCAGCAGCCATCGGCGTCCTCGTGCGCTATGCCTCCAGCCAATACGTTGAATCCCGCCTTTACAAAGGGCTTGAATCCACCACCGAGGACGACAGCTAAGATGGCTGAACAGCTAGGCTTTGACCTGCCCGCGCGGGCAGCCTTGGGCCGTGACGATTTCTTTGTTTCTGACGCAAATGCCATGGCTTTGGCACTTGTGGACAGCTGGCCCAATTGGGCGGGCAACAAGCTTGCGATCATTGGCCCTGAAGGCAGCGGCAAGACGCATCTGACCCACGTTTGGGCCGCGCAATCCGGCGCGCGGATTGTGGATGCGGCAAGCCTCACCAAAGACGCGGTGCCTGATCTGGCCCAAACGCCGATTGCCGTGGAAAATGTTCCGGCCATTGCCAAGGACGCCGCCGCGCAAGACGCGCTCTTTCACCTGCACAATCTGACCTTGGCCGAGGGTCATTCCCTTTTGGTTACTGGCGTATCGGAACCCAAACACTGGGGCCTCACCCTGCCCGATCTGAGAAGCCGGCTGGAGGGCACGACGACTGCCGTTCTAAAGGAACCAGACGACGCGCTTTTGTCGATCCTTTTGGCGAAACTCTTCGTGGATCGCCAACTCACGCCGAACACTGAAACCATCGCCTATATGGTCAAGCATATGGACCGCAGCTTTGCGGAAGCGCGCCGTCTGGTGCGCGACATCGATCAGGCGTCGCTCGCGAAAAAACGCAAAGTCAGCCGCGCCTTAGCCGCCGAAGTGATGAATTCCTAGGTCTCTGGACAGTCCGGCCCGTTGGCGCGATACTGTCATCTTCCTGTGACAGAGTACTGATAGCCGACCCTTTATGACCAACGCCGATTTCCTGAAGTCAGACTTCCAAACTCCGATAGATATCCCCGAGATGGACCTGACCGGCCCAGACCGGTTCTTTAATCGTGAACTGAGCTGGCTGGCCTTTAACTGGCGGGTCTTGGAAGAGGCAGAAAACACCCGTGTGCCCTTGCTGGAACGCCTGCGGTTCCTGTCGATTTCGGCCACCAACCTGGATGAATTTTACACCGTCCGCGTCGCGGGTCTGCGAGAGCTTGCACGGGAGGGGAATGTCACCCCCGGCCAAGACGGGTTGTCTCCTGCCGAGCAGCTTGTTCTGATCGACGAGGACGCCCGCAAGCTGATGACACGGCAACAGGCGATCTTTGCACAGCTGCGCGAAGAGTTGACCGCCTCTGACATCCTCGTTCTGAGCCGCGAGGAAATCACTGAGGACGACACTGTCTTTTTGCAGGATGTCTTCCTCAACCAAGTCTTCCCGGTTCTCTCGCCGCTGGCGATTGATCCCGCGCACCCGTTTCCATTCATCCCCAATACCGGGTATTCGCTGGCTCTGGAGCTTGAGCGCAAAAAAGACAAACGCCCGCTGCAAGCGCTCTTGCCGATCCCGCATCAGATCGACCGCTTCGTCGCCCTGCCCGGCACCAATGGCACGCAACGCTTCCTGATGCTTGAGGATCTCTTGATCCTACATCTGGAAATCCTTTTCCCCGGCTATAAGGCCAAGGGCCACTGTACCTTCCGCGTGTTGCGCGACAGCGATATGGAGGTCGAAGAAGAGGCCGAAGACCTCGTACGCGAGTTTGAAACCGCACTGAAACGGCGGCGTCGCGGCGAGGTTGTGCGTCTGCAATTGTCGCGCGGCGCGCCTAAAAGCCTGCGCAACATGATCAGCCGCGAGCTGCATGTGAATCCACAAGAGATCATCGAATTTGATGGCATGATCGGGATTGCGGACCTCAAAGAGCTGGTGCTGGACAACCGCCCTGACCTTTTGTGGACACCATTCGCGCCGCGCGTGCCTGAACGAGTTCAAGACCACGACGGCGATATGTTTGCCGCGATCAAGCAAAAAGATATGCTGCTCCACCACCCTTACGAGACCTTTGACATGGTGGTGCGCTTCATCAGTCAGGCGGCGCGTGATCCGAATGTGGTGGCGATCAAACAGACGCTTTATCGCACGTCCAAACGCTCCCCTATCGTCGAGGCGCTTTGTGAGGCCGCGGAGGACGGGAAGTCCGTGACCGCTTTGGTCGAACTCAAAGCCCGTTTTGACGAAGCCGCGAACATCCGCCAGTCCCGCCGTCTGGAACGCGCGGGTGCGCATGTGGTTTACGGGTTCACCGATTGGAAAACCCACGCCAAGATCTCGACCGTCGTGCGGCGCGAGGGCAATCGGCTGGTGACATATACGCACTATGGTACGGGCAACTACCACCCGATTACGGCCAAGGTTTATACCGACCTCAGCTTCTTTACCTGCGACGATGGTCTGGGGCGGGATGCGACCAAGATCTTCAACTATCTCTCGGGCTACGTGCAGCCAGAAAGCCTTGAAAACCTTGCGATTTCTCCGCTGTCCCTAAAGCAAACCCTTATTGAGAATATCCGCAAAGAGGCGGAATTTGCCCGCGCTGGCAAACCTGCAGAGATCTGGGCCAAGATGAATTCCCTGATCGAATCCGAGGTTATCGATGCGCTTTACGAGGCGAGCCAGGCTGGTGTTAAAATCAGCCTTGTCGTGCGTGGCATTTGCGGGCTGCGTCCCGGGATCAAAGGGCTCTCAGACAATATCCGCGTGAAATCCGTGGTCGGGCGCTTTCTGGAACACTCCCGGATCGCCTGTTTTGGCAATGGCCATGGGCTGCCCAGCAAGAAAGCCAAGGTCTATATCTCTTCGGCCGACTGGATGGGCCGCAACCTGAACCGGCGTGTGGAAACTCTGGTGCGGATCGACAACCCGACCGTGAAAGCGCAGATCGTCAGCCAGATCATGGCCGCGAATATGGCCGATACTGCACAAAGCTGGGTTATGAACGCGGACGGCAGCTTTGACCGCGCGCAGGTGCCTCAGGGCGAGTTTTCGTTCAACTGCCACCGCTTCTTTATGGAAAACCCATCACTGTCGGGCCGCGGATCGGCGGGGGCCTCGGATGTGCCGAAACTGACGCATACGGATGATGAAGCCGCGACATAAAACGCGCAGACCCTTCTGATCCATTGACCCACCCTGCCCCGTGCCGCATCTTGCAAGCCAAGACCCTGGGGCGATTCATGAATGTAACCATCGACAGCCTAGAAGACGCGGATATCTTTGGACGCCCGCTCTTTAACGACCCATCCTCTCGAAAGCTAAAACGCGTGGGCGTTGTGGATGTGGGGTCAAACTCTGTCCGTTTGGTGGTCTTTGACGGCGCGGCGCGAAGCCCTGCCTATTTCTTTAACGAGAAGATCATGTGTGCCTTGGGCGCGGGTCTGTCTGACACAGGCCGCCTGAACCCCGAGGGCCGCGCGCGCGCCCTTTCGGCTATCGCGCGGTTTCAGGAAATCGCCGCTCAGATCTGCAACGGCCCGCTGACCGCCGTCGCCACGGCCGCAGTCCGCGAGGCCGAAGACGGCCCCGAGTTCTGTGCCGAGGTGCTGGAAAAGACCGGCCTAGAGATCCACGTCATCGACGGCAAAGAAGAAGCACGGCTGTCGGCGCAAGGTGTTCTGTTAGGCTGGCCGGGCTCTTACGGTCTTGTCTGCGACATCGGCGGCTCTTCCATGGAACTCGCCGAAATCAACGACGGCGAAGTCGGTGAGCGAGTCACCTCGAAACTCGGCCCTCTGAAGTTGCAAGACATCGAGGGCGGTGCCGAGGGGCGTCAGGCTTACATTCAGAAAACACTCGACAAACTCTATGTGAAAATGGGCGATCAGGAGAACCGCCTGTTCCTTGTGGGCGGCTCGTGGCGGGCCATTGCACGGGTGGATATGGAACGCCGCGCTTATCCGCTGAATGTTCTGCATGAATACCGCATGACAGCCGAGGACGTGGCCGCAACGGCCGCGTTTATCGCCGAGAATGATCTTGAAGAGCTGCGCCAGCGCTGTGGGCTATCCGCCCAACGGATGGCGCTTGTGCCCTTTGCGATCGAGGTTCTGATCGGCCTTCTTGACCGTTTCACCCCATACGATATCGCGATTTCCAGCTACGGCATCCGCGAGGGCATGCTTTACGAGCAAATGCCCGATGAACTGCGCCGTCGTGATCCCCTGATCGAGGCCTGTCGCCACGCGGAATCCAAGGACGCTCGCCTGCCGGGATTTGGGCGGACGCTTTATGATTTCGTGAAGCCATTGTTCAAGGACGGCAGCAAAGACCGCAAACGCTTGGTCAAAGCTGCCTGCCTTCTGCATGACGTCAGCTGGCGCGCGCATCCCGACTATCGCGCGGAAACCTGTTTTGACAACGCGACACGCGCGAATTTGGGCGGGCTTAAGCATTCCGAGCGCGTGTTCCTCGGGCTGGCCCTGCTCCACCGCTATCGCAACAAACGCGAAGGCACGCGGTTTGAAGAGCTTTATGACCTTCTCAACACCGAAGACCAGAAACAGGCCGAAATCCTTGGCAAAGCCATGCGCTTTGGCGCGATGCTGTGGATGCAGGCCGGCACGGATCTGGGCAAACTGACGTATAAGGCCAAATCCGCAGAACTCCATCTAGAACTGCCGGAGCGCGCCCGCGCGCTTTATGGCGAGGTGGCCGAGGCGCGGCTGCAATCACTCGCCAGCGCGCTTGAGGCCGAGCTCTTTGTGAGCTTTTCCTAAAGATCGATATCCAGCGTGACGGGAAAGTGGTCTGAGGCATCCAGCAAGGCCGCGCGCAAGGCTTCATCGGCCCAGCAATCATGATCATCAAACGGATGCCAGATCCGCCATTTCGGGGATTTGGCCGCAAGATCCTGCGAGACCATGATGTAGTCCAACAGCGCCTGCAGATACCGCCCCTCATGGCGCAAATAGAACCGCGATGTGGTCGGCCGCGCACCCAACCGAGGCCCTAAAGCCTGTCGCGCATGGGGATCGGTCAAACAGTTCTCGCCCTGCTCTCCCATCACGATCTCAACCGACGAACGCCCAAAGAGCCCCTCGTATTCATCCAGACCGGGACCGTCATTGAGGTCTCCGAGCACCATCAGAGAGTCGCCATTTTTCAGGTGCTCCACGATCCGACGCCGAAGCCAAATCGCCTGCGCCAATTGCTTGCGCCGATTGGCAATCGAGATCCGCATGACCTCGTCGCGATTACGCGCCCCATGGGGGGCTTTGGATTTCAAATGCGCGCCGATCAAACGAAATTCGCCGCCGAATTTCGTCGTCACCGCGAGTTCCAAAGGGGGTTTTGAAAACCGCACCGTATCGCTGCGTTCATCCACGTCCAGATCAATGCCCAGCTCTTGATCAAATCGCGGCGCATCCAGCGAACCTTTGGGATCATGCCGCGCCTTCAAAACATTTGGATCATAAAGCAGCGCCAGTTCCTGTTGCGTGTCATTGGAAAACCCGATGATCGCATCGCTAGTGCGCAGGCCAAAATGCGCGGTAAAGTCCTCCAAAGCGGCGACGGTTGAGCGTTTCCCGTTCTGATCAGGTGCCTCGACCACAAGAATTGCATCCGCATCCATAGACCGCAGAACATGCGCCACGGCCGCCGCCTGCTGGGCTTTGGTCACATCCCGCCGCGAGGACCATGAGTCGTCCAGAACCAATTGATTTTCTTCGTCAAAAAGATTTGCGAACCACTCGATATTGTAGGTCGCAATCCGCATCAGGCCGCCTTGCCATTGATGGTGTCCCAGGCGCGGTTGATGTCGATCATCTTCTTCTCAGCAATTTTCACGGCCTCTTCGGGCACGCCACGTGCGACCATCGCATCAGGATGGGTCTCGCGCACAAGCTGTCGCCAGGCCTTGCGCATCTCGTCCATCGAGGCCGAGGGATCTACGCCCAGCACCGTGTAGGGATCTGGCTCTGCATCTGGCACAAAGCGCGTTTTGATCGCCTGATATCTGGCAGGCGCCATCTCGAAGATCTCGGCAACCCGCTCAAGGAACACATTCTCATTGGGATGAAACTCGCCATCCGCCATCGAGATATGAAAGAGCCCCTCGATCAGATCGCAGTACATCGGATGATCGGTGCCAAACAACCGATGGATACGCACGGCATATTCCTCAAAACCCGCGGCGTCCTGCCGCGCCAGATTAAAGACCCGCGCCGCGCCAGCTTCATCCTCAGGGCGAATATGAAAGACCTCACGAAAGGCTGTGACCTCATCGCGGGTCACCAAGCCATCGGCCTTGGCCATCTTGGCCCCCAAGGCAATCACGGCAATGGTAAAGGCAATCGACCGCTCTGGCGGTGTGCGCAAGCGGTCAAAGACCTCAGACAGGGGTTGCCCCTGCACAAGGGCTTCGATCGCATCGCTAATTCTGGTCCAAATCGACATAATTCAAGTATACGAGAGCGCTAACGGAGTGTCACCGCGTCATAATTCCCTTTGCATCAATACGAGCGTCATCCAGCGATCAAACTTGCGTCCAACCTCGGGCATACGTCCGACTTCCTTAAACCCAAGCGCTGTGTGAAAGCCAATAGCATCTGCGTTCTCGCCACCTATGCCCGCCACCATAATATGATGGCCTTCGCCGCGCGCGACCTCATAAATCCGCGCCATCAAGGCCCGCCCCACGCCGCGTCCCTTGGCGGCTGGTGTCAAATAGATCGTGTGCTCGACCGAATGGCGATAGCCGATCCCGCCGCGAAACTGGCCATAGGTGACAAAGCCCAAAAAACTCTCGCCCTCATGGGCAACCTGCGTTGCGGCCCCGCGCAGCTCGATCATTTCTTGCACCTCGGCCAGAGTTTTATCGACCGAGTTAAACGTGCTCACGCCATCGCGGATTTCAGCATTCCAAACGGCTGCGATATCTGGCGCGTCCTGCGCGGTGGCTTGCCTGATGATCATGACAAGACCCGCGTGCCGTGGGGCGTTTCAAAGGTTGCGCGCATCTCACGGGGGCCTTCGACAAACTGCACTTTCGGATCATCCAAAGAGATCGTTTCACGCAACCACTGCGCCTCAGGATGCGCGACCTCAAATCGGGACAACTTACAACCTGACGCAGGCAGGATATCTCCCGGAATCTTTGCGACATCCCATTGAATTAGCGCTGGAAAACAGCCGTCACAGGGCAGAACACCATCCGCAGGCACCGCCATCCGCCAGGCGAAATCTCCGCGCGTCAAAGCCACCGGAACACCCGCACCATCCGGCAGGATTTCAAGTTCCGCGAGCAAATCTTCGCTCCGGCAGATCCAATTGCTGATGCGAGGCGCGCCCGCAAAACGGTCCAGATCAAACCACCGTGCATAATCAGGCTTTGGCGCCTCTGGATCGATGGAAATGGCTTCCAAATAGAGCCCGTCTGCCAGCCCCAAGAGCTGGTTATGCGTGCCAAAATGCGTGTGTTTTCCGCCTGGCAAAAGTGCCACGCCAAGTACGTCCTCAACATGGGCAACAGCGGCCTCAAGGGTCTCTCCGGCAATGGCGAAATGATCAAACTGCATGTTGGCTCCGATAAGCGAAGGCTCAGCATACAATTCGTCAGATCAAAGACAACGTCTTTTCTCTTGCTCGAAATATCCTCGGGGGGTTTGGGGGGCAGCGCCCCCCATCATTCGTGCGGTTTGGAGGGCGGCCCCCCCGCCTATCAGCTACGCGCTTCGCGGATTAGGTTCAGGATATCCTCAGCCGCCTCAGGAATATTCGTCCCAGGCCCAAAGATCGCCTTCACACCGGCCTCTTTGAGGAAATCATAGTCCTGCTGCGGAATAACCCCGCCACAGATCACAATGATATCGCCCGCGTCATTGGCCTGAAGCTCTTTGATCAATTGCGGTGCCAGCGTCTTATGCCCCGCCGCCTGAGACGAGATCCCGACCACATGCACGTCATTGTCAATCGCGTCTTGCGCCGCTTCGGCAGGCGTCTGGAACAGAGGTCCCACATCCACGTCAAAGCCGATATCTGCAAAGGCCGTCGCGATCACCTTGGCACCACGGTCGTGCCCATCCTGACCCATCTTGACCACCAGAAGACGTGGCCGACGCCCCTCTTCCTTGGCGAAATCTTCGATAGATTTCTGGATCTTAGCAAAGCCTTCGTCACCTTCATAAGCCGCGCCATAGACGCCTGCGAGGGTCTTCACTTCGGCGCGGTGGCGGCCGAATTCGTCTTCCATTGCCATGCTGATCTCTCCGACAGAGGCCCGCGCGCGGGCGGCTTCGACGGCGGCTTCCAAAAGGTTGCCGCCTTCTTTGGCACGGCGGGTGAGCTCCGCCAATGCAGCCGTGCAGGCTGCGTCATCACGGGTGGCGCGGATCTCTTCCAGACGTTTGATCTGGCTCTCGCGCACGGCGATATTGTCGACGTCCAGAATGTCGATCGCCTCTTCCTGCTCTTTGCGGTATTTGTTCACGCCTACGACGACTTCTTCACCCCGGTCGATCATCGCCTGACGCCGCGCGGCGGTTTCCTCAATGCGAAGCTTCGGCATGCCAGAGGCCACGGCCTTGGTCATACCGCCCATTTCCTCAACTTCTTCAATGAGTTCCCAGGCCTTGGTCGCCAACTCATCGGTCAGGCTTTCCACATAGTAGGAGCCCGCCAGAGGATCGACCACATTGGTGATGCCCGTCTCTTCTTGCAGGATCAGCTGAGTGTTGCGCGCAATACGTGCCGAGAAGTCGGTCGGCAGAGCAATCGCCTCATCCAACGCATTGGTGTGTAGGGATTGCGTGCCGCCCAACGCCGCCGCCATCGCCTCATAGGCGGTACGGATGACATTGTTATATGGGTCTTGTTCCTGCAAGGACACGCCCGAGGTCTGACAGTGGGTGCGCAGCATTTTCGAGCGTTCCGATTTCGCGCCAAACTCGGTCATGATGCGATGCCACAGCTGACGCGCGGCGCGCAGTTTGGCGGCTTCCATAAAGAAATTCATGCCAATCGCAAAGAAGAAGCTCAGGCGGCCTGCGAATTTATCCACATCCATGCCTGCCTCAATCGCCGCACGCACATATTCACGACCATCCGCCAGCGTATAGGCAAGTTCCTGAACCAGGTTCGCGCCCGCCTCTTGCATGTGATAGCCCGAGATCGAGATCGAATTGAACTTCGGCATCTCATTTGAGGTATATTCGATGATGTCCGAGATGATCCGCATCGAGGGCTCTGGCGGATAGATATAGGTGTTGCGCACCATGAATTCTTTCAGAATGTCGTTTTGAATGGTGCCTGCGAGCAGCGCCTTATCATGGCCCTGCTCTTCGCCTGCGACGATGAAATTCGCGAGGATCGGAATGACCGCGCCGTTCATGGTCATGGACACGGAAACTTTATCCAAAGGAATGCCGTCAAAGAGGATCTTCATGTCCTCTACAGAGTCAATCGCAACGCCCGCCTTGCCGACATCGCCCTCAACACGCGGGTGATCTGAATCATAGCCCCGGTGCGTCGCCAGATCGAAAGCCACAGAGACACCCTGCTGCCCCGCCGCCAGATTGCGGCGGTAAAAGGCGTTGGATTCCTCGGCCGTTGAAAAGCCCGCATATTGACGGATCGTCCAAGGGCGGCCTGCATACATGGTCGCCTTAACGCCGCGCGTGAATGGCCCAAAGCCCGGCAGCCCCCCCATATGGTCGATCTCTGCCGTATCTTCCGCCGTATAAAGCGGCTTGACCTGAATGCCTTCCAGCGTGTCCCAGGTCAGAGCCTCCAGCGGCTTGCCCCGCAGTTCTTTCTCCGCCAGCGCTTCCCAGTCTTTTTTCGTCGTCATGTGACCATCCTCTGCGCGGGGATCCGCGTCTTCATAAATTTCTGTGAGGCGCAGGTCGAAACCATCGCAATCGTATCAAATGCGCCTATATTGGCAGACATGAGCACTTCTGTACGCCATGGCTTAGCCGTTGTTTTCGCAGCCCTCTTAGGGTCCACCGCATCCGCCGATGAGGTCACCGAAGAGGCGCCCGTCTTTTTGACGGATCCCGCCCCGATCGAGAGCTTTCTCTGGACAAACCGTCCAGTGATTGTCTTTGCCGACAGCCCGGCCGATCCGCGGTTCATCGAGCAAATCGCTTTGCTACAAGACCAGATCGACGCGCTGCGCGAGCGGGATGTCGTGGTTCTAACCGACACCGATCCCGCCGCGAAATCCGAGCTGCGCACCGAGCTGCGCCCGCGCGGCTTCATGATGGTGCTCATTGGCAAGGACGGCGGCGTGAAGCTGCGCAAGCCTTTCCCTTGGGACGTGCGCGAACTCGGGCGCGTCATCGACAAAATGCCCATGCGCCAGCAGGAAATCAGAGACCGTCGCGGGGATGAATAACCCCCGCGTGCGTGTCTGTGATATGTCGCTGGCGTCGCCATAAGCCCTTATTCGAACTCCATAATCACGTCGTCCACCGCCAGGCTGTCACCCGCCGCCGCGTTGATTTTCGTGACCACAGTGGTCTTTTCAGCGCGCAGGATGTTTTCCATCTTCATCGCCTCGACTGTGCAAAGCGCCTGACCCTCTTGGACCTCATCCCCCACTTCGACATCGACCTTCACGATCAGACCCGGCATTGGGCAAAGTAGTAGCTTAGAGGTATCCGGTGGGAGTTTCTCTGGCATGTATTTGACCAACTCCGCCTCACGCGGGCTGCGCACATGCACCTTCAAATCCGCACCGCGGCTGCGAATGCGGAAGCCGCAGGTGATCGCGCCGACCTTCAGAACCAGAGGCGCGCCATTGACCGTCAACTCAGCCAGTTGATCGCCCGGTGTCCAGTCAGAGGCAACGCGCAGCGTCTCGCCATCTTCGAATTTGACCGAAGAACCATCCGCATCCGCCGAGATTTCCACAGGGAAATCATTGCCTTGCAGGGACACGACCCACTCGGTGCCGACGCGGCGTTCGTGGTTGTCCATGCGGCCTGAGACACGGGTTGAGCGGATCTCGGATACTCGGTTCATCGCTGCCGCCGCCGCTGCGATCTTGCGCAAGTCGGCCTCGGGCAGCTCGACGCCTTCAAAGCCGTCGGGGTATTCTTCGGCGATGAAGGCTGTGGTCATGTCGCCTGACACAAACTTTGGGTGATCCATAACAGCCGCCACGAATGGCAGGTTGTGACCAATACCTTCGACCTCAAAGCTATCCAGCGCCACGCGCATCGCTTCGATCGCGGCCTCGCGGGTCGGTGCCCATGTGCAGAGCTTGGCGATCATCGGGTCGTAATACATTGAAATCTCGCCGCCCTCATAGACGCCGGTGTCGTTGCGCACGACCACATCGCCGACGGATCCGGCTGCGGTGCCCGGGGTGTAATCGGGGTTCTCGGCGGGCGGACGATAGCGGGTCAGACGGCCGATAGAGGGCAGGAAGTTGCGATAAGGATCCTCGGCATAGAGGCGGTTTTCAATCGCCCAGCCGGTCAGGGTGACATCGTCCTGAGTGATGGTCAGCGGCTCGCCATTGGCGACGCGGATCATTTGTTCCACAAGGTCAACGCCGGTGATCAGTTCGGTCACAGGGTGTTCCACCTGCAGACGGGTATTCATTTCAAGGAAGTAGAAATTCTTCTCGCCATCGACGATGAATTCCACGGTGCCAGCAGAGGCATAGCCCACGGCTTTCGCCAGCGCGACAGATTGCTCGCCCATGGCCTTGCGGGTGGCTTCGTCCAGGAACGGAGACGGCGCTTCTTCGACGACTTTCTGGTTCCGACGCTGAATGGAACATTCACGCTCGCCCAGATAGACGCCATTGCCATGGGCGTCGCAGAGCACCTGAATTTCGATGTGACGCGGCTGGGTGACGAATTTTTCAATAAAAATTCGATCATCGCCAAAGCTATTGGCCGCTTCGTTTTTCGAGGACTGGAAACCCTCGCGCGCCTCTTCGTCGTTCCAGGCAATCCGCATGCCTTTACCGCCACCGCCGGCAGAGGCTTTGATCATCACTGGATAGCCGATCTCGTTGGAAATCTTGACCGCCTCATCCGCGTCCTCGATCAGGCCCATAAAGCCTGGAACCGTGGACACATTGGCGTCCTGCGCGATTTTCTTTGAGGTGATCTTGTCGCCCATGGCCTCAATCGCGCCCTTAGGTGGGCCTATGAACGCAACGCCAGCCGCCTCAAGTGCCTCGGCAAATTTGGCGTTTTCAGACAGGAATCCATAGCCCGGATGCACCGCCTGCGCGCCGCTTTCCTTGATCGCGGCCATCACCTTGTCGATCACGATATAGGACTGGTTCGCGGGTGGAGGGCCAATGTGGACCGCTTCGTCTGCCATCTTGACGTGCAGCGCGTTTTTGTCGGCGTCCGAATAGATCGCCACGGTCTTGATGCCCATCTTGCGCGCGGTCTTGATGACGCGGCAGGCGATTTCGCCGCGGTTGGCGATCAGGATCTTATCAAACATTAGGGGTCCTTCCTGTTCGAGCCGACGCGCCCCGCGCGCCGAAACAAAAAAGGCCATCGGCACGCGAGGTGCCGACGGCCAAATGTCGAGTGATACGTCCGAAGACGCGAGTGTTACGGAGACTTACAACGGTCTGGGTAGGTCTGGCAGTAGGCCACGTTGCCCACACCGCCAATGACTGCGCCGGTTTTTGCGTTACCACCGGTAAGAATGGCCGCCCCTGCGCCCGCGCCTGCACCCAGCAAGCCTTGTTCCAGCGCCGTGTCGCCACAAGCCGTGAGCGCAAGCCCAAGGCTGAGCGCCGCTGTGAGTTTGAGAAGTCGCATCTGTGATCTGCCCCTTTTTGATTGCCCAAATCTGAACCCAGCGTCAGAGATGCCGAGCCCTTGCGCAAGCTTTTGCGCGCACCCGCAACCCTATCGGCAAGACTGTGCCGAGGTCCAAGGGATATGCGCGCAGCAAAGATCACAGGATACCGTCCCCGTCGATTGCATCAGGGAAAGACGACCGTGCGACGTTTTCGTCGATGATCAGAAGCGCTTCGTAATCTTCGGGATCAAAATTCTCGGGATCATAGGCTTTGACTTCACGGCCAAAGAGCCACGACAGACGCCCCGCATCCAGATTACCGCGTTCAAAAGGCTCGGTGCCGAAAGCCTCCCAAAGTGCTTGCATAAAGCCAAGATCCGCGCGGCGATCCGCGTATTTGCGATCCTTAAAGCGCTCACGCTTTATGATGGCGGTGACGCCTTTGGGATTGGGCCGACGAATGGTGAATTGAAAATCCGTGCCGGGAAGACGGCTTGGGAAACCACGATGCTTGATCATGCTGCACCTCCGAACGCCAGAGCAACGCGAGGTGCGAGGTGGGCAGGAGCCTGACCAAATTGGCCAGCCGCCCGCCCGAAAGTCTTACTTGTATTTACCCGTGTGGGTTGGCTCGGTCGAGATTGGGGCCGGGTCGACCACAACGAATTCATCAACCGGCTCTTTGGCGCAGGCTGCGACAACGACAACGACGCTGAGCGCCAGAATGGACTTGATGCTCTTAGACATCTGTTTCTCCTAGTATATCTTTTATTTTGAACAGAGGATGTTTCCCCTGCCTGCCTCAGATTGGAGCACGAGGTAAGTCGTACGTATCCAAGGCCGAATATACCGGATTTTAGCCCGAAAATAAAACATTTAGACAGAGAGGCTCTGCCCTGTGGTGCGAAAGACGCAAGAACGCGCCGATTTGGGGTTTTGCCCCCTAGGTTTTGTGTCCGCATCAGAATGCCTCCCAGATACAGGTGTCGTTTTCCAAGGTGAAAGCCTCGAAATACTGGGTGACGTCTGGATTGAACACTCCGAATTCAGATTTTTTATTGGCCAGAGAGATCACGGCCTGATCAAACGGCGGCTTCGCCTCGGCCTGACGTGGCAGGGCATCGCGCGCGCAGAGAGCCGCGAAATCCTCGGCGACCTTTTGGTGATCTTCCGCCGTCATATCCTCTGCGACGTAGCGCAGACGCATCACGCGTTTGCCGTCGGGCATTACATCATCAAGCGTCTCAAACAGGCTGTGATTGAACCCCGAAGGGATATCCGAGGCGGTCTCGGCCTCTTTCTCACAGCTTTGCATGAGCATGGGAACCGCGGCGATGAGGGCAAGGCTACGCATGGGCGGGCCCCTTCTTGGTCGCGAAGCGCTCCCAACGGCGGATATAGTCAGGCGACGCCAAAAGCGCGGCGATCTTGGCCTCGGTCGCGGCCTTGGGCAGAGCGCCATTGACTGCACCGCCGGCTTTGATGTGCATCGCCCCATCCTGGCGCGTGACCTGAACCACCGGAGAGAAGCCGCGCAAGGACTGCAGCGCGCGCCACATATCCTGGCGCACCTGATGCGCCAGCCACATGGCAGAGCCCGCACGAATGGTGGTTTCCGCCGCCACGTCAAAACGCGCAGGCAGATGACGTGCGAGGGTCAGCACGTCTCCGTCCTTTAGGGTATGCCACTTGGCTCGGGCCACAGGTTCAGTCCTTTTCGCTACGAAATCAGCCGCTTAGAGCGGGATATTGTCGTGCTTTTTCCAAGGGTTCTCGAGTTTCTTATTGCGCAAGGACGCAAATGCGCGCGCCACACGGCGACGTGTGGATTGCGGCATAATCACCTCGTCGATAAAGCCCCGCTCAGCGGCCACAAATGGGTTCGCGAAACGATCTTCGTAGTTCTTGGTATGGGCCGCGATTTTATCCGCAT
The DNA here is from genome assembly GCF_017798205.1 of Cognatishimia activa. Lineage (NCBI taxonomy): Bacteria > Pseudomonadati > Pseudomonadota > Alphaproteobacteria > Rhodobacterales > Paracoccaceae > Cognatishimia > Cognatishimia activa. Next base: position 2,543,847 of record NZ_CP060010.1, on the reverse strand, counting down.
CGCCCAGATCTGCACGGTGGATAATCTCGGTCGCGCCCTTCGCGCCCATCACGGCGATCTCGGCGGATGGCCATGCGTAGTTGAAATCGCCGCGCAGGTGTTTGGAGGCCATAACGTCATAAGCACCACCATAGGCCTTACGGGTGATCACGGTCACCTTCGGCACCGTCGCTTCGCCATAAGCAAAGAGCAGTTTTGCTCCGTGTTTGATGACACCGCCGTATTCCTGCGTGGTGCCCGGCAGGAAGCCTGGAACGTCTACAAGCGTCAGAATTGGAATTTCAAAGCAATCACAGAATCTTACAAACCGCGCCGCTTTGCGAGAGCTGTCGATATCCAGACAGCCCGCCAGAACCATCGGCTGGTTCGCAACCACACCCACGGTCTGGCCTTCCATGCGGATGAACCCGGTGATGATGTTCTTGGCGTAGTCTTCCTGGATCTCATAAAAATCGCTTTCATCCGCGATCTTATGGATCAGTTCTTTCATGTCATACGGCGTGTTCGGGTTTTCCGGCACCAGAGTGTCCAGCGACGCATCAATCCGCGCCGGATCGTCAAAGAACGGACGCACCGGAGGCTTTTCGCGGTTGTTCAGCGGCAGGAAGTCGACAAGGTTGCGAACCTCGCGCAGCGCTTCGACGTCGTTTTCAAAGGCACCATCTGCAACAGAGGATTTCTTGGTGTGGGTGGACGCGCCGCCCAGTTCTTCCGCCGTAACCACTTCGTTAGTTACGGTTTTCACAACGTCAGGGCCGGTGACAAACATGTATGATGTGTCTTTGACCATAAAGATAAAGTCGGTCATCGCAGGACTATACACAGCGCCACCCGCACACGGGCCCATGATCACAGAGATCTGAGGCACAACGCCCGAGGCCATGATGTTGCGTTGGAACACCTCGGCGTAGCCTGCCAGAGAGTCCACACCCTCTTGGATCCGCGCGCCACCGGAGTCATTCAGACCAATGATCGGCGCACCGTTTTGAACGGCCATATCCTGAATTTTACAGATCTTCTGCGCATGAGTTTCTGACAGAGAGCCGCCAAACACGGTGAAATCCTGCGAGAACACATAAACCATACGGCCATTGATCGTCCCCCAGCCGGTGACAACACCGTCGCCCGCGGGCTTTTGCTCTTCCATGCCGAATTCGACACAGCGGTGGGTTTTGAACATATCGAACTCTTCGAAACTGCCCTCATCCAGCAGCAGTTCAATCCGTTCGCGCGCGGTCAGTTTCGCCCGTGCGTGCTGGCTATCAATGCGGCGCTGACCGCCACCAAGGCGCGCGGTTTCGCGGCGGGCTTCGAGTTCTTGAAGAATATTGTCCATGTCACACCCTCTGGTCTGTTAAGGAGTGATAGCCCGTGTGCTGCGGTGCGGAAAGGGTTTTCCCGCAAATTTGCAAACCCCAGCACGCTCAACGCAAGCAAATTGCAAACCAGCAAATTTTGAACCAATTGGTTCATTTTTTCAACTTATGGTCGCAATACCCCTGTTCATCCCTTCATCTCGGGCCTAAACAAGACAGGTCAACTCTGCGTGCCTATTATGTATTTCAGTCGTAAGTCCCCTCCACATATCTCGACCCTGATCCTCTTGGCAGGCCTTAGCGCCATGGTCATGAATATCTTTCTGCCCAGCCTGCCTGGCATGACTGTTTACTTCGATACGGACTACAGCGTCATGCAATTGGCAGTCGCCGGCTATCTTGGGGCAAGTGCTGTCCTGCAGATCCTCATTGGGCCAATATCAGACCAAATCGGACGCAGGCCAGTTCTGCTTTGGGGTATTTTTCTGTTCCTTGTCTGCACCTTAGGTTGCATCTATGCACCAAACGCGACAATCTTTCTGATCTTTCGCATTGCGCAGGCCGTCATCGCAACATGCCTCGTACTCAGCCGCGCCATCGTGCGCGATGTGGTCGAGGACAGCGAGGCCGCGTCTAAAATCGGCTTTGTCACGATGGGTATGTCGGTGGTGCCGATGGTCGCCCCTGCCCTCGGAGGCCTGCTTGAGGAAACATGGGACTGGCGGGCGAGTTTTTGGTTGATGTTTGGGGCGGGCAGCATGTCACTGGCGCTGGTCTATTTCGATTTGGGCGAAACCAAACGACGCAGCGGCCTCACGCTGGGCGCGCAATTCAAACAATATCCCGAGCTGCTAAAGAGCCCGCGCTTCTGGGGCTATAGCCTCGCCTCCGGCTTCGCGTCCGGTGCGTTTTTCGCGTACCTCGGCGGGGCGCCTTTTGTGGCAAGCGGCTATTTCGCACTCGATCCGACCGAAGTCGGGGTATACTTCGGAGCCCCCGCCATCGGGTACTTCGCCGGCAACTACGTCTCTGGCGCCTATTCTCAGCGGATTGGCGTGAACAATATGGTGCTTTGGGGATCCTTCGTGAACGCTATCGGTGTCGGTTTGTCGTTGTTGTTATTTGCGGCTGGCATCGGATCCGCCTTCAGCTTCTTCGCCTTCATGACATTTGTCGGGCTGGGCAATGGTATGGTGATCCCGAACGCCACTGCTGGCGCTTTGTCCGTACGCCCGCATCTCGCAGGCACTGCCTCTGGCCTCGCCAGCGCGATCATGATCGGGGGCGGCGCGGGCTTGTCGGCTTTGGCGGGCGTATTGCTTGAAATCTGGCCGACACCCTACCCGCTTTTGTCCCTGATGCTGGCCACCGCTGTCGCAGCGCTCGTCGCGATTACCCTGACAATTCGTCGCGAAAGACGCCTTCGGGGCTAGCGCCCAGCGGTTTGCAAAACTATGCTTGCATGAAAGCTAACTTGCAAACCAAGGGGCAGCTATGGCGACGCAGAAACTTTATGCCGGTGCAAAACTGCGCGAGATCCGCAACCGCGTGGCGCTCACACAGCGGGAATTCGCAACCAAGCTTGGCGTGTCCCTTCCCTATCTGAACCAGATGGAAAACAACAACCGCCCTGTGTCGACAACGGTGGTTCTTGCCCTTGCGCAAGAGTTCGGCATCGATGTCACCGAGCTGTCCACCGGGGATTCCGAGCGTCTGGTGAGCGATCTGCGCGAAGCCCTCGCGGACCCAGCCCTCGCCGAAAGCGACGTGCCTTTGGCGGATATTCGACTATCGGCTTCCAACGCCCCTGCTTTGGCCCGGGCGTTTTTGAAACTGCACCATACCTACCGTGAAACCCATGAACGGCTCGCCTCGCTGGATGACGCTTTGGGACGCCAAGAGTTCCGCATGCAGCCGAGCCCCTGGGACGAGGTGCGCGACTTCTTTCATTATTGCGACAACTATATCGATGCGGTCGACCACGCGGCGGAGAATTTCGCCAAAAGCGCCGAGCAGAAACCGTCGATGCGCATTGCTGCTGAGGATGCTTTGGCACATGTCGGCGTCTCGGTTCGACTGTCCGATACTGGGCCTCTCAGGCACTATGACCATGCGAATAAGGCACTGACCTTGTCCGCCCATGCGTCGCCAGAAACACAGTGCTTTCAGATGCTGCTGCAAGTCGCTCTTTTGCAAAGGAATTCTTTGCTTGAAGCGACGTTGGATCTGGCGAAATTCCAGTCTGAGACCGCGCGGGATATCGCCAAGATCGGGCTTGCGAATTACTTCGCCGGAGCGGCCTTAATGCCCTACGGCAAATTCCACGCGGCGGCGCAGGAACATCGCCATGATCTGGAGCTTTTGTCCAACCAATTTGGGGCGTCCATTGAGCAGGTCGCCCATCGTTTGTCGACCCTGCAACGGCCCGGCAACAAAGGCATCCCATTCTTTTTCGTCCGCGTCGATCAGGCGGGCACGATCACCAAACGCCATTCCGCCACACGTCTGCAGTTCGCGCGTTTTGGAGGGGCCTGCCCCCTATGGAACGTCCACCGCGCCTTTGAAACGCCGGGGCGGTTTTTGCGACAGCTGGCCGAAACGCCTGACGGGGTGCGCTATTTCTCTTTGGCGCGGGATGTGTCCAAATCTGGCGGGCACTATGGCGCGCCTGTACGGCGCTATGCGATTGCCTTGGGCTGCGAGATCAAACACGCGGATCGTATGGTCTATGCCGACAATATGGACGTAAACAACGCCGCTGCCTTCCAGCCTATCGGCATTTCCTGCCGGATCTGCGAGCGGCCTGATTGCCATCAACGCTCGGTGCCGCCGCTTGAGCGCAAGTTGATGATTAAGGAGAATGAACGGGGTGTTTTGCCCTATGAAGTCGGGTAAGTTTGCAGAGTTTGCTGTACGCGGCCTGCAAAGATTTTAAACGAGTATTGACCCAAAATGATAAGAACCTTGGCATTTCTTTTTCTCTTTCTTGGCCTTGGTGCATTGGCGCTAGAGCAAGCCAATCCCCTGCTCATCTACCCCTATGATGCGACTGAGCAGCCCCCAAGCCCTGCGGCTTACGGTGCTAGGATACAAGCCTATGATCTGGACGGCCCCGAAGGTCGCGTGGTTGTCTGGGCAGTGCCTCCGCGCGGGAATAAGCCGACGGTGTTCTATCTGCATGGCAATGCTGGCAATCTTGCAAATCGCGATGGCAGGTTTCGCCGCCTTAGGCAGTCGGGCTTTGGCGTTTTTGCCCCGGCCTATCCCGGCAGTTCAGGCAGCGAAGGTCGGCCTTCTGAAGCCGCGCTCATTTCGACCGTGAAGTTTGCCTACGACAGCCTCAAAAGTGACGGTCAATTCGCCACGTTTGACGGCCCCGTGGTGATCTACGGCGAAAGTCTGGGCTCGGCGGTGGGGCTTGGACTGATCGAAGCGCTTAAGGCCTCGGGCGATCAGGATTTGCCCACCGGCATCGTTCTTGAGGCACCGTTTTCTTCGATCTCAGATATAGCTCAGGCCACCGTCGGTGACATTGGCCAAATTGCGCCGGTCTTCATGGACTCTTGGAACAGCGCCAAGCGTGCCGCCGCGATATCCCTGCCCCTTTTGGTGATCCACGGCAAGCAAGACCGCGTTGTGCCGATTTCCCAGGGTCAAGCGGTTTACAACGCAGCGGGCTCGGCGAAGAAAAAGATCATGCGCGTGCCGGATGCCAATCACGTGAACCTCTGGGCCAGCGGGATCCTGACGCAGCTGTTCGGGCATATGGCATTGAAAGACCTCGGCCTTTAGCGCTGAGACCTTTCCCAATTCGGGTTGAACCAAGGCTGATCATTGGCGGCAGGCAGGCTACGCCCAAGGATATGATCTGACGCCTTCTCGCCGGTCATGATCGATGGCCCATTGAGGTTGCCATTGGTGATCCGCGGAAAGATCGAGCTGTCGGCCACGCGCAGGTTATCTACGCCAATCACGCGACAATCGGAATCCACCACGCTCATCGGATCCTCAAGCGCGCCCATGCGGCAGGTGCCACAGGGGTGATAGGCGCTTTCAACGTGTTCGCGGATAAATCCGTCCAGCTCGTCGTCGGATTGCAGCGCAACGCCCGGTTGGATTTCATGTTTGACGAAGGGTTTAAACGCATCCTGCGCAAAGATCTCGCGCGTGAGGCGAATGCACTGGCGAAAATCGATCCAGTCCTGCTCGGTCGACATATAGTTAAACAGGATATCGGGTGCTGCCTTGGGATCCGCACTCGCCAATGTGACCTCTCCACGAGAGCCGCTGCGCATGGGGCCGACATGGGCTTGGAACCCATGGCCCTCGGCGGCAACCTTGCCATCGTAGCGCACAGCGATGGGCAGGAAATGATATTGAATATCAGGGTATTGCACGCCGGCCTTACTGCGAATGAAGGCCGCAGACTCAAACTGGTTGGACGCACCAAGACCGGTCTTTGTAAACAGCCATTGCGCACCGATCAGAGCCTTTCCGAAGAGGTTCCAGTATTTATAGAGCGTGATCGGCTGCTTGGAGGCCATCTGCAGATAAAGCTCCAGATGGTCCTGCAGGTTTTGGCCTACTCCGGGGCGATCTGCAACGACGTCGATGCCATGTTCCGCCAAATGCGCTGCGGGGCCGATGCCCGAGAGCATCAAGAGCTTTGGGGAATTGAGCGAGCTGGCCGCGAGGATCACTTCGCCCGAGGCATGAATGACATCTTTACGCCCATTGCGCTCGATCTCGACCCCCGTGGCCCGTCCCTCGTCCGTCACCACCTTGCAGGCCAGCCCGCGCACAAGCGTACAGTTCTCGCGTTTCAAAGCAGGCTTCAGATAGGCATTCGCCGCCGACCAGCGCCGCCCCTTGTAAACGGTCATCTCCATCGGGCCAAAGCCCTCTTGCTGCTCGCCGTTATAGTCGCTGGTGACCGGATAGCCCGCTTGACGACCTGCCTCAACAAAAGCTGCGTGCAGAGGGTTGTCCCTTGGCCCGCGCGAGATATGCAGAGGGCCGGTTTTGCCACGCCAATCCGGGTCTCCGCCCTGCCCGCTTTCGTGCCAGGTCTCCATGCGTTTGAAATAGGGCAGCACATCCGCATAGGACCACCCCTGCGCGCCGCTTTCGGCCCAGTGATCATAGTCCCCCGCGTGGCCGCGCACATAGACCATACCGTTGATCGAGCTCGACCCGCCGATTACCTTGCCTCGAGGCGTGACCAGACGACGGCCACCCAGATGCGGCTCGGGTAGCGTGCTGTAGCCCCAATCATAGAGGCTCATGTTCATCGGATAGCTCAGCGCGGCGGGCATCTGGATCAGAGGGCCCGCGTCCGTGCCGCCGTGTTCGATCACGATGACAGATTTGCCTGCCTCCGAAAGACGATAGGCCATGGCGCATCCCGCAGAGCCCGCGCCGACGATCACATAATCTGCTCGCATCGCCGCCTCCCTAGAATGCCGCTTCGACGTCGCTCATGCGGACGTAGACGGATTTGACCTGGCTGTAGTGCTGGATCGCTTCCTTGCTGTTTTCGCGCCCCACGCCCGAGGCTTTGACCCCGCCGAACGGAGCTTCGACCGGCGCGTCGTTGTAGGAATTGATGAAACAGCTGCCCGCCTCAAGCGCGCATATGACGCGGTGCGCGCGGGTCAGGTCGCGAGTGAAGACGCCAGCCGACAGGCCGAAGTCGGTCGCATTGGCGCGAGCGATCACGTCGTCTTCGTCCTCGAAATCAAGCACCGCCATGACGGGGCCAAAGATCTCTTCTTGGGCGATGGTCATCTCGTCGGCGACATCAGCAAAGACCGTGGGGGCTATGAAAAAGCCTTCCATATCAACGCGCTCACCGCCTGCGATCAGACGTGCGCCTTCGGCTTTGCCTTTGGCGATATAGTCGAGAACGATCCCCATCTGCCGTTCGCTGACCATGGGGCCAAAGTTCACGGCCTCATCCAGAGGATTGCCGAGGACCGCGCCTTCAAGGCGTTCGAACAGGCGCTTTAGGAAAGCATCTTTGATGTTCTTATGCACAAAAACCCGCGTGCCGTTGGAACAGACCTGCCCAGAGGAATAGAAGTTCCCGTTGATGGCCCCGCCGACCGCGTTCTCGATATCCGCGTCGTCAAAGATGATCAGAGGCGACTTACCGCCCAGCTCCATCGTGACGTGTTTCATGCCCGAGGCGGCAGCTGCATATACCTTCTTGCCCGTCGGCACCGACCCTGTCAGCGAGACCTTATCCACGCGCGGGTCATTTACCAGCGAAGCGCCCACGTCTCCAAGACCCTGCACCACATTGTAAAGCCCCGCAGGCAGGCCCGCTTCATGCAGGATCTCCGCAACCTTCAAAGCGCAAAGCGGCGTGGTTTCCGATGGCTTAAAGATCATCGCATTGCCACAAGCCAAAGCTGGCGCGCCTTTCCAGCAGGCGATCTGGGTTGGGTAATTCCATGCCCCGATCCCCACACAAACGCCCAAGGCTTCGCGGACCGTGTAGACCCAGTCGTCGCCCATCGGAATATGCTCGCCCGTGAGTGTGGCTGCGAGGCCTCCGAAATATTCCAGCGCGTCGGCACCGGATGTAGCGTCGGCCACCAGCGTTTCCTGCAAAGGCTTGCCGGTGTCATAGGTCTCGAGAACCGAGAGCTCGTGGTTGCGCTCGCGGATCATGTCGGCCGCGCGTCGCAAAATGCGGCCGCGTTCCGTGCCGGTCATCTGGGCCCAGGCCTTTTGTGCCGCTTTCGCCGCATCCAGCGCCTGATCGATGATCGCAGGCGTCGCGGAATAGACCGTCGCGATCACCTCTCCGGTGGCCGGGAAGATTACCGGGATTTCGGTGCCGGATATGTCCTCGACATAGGCGCCATTGATGAAATGGCTGGCGGTGGGCTGTGTGGTCATTGTCGTTCTGCTTTGCCTTCAAACTTACCGGATCGCGCGAATCCAAATCGGCGCGTCCAAGCGTTCGCGACCCTAGCAATGCGAAACTTAAACAGCAAAACAAAAATTTAAATGCCCATTTAATTTTTTATCATGCCCGCGCCAAAAAAGCCTGTTTCGATGCGCAAACCACGCTATAGACAGGCTATGAGCAAGAAACGCATCCGTGACATTCGCCATGAAGAGCTGATTGATGCCGCAATCCAAGCGATTGCAGAGCATGGCTATGCGCAGGTGACGATGACCGATATCGCCAAACAGGCAGGATCTACGGCGGCGAGTATCAACTATTACTTCGGCTCCAAGGATCAGCTGATCCAAGCGGTGATGCAGCTGGTTCTGCGCACTTTGAAGGCAGCGAACTTGCGTCAACTTAAGATGGCAGAAACCCCCTATGATCGTTTGATGGCCGGGCTGGATGCGAATTTTGATGAGACGCTCTTTACCTCGGCGACCTGCTCGATCTGGCTGCAGTTCTGGGCCAACGCGCCCTATCACGAAGGTCTTGCACGGTTACAGCGCGTAAACCGGATGCGTGTCACCAGCCATTTCCGCGCCGAGCTGCGGCAACTTTTGCCGGAAAACCGAATGGCGACAGTACAACAAGCTTTGCAGAACTATATTGACGGAGTCTGGATCGAGGCCGCAATGAACCCCGGACCTGTGGACGCCAAAGCCGCGCGCCTTGAAGCGCGGCGGGTGGCGGATCTGTTGCTCAAGGGCGGCTAGTGGTTCAGCAATAAGCTCGCTGCAATTGCCCACATCGTTACGCCCACGAGCACATCCAGAATGCGCCACGACAGCGGATTGGTGAAAAAACCGCGCAGCAAGGCCGCCCCATATCCCAGTGAAAAAAAGAAGGTAAAGCTCGCGCAAACGGCGCCTACGGCAAACACCCAAGGGCTGTCATAGGTCGCTGAAATGCCCCCCAGCAACACGACTGTGTCCAGATAAACATGGGGGTTTAACCAAGTTAGAACAAGGCACGTCCCAATTGCCTTGCTCAACTTTGGTGCATTGGCGCCCTCTGATGCCAGGGAGCTGCCGCCTCTGTAAGCAGACGCGAAATTTAGAGCGCCATATACCACCAAGAAAGCTGCCCCGCCCCATCTTGCGAGATCCACTGCAAATGGAGCCGCATCGACCAGAGCACCGAACCCAGCCACGCCCGCTACGATCAAGATCGCGTCCGAAATGGCGCAGGTCAGAACCACAGGGAGAACGAATTCTCCCCTTAATCCCTGACGCAATACAAACGAATTCTGAGCGCCGATCGCCAGGATAAGTGACAAGCCGAGCGCAAATCCGGCTGTTAACGAAGAGATCATAAAAGCCTCTCTTGGTATGACTTGTAATATCAACATCGTGACATTACACAAATTAATAAATCTTATTCCAAATTAGAGACTCTTATGAAGCTCGATCCGGAAAGACTTAGGACACTGTCGACGGTGCTACGTACCGGCAGCTTTGAGGCCGCCGCGAACGAAATGCGTATCACCCAGTCCGCTGTTTCGCAACGGATTAAGCTGCTCGAAGAAAAAGTCGGCGCACGACTTGTGAAGCGCGAGAGCCCATGCGTCGGTACAGATGCAGGCTTGCAACTCGCAGCCCATGCGGATCAGGTCGAGGCGCTGGAAAAAATCCTGGCCCGCAATCTGGGGCACGAAGTGGGTGACGAACCGGTTCCCGTCAACATCTCTGTGAATGTCGATTCGATGTGTTCGTGGTTCGGAGACTGCTTCGGCGCGCATCATGATTTGCTCTTTAACTTCCAGCTCAATCATCCCGCTTACACGGACAGTTTGCTGGAAAGCGGTCAAGTCGTTGGCGCCGTTACGATCCAGAAGAAACCAGTGCCGGGCTGTGACGTTTACCCTCTGGGAGACATGGTCTATCTTCCTGTGGCATCGCCGAAATTCGTTAAAAAGCACTTTCCAGAAGGCGTTTCGCCGTCGGCTTTGGCCACTGCACCTGTCGTCAGGTTCAACTCTAAAGACCACAATTGGTCGGAGTGGATTAGACAAGAGTTCGGATCGACCGTCACCCCGCCCTATCACTCGATCGCGTCAAAGCCCGCCTTGAACAAAGCCCTTGTGGCTGGGCTCGGTTGGGGCATGGAGTATATTGCTTTGGCGCGCGACGATCTTAAGAAGGGAAACCTGGTACTGTTGCGACAAGACAGCGATTTCCGCATGCCAATTTACTGGCAGACCAGCCGCATCTGGCGCGAGACGCTGGCTGACTTCACCCGGCATATTTGCCAAACTGCGCGCAAAAACTTGCCACAATCCTGACAGATCACCATGCAGAATCGAGAGTGACGAAACTCGGATTCTGAAAGGTGCTCTATGAGTACGATTAATCCATATGCCCAAAGAATGGGCCCAAGTTTTTCCAGCGCTGTTTGGGTGACTGGCTTACTGCTGCGTATTGGCATGATCAGCCTATTTGTGATTTTGCTTATGATTGCCCCGAACGCGGCTTGGCCTTTTGCTTTCCTGTTATTTCTGGATCTGTTTGTCTTTGCTTATCAGGTTGTCCGCTATGCAAACGCAGCAAGCCTTTATATGCAGGACACCGGACGCTTCTGGACGATTACAGGGGCAACATTGGGATTTGTAGCGGCTGGCATCGTTACGTTTTACTTCTGGTTCTTGGCTTTCGCCGTCGTTGATAAGGCGCTGTCAGGTCTTCGTTCTGACGCCAATTTCAGAACAAGCCCCGAGACCGGGCCAGCAGTTCTGGAGTCTCGCGCACCCCCCAAACGGTTCCGCGTGCACCTGTCCGTGGATGGGCGCACCTTAACCTATGACGGCATTATGGCTTCAGGGATGATGAGCGAACTCAATCCACTTTTGAGACAATCCCCCGACTTGCAGCAAATCTCGTTAAACAGCCCTGGCGGCAATCTCTACGAAGCCCGCAGACTGGCACAGCAGGTGCTGCAATTGGGACTGGATACCCATGTCGACGTAGAATGTAGCGCAAGCTGCCTTCTGGCCTTCACGGCTGGCGCGAACCGCACTTTGGGTCCTGGCGCGCAACTGGGTTTTCACCGCTATGGCCTTGATTTCAAACAGCTCATGCCCTTTGCAGAAGTGGACGTTGAGCGGCTGCAAGACCAGAGCTTTTACGAGCAGCAACAGGTCTCACCGGCCTTTATCGATCGCTATTTTAGCGATGACCGTCGCACGCTTTGGTATCCTCATAAGAACGAGCTATTCCAAGCGGGCATCACCACCAAAAGATAAAGCCGCCCCGGACAGGAGCGGCTTTCAAAAGAGGACTGGCGTGGCTTAGAGCTGCGCCATAACCTCGTCAGAAGCTTCAAAGTTGGTCGTGACGCGCTGCACGTCATCATCGTCCTCAAGAGCATCCACCAGCTTCATCAGCTTTTGCATGTCCTCAAGGCCAAGCTCGGTCGTGGTGGTCGGCTTCCAGATCAGCTTGGTGGATTCAGATTCCCCAAGGTCGGCTTCCAGTGCGTTGGACACATCATTCAAATCCGTGTCCGCGCAATAGATGATATGCCCATCCTCAGAGCTTTCGACGTCCTCAGCACCCGCTTCGATCGCAGCCATCATGATGTCATCGGCATCACCCGCATCGGCTGGATAAACAACCTCGCCTTTACGTTCGAACATGAACCCAACAGAGCCGGTCTCGCCAAGGTTCCCACCATTCTTGGAGAACGTAGAGCGCACAGTCGACGCGGTGCGGTTTTTGTTGTCAGTCATGGTCTCGACAATGACAGCCACGCCATTGGGACCATAGCCTTCATAGCGGATCTCGTCATAGTTCTCCGCGTCGCCACCAATCGCCTTTTTGATCGCGCGCTCGATCACGTCCTTCGGCACAGACTGGCTCTTGGCTTCTTTCACGGCCAGACGCAGACGCGGGTTTTTATCGGGGTCCGGGTCACCCATTTTCGCCGCCACGGTGATTTCCTTGGCGAGTTTGGAAAATAGCTTAGAGCGCGCAGCATCCTGACGCCCTTTGCGGTGCTGAATATTTGCCCATTTACTATGGCCAGCCATGGCGGATGCCCCCTCAAAGATCTCGTTTCGCCTCCTATAGCGCAAGCAATCCATGGTCTCAAGGCGGGGCGCGCACGGCTTTTCCCCTTGCATGCATCGCTGGTGTTGGCGAACCTTGTCCCAAGTTAGATTGAGGCCTTCATGAGCACCGCATTGACCCAAGACCAAATCATTCTTTTCACCCTTTTCGGCGTGGTCTTTGGCCTCTTGCTCTGGGGACGGTTTCGGTACGATCTGGTGGCCTTCTGCGCGCTTTTGGCGGGCGTCGTTCTGGGCGTGGTGCCGGAAAAGGACGCATTTTCGGGCTTTGGGCATCCAGCCACATTGGTTGTCGCGTTGGTCCTTGTGGTCTCGGCAGGGTTAGTGCGGTCAGGTGCCGTGTTTCTGATCACCCGCACATTGGTAGACAGTTCCCGAGCCCTCGGCACCCATATCGCCATCATGGGCGGCGTCGGCGGCGTGCTTTCGGCCTTCATGAACAACGTCGCAGCCCTCGCCCTCTTGATGCCTGTCGACGTGCAAACCGCGCGCAAAGCAGGCCGCAGCCCGGGGCTGTCACTCATGCCTCTGTCCTTCGCGACAATTCTGGGCGGCATGGCAACCCTGATCGGCACGCCGCCCAATATCATCATCGCCTCAATCCGCGAAGACACATTAGGAGCGCCGTTTCGGATGTTTGACTTTGCGCCGGTCGGCGGTCTGACGGCGCTCGCAGGCCTCGCGTTCGTGGCCCTGATCGGTTGGCGGTTCATCCCGAAACGCGACGATGCGGGCAGCGCTCTATCAGACCTCACCGCCTATCTCGCCGAACTCACCGTGCCCGAGGATAGCAAGCTTATCGGCAAACGGCTCGCAGAGCTCGACACCCAAGCGACCCAAGCCGATGTCGCCGTGATCGGCCTCAGCCGCGAGGGTCGCCGCCGCTATGGCTCGGCCCGTAACGCTGAACTGCGTGCAGGCGACACGCTGCTTTTGGAAGGCACACCCGACGCACTCGATGAATTCCGCACCGCCACCGGCCTGCGCTTTGCCGAAGAAAAACGCGAAGATCGATTAAAAGCCACTGGCGACGGTCTGGACATGGTCGAAGTCGTGGCCTCTGAAACATCCCGCATCACCGGCAGAACCGCCGAACGCATTGGCCTGAATTGGCGGCAAGGCGCGATCCTGATGGGCCTGTCTCGCAACGGCCAACGCATCACCAAACATCTGCGCAAGACCGAGATCAAAGCGGGCGATATCCTCCTCCTGCTGACCCCCAAAGACCGGGGCGCAGACATCACCGACTGGCTCGGCTGCCTTCCCCTCGCCGACCGAGGCCTGCAAGTCACCGCCGACCAAAAATCCTGGCTCGCCATTGGCCTCTTCGCAGGTGCTATCGCGGCCTCTGCCGTCGGCCTGCTCTATCTGCCCATCGCCCTTGGCATTGTCGTGGCCGCCTATGTGCTCACCAAAATCGTACCACTGTCGGAACTTTACACTCAGATCGAATGGCCCGTGGTCGTCCTTCTCGGCTCCATGATCCCGCTGGGTGCCGCGCTAGAAGACGCAGGCGGCACCGAACTCATCGCAGGCTCTCTGGTGACCCTTACCGAAGGCCTCCCGGCCTGGGCCATCCTAACCGTCCTCATGGTCGTCACAATGACGCTCAGCGATGTCTTGAACAACACCGCCACCGCCATCGTCGCAGCCCCCGTCGGCATCCATATGGCCAACTCTCTAGGAGCCTCGCCCGACCCGTTCCTCATGGCCGTCGCCGTTGCCGCCTCTGCGGCCTTCCTCACCCCCATCGGCCACAAAAACAACACTTTGATCCTCGGCCCCGGCGGCTATCGCTTCGGAGACTACTGGCGCATGGGCCTGCCCTTGGAAATCCTCGTGGTCGCGGTCTCGATCCCCTCGATCCTGCTATTCTGGCCGCTCTAAGCCTTTCTCTTGCAAGAAATATCCTGGGGTGAGCAGGCCAGGCCTGCGAGGGGCAAAGCCCCTTAAAGCGGCCACATCAGCGGAATAAGCGCGCTCGCCAGCAAGCCAACCGAGAGGTTCAGCGGAATACCAACCCGCATAAAATCCGTGAACCGATAGCCACCAGGTCCATAAACCAGCATATTCGTCTGATACCCAATCGGAGTTGCGAAACTCGCCGAGGCCGCCACCATCACGGCAATCACCAAGGGGCGCACATCAAAGCCCATCGCGTCGCCCAGCCCCATGGCAATCGGCGTCACCACCACGGCCACCGCGTTATTTGACAGCATCTCGGTCAGAACCGACGTCAAAAGATAAATCGCCCAGACCAAAAAGAACGGCGGCAAACCCTGCAGCCAAGGCGCAATCGCCTCGACAATCAGCGTCACCGCGCCGGAAGTCTGCAACGCCACGCCTATCGCCAGCATCGAGAAAATCAACGCCAGCAAACGCCCGTCCACAGCCGCAAAAGCCTCATCTGCATCAATGCAGCGCGTGACCAAAACCACAGCCACAGCAATCACCGACAAAAGGAAAATCGGCGCGACACCAAAGCCCGCCAAAGCCACAATCCCAAACAATGCCGCCATGGCAATCGGCGCCTGCCCCCTGCGGTATTCCCGTTCGACAGGCTGGTTGACCTGCACCATATCCATATCAGCAGCCAGACGCTGGATATCCTCCGGCGCGCCTTCCAGCAGCAGCGTATCCCCAACGCGCACCACCAGTTCATCCAGCTGCATGCCGATATTCTGGTTCGAGCGATGCACCGCAATCGTATAGACGCCATACCGCCGCCGCAGTCGCATTGCGCCCAAAGAACGGCCCACCATGCGGCAGCCCGGTGTAATCAACACCTCAACCGTGGTGGTTTCGACGGCTGAAACCTGATCGACCCGCTTTAACGACTTGTCGCGCTGCAGGCTCAAAAGCTCTGCCATCTTGGTCCGCAACACAACGCGGTCGCCCACTTGCAGCTCCACGCCCTTCAGATTGCGCCGCAAAGAGGCATCGCCCCGCAGAACGTCGATCAACCGCACCCCGTCACGCTTGAACAGCTGCACACCGGTCACTTCGCGGCCAATCAGGTTTGAATCGGGCGGAATAACCGCCTCGGTGAAGAACTTCATATCCTTGCGATTGCCCAAGAGCCCAGCCATAGAATCCCGATCCGGCAGCAGCTTTGGCCCAATAAAGCGCAGATAGATCATGCCCCAGATCACCAGAACGACACCCAAAGGCGTGACCTCAAAGATCGAGAAACCTTCCAAGCCTTGCGCCCGTGCAACCCCATCCACCAAGAGGTTCGTCGACGTCCCGATCAACGTCAACGTCCCGCCCAGAATGGCCGCATAGCTCAATGGAATCAGTAACTTACTCGGCGCAACGCCCAAAGTCCCCGCCAGCTGAATGAACACCGGGATCATCACCACGACCACCGGCGTATTGGACACAACAGCGGACGCCACGATCACAAAGACCATCAACATGGCAATCGCGACCTTCGGATTAGACCTCGCCTGCCGATCCGCCAGATGGGTGAAACTCGACAAAGCTCCGGTGCGCACCAAAGCGCTCATGACGATGAACATCGCCCCAATCGTCCAGGGCGCGGGATTCGACAAAACCGTCAGCGCACCCTCATACGGCAAGACGCCCAAAACCAACAAAGTCGCCACGCCCGAGATCGCAACCACCTCGGTCGGAAATACCTCACGCACAAACAACCCAAACATCACCCCAACCGTCACCAAAGTGATCACCGCCTGTTGGGTCTGCGTAAATTCAAAAAAGTCCATGTAGTCCTCGGGGCTTACACCCCCTAAGCATTCCGCAAGCTTGGCCCCTGAGCAAGCCTAAACCGGGTCAGGCCCTGCCTGTTGCAACCGTCCGCCCTGTCGCACCATCTCGATCCGGGTCGCTGCGCCTGATTTATCATCAGTTTCAACATAGACGCCGCTGAGGGTCGCCTCGCCCAAAGCTGGCGTGAACCGCCCCTTCGGCATGCCGGTCACGAAACGGCGCATCGGCTCGGCCTTTTCCATGCCAATGACGGAATTATAATCGCCACACATGCCCGCATCCGACAGCATCGCTGTGCCCTTGTCCAAAATCTGCGCATCCGCCGTCGGCACATGCGTATGCGTCCCCACAACAAGGCTCGCGCGCCCGTCGCAGTAGTGCGCCATGCCCATCTTCTCGCTAGTGGCCTCACAATGCATATCAACCACAATGGCCTGCACCAAACCGCCGCGCGGATGCGCCTTGAGAACGCGATCCACGGCAGAGAACGGGTCCGCATAAGGCCGCTTCATGAAAACCTGCCCAAGCGCCTGCAAAACCAGGATCTTCTTGCCGCGCACATCAAAAATCCGATGCCCCCGCCCGGGCACATCGCCCGAGGCATAGTTCAGGGGCCGAATAATGCGGCTGTCTTCCTGAATATGCTGCATCATGTCTTTCTGATCAAAAGCATGATCGCCCAAAGTGACGCAATCTGCGCCCGCGTCAAAGATCACTTTGGCATGCTGCGCAGACAGCCCCATGCCATTGCTCGCGTTCTCGCCATTCACAATGACAAAATCCAAACGCCAGTCTTTGCGCAGCCGTGGAAGATGCTCGGTCAGGGCAGCTCGCCCCGCGCGCCCGACAACATCGCCTAAAAACAGTATTTTCATGGGGGTTTGCCCTATCCGTCCTAACCGCTCAGAGCAAGGGCTCAGTTGCGCAAGCGGGATTCATCTTGCCAAAAATACTCAAATGCCCCGGCTAAATTCACGAATACCGGTCTCTGTGACCATCAGGTCGAGCGGCTGGTCCGTTGGTTCAAGCGGCAACTTCTCGGCCTCTTGCGCATCAAACGCAAAGCCAATCGCCAAAGTCGCGCGCTTGCTGCGCAAGAGCTCGAGCGTGCGGTCGTAAAACCCGCCGCCATAACCCAAACGCCCACCCCGCGCGTCAAAGCCCACGAGCGGCACGATCAGGATTTCTGGCTCGAAATAATCGTCCACCACCGGCACTTTCGCACCAAAGGGGCCGTCCTTCAGCTCCCCCTCGGGTTCCCAACGCGAGAATTTCAACGGCTGACCTGCCGCCTGAATGACAGGCACACCTACTGGCCCATGGGCCGCCGCCTCGGCCATCGCAGGGATCGGATTGATCTCGGTTCGGATCGGCATGTAGCCCGCCAAAGGCACGCCACGATAGCCCGCGAGGACTTCGGACAAATAGGCAGATTGTGCGGGGTAGTCTGCGTCAAACGCCTCTTTACGGCGTGCGAAAGCCGCCTTGCGCGCGGCGGCTTTGATCTCGGTCAGATCCATATGACATCCTTACAGCAGTACCGCGCCCGCAAGCGCCAAAAAGGCAAAGAAACCAACGACATCCGTGACCGTGGTCACGAAGGCCCCGGAGGCCAGCGCCGGGTCTACGCCTATCTTTTCCAAAAGCACCGGAATGCCTGTACCCGCAAGCCCAGCCACGACCAGATTGATCACCATCGCGACGGCGATCACCACACCCAGCATCGGTGTGCCGAACCAAATGACGCCCACGATGCCCATCACGATCGCAAAAACGATGCCGTTGAAAAGCCCCACCAAAGCCTCCCGCGAGACAACGCGCCAGAGGTTAGAGCTCGTGAGGTCTTTGGTCGCCAAGGCGCGCACAGCGACCGTCAAGGATTGCGTGCCCGCGTTGCCGCCCATCGAGGCCACGATGGGCATCAGGATCGCAAGCGCCACAAATTGCGCGAGGGTTTCTTCAAACTGCGCGATCACCAGCGACGCAAGGATCGAGGTCACAAGGTTCACTGCCAACCACGGGATCCGCTGTTTCGTCGTCTCCATCACGCTGTCCGACAGCGAGCTTTCGTCGCCAACACCGGCCAGTCGCAGGATATCCTCTTCGTGTTCCTCATCCAGAACCGCCATCGCATCATCGATGGTAATGACACCGATCAGTCGCTCGTCCTCATCCACCACGGGGGCCGAAATCAGGTGATATTGGTTGAACGCATAGGCCACCTCGCCTTCGTCCTGCGCGACTGGAATGACCTGAAACATCTCTTCCGAGAGGTTCTTCAAAGGCGCCTCGCGAGGAGAGCCCATGATCTTGCCCAAGGTCACATTCGCCACCGGACGCATGCGCGGATCCACAAGGATCACGTGGTAGAACTGCTCGGGCAGCTCTTCGGAATTCCTCATATAATCAATGGCATCGCCCACG
This sequence comes from Cognatishimia activa, assembly GCF_017798205.1. Classification (NCBI taxonomy): domain Bacteria; kingdom Pseudomonadati; phylum Pseudomonadota; class Alphaproteobacteria; order Rhodobacterales; family Paracoccaceae; genus Cognatishimia; species Cognatishimia activa. The sequence continues at coordinate 2,525,351 of NZ_CP060010.1, read as the reverse complement.
GTCCAATGCTCTGGCGCCCAAACGGTTTCGCGCTGCATCAGACGGCCAGCGGAGAACTCCGGATAGCTCAGTGCCTGTTCGACCGCGACGCGGTCGGCGTCTTCAAGAACCTCAAGGATGGCTTCCTGCTGTGCGTCATCGAGATCCTCGACAAGGTCGACGACGTCGTCGGATTCCATGTCCCGCACGGCTTCGGCCAGCGTCTCAGGCCGCAGCACAGAAATCACATCCTCGCGCAGGCTTTCCTCAAGCTCGGAAAGGATTTCACCATCAAACTCGCGATCATAAAGCTGGATCAGACGGCGACGGTCATAGGCGTTCACCTGTTCCAGCAAATCCGCGATGTCTGCGGCGTGCATATCTTCAAGCAGATCCACCAGCTGATCACGATTGCCGGTTTCCACCGCAAAGAGGATCGCCGCGACGTTTTTCGCATCCAGGCTATAGTCTTCGTCGTCAGAGGGGATTGGGGGCGTGAGTTGGTCGGTCTCGGTCATGGTGCGCCTCCTTTTGCCCCGGATGGTCTTATTTTCAGACCATAGTTGAAGCTGTGTCGGAAATTCAATGCCAACGCGGCAATTTACGCCCAGCTCGGGCCAAGTTAAATTGCCTGCGAAAGGGTTTTGACCATGACCGACACGACTTTGCTTTTGGGACAGGTGCTGAGTTTCACCGCGGATCCGTTTGAGGTGCCCATCGAAGAGGCAGCCCAACATCTGCGTCAGGGCGCGGTGCTGTTGCGAGATGGCAAGATCGCTGCGGTCGGAGAACGCGAGACCCTGCGGGCGCTGCATCCGCTGGCGGAAACCGTGGACTATGGCCAGGGCCTGATCATGGCCGGATTTGTGGATGCCCATGTGCATTATCCCCAAACTGCGATGATCGCGAGCTGGGGCAAGCGGCTGATTGATTGGCTGAATTCCTATACCTTCCCCGAGGAAATGCGCTTTGGCAATCGCGCCTATGCCAGCGACATCGCGAACCGCTATCTGGATCTGACAAAGCAGCATGGCACAACGACGGTGGCGAGTTTTGCGACGATCCATCCAGGGTCTGTTGAGGCTTTGTTTGAGGCGGCACAAGCGCGCGGGCAAAGGATCGTGGCAGGCAAAACCTGTATGGACCGCAATGCGCCTGAGGGGCTGAGCGACACGGCGCAAGAGGCCTATGACCAAAGCAAATATCTGATCGGGAACTGGCATGGGGTCGACCGGATCACCTATGCGATCACGCCGCGGTTTTCCCCGACCTCGACGCCCGAACAATTGCAAATGTTGGGCGACCTGTGGGCCGAGCACCCCGATTGCCTGATGCAGACCCATCTGTCCGAGCAAACCGACGAAATTGAGTGGGTCTTGGGGCTATTTCCCGACGCGCGGGACTATTTAGACACCTACGAACAATTCGGCCTTCTCGGCGCGCGCGGGGTCTATGGACACGCGATCCATCTGACAGATCGAGAGATCGACCGGTTGCATGATGTCGGCGCGGGTGTGGTGCATTGCCCGACCTCCAATACCTTCATCGGCTCTGGCCTCTTTGATATGAGTGGATTGAAATCAAAGGGAATTTCCGTGGGACTGGCGACAGACACCGGTGGCGGGTCGAGCTTCTCGATGCTGCGCACCATGGCCGCTGCTTATGAGATCGGCCAGTTGCGTCACACCCCTCTGCATGCGGCACAGCTTCTGTGGCTGGCGACGCAAGGTTCCGCGAAAACGCTGCATTTGGACGATAATATCGGCAACGTGAAAGCGGGACTAGAGGCCGATTTGGTTGTTTTGAACCTCTCGTCCACTGATGCGATTTCCCAGCGTGTGGACAACGCGAATGAGTTCTGGGAGAGCGTCTTCCCGACCATCATGATGGGAGACGACCGCGCCATTGAGGCGGTCTGGATCAACGGCAAACGCGCGTAAAATTTCGCGGAAATTTTGGCCGCACTTAACAGCGGCGGCCTAGCACCATCACCCAGTAGTTGCCCTCTTGGATCACACCGATCTCGGTGACGCCGATGTTCAAGAGGTTCTCGCGATGGCCCCGCGATTTGATCCAGTCTTTGGTGACTCGCTTCGCGGACCTCTGCCCCACGGCGATATTTTCGGCGATCAGGCAATAATTATAGCCCTGCCGCAGCGCCCGATCCGCGACCGACGTCCCATCCGTCCCCATATGCGAGAAAAACCCGTGATAGCGCATGTCGCTGCCATGCGTTGCGGCAATCGATTCCAGCAATGGCGACAGTTTCAACGCCGGTAGATTGTTGGACGTGCGAAATTCATTGGTCAGTCGGACCACATCGCGCCCAGAGCCCGCCTGCGCATATGAAAAGAGACCGGAGACCAGAACGGCCCCGAGAAGAATAGTTTTTAGACCCATGGCCCGCATGATGTTACTCCTGCAAGGCCCCCACTCTGTTATTCTGACGTTCAATTACTAACGGAAGGTCAACGGTCGTTAAAATTCCGTCGCGCACGATCTGACGGCCTTCTACCAAGAGATTGTGCACTTTCTGAGGCCCAGCGAGCAGAATCGCAATCGGATCCCAACTGCCGGCCATTTCAATCGAGGCGATGTCCCACATAGCAATATCGGCGCGTTTACCTACGGCGATCTGACCACAGTCATCTCGTCCCAGAACCTCGGCCCCGCCCCGCGTCGCAATATGCAAAGCCTCACGGGCCGACATGGCATCCGCGCCCTTGGACACACGTTGCATGAGCATGGCCTGACGCGCCTCAGCCATCAGATTGCCGCTGTCGTTGCTGGCCGATCCATCTACGCCCAAGCCAACCGGCACGCCTGCATCCCGCATCTCGCGGATGGGCGCGATGCCGGACCCGAGACGGCAGTTTGAACAAGGGCAATGCGCGACGCCGGTTTGATGTTTGGCAAACAAATCAATCTCTTGCGCGTCCAGTTTCACCGCATGGGCAAACCAGACGTCATCTCCAACCCATCCCAGATCCTCGGCATATTGCCCTGGGCGACAGCCGAATTTTTCCAGTGAATAGCGGATGTCTTCGTCGTTCTCAGCCAAATGCGTATGCAGCATCACGCGCTTGTCGCGGGCCAAAAGCGCGCTGTCGCGCATCAGGTCTTGGCTCACGGAAAACGGCGAACAGGGCGCGAGCGACACGCGACACATGCTGCCCTCAGAGGCGTCGTGGAACTGGTCGATCAGGCGAATGCTGTCCTCAAGGATATCCGCTTCGCGTTCTACCAGCGAATCGGGCGGCAGGCCTCCGTTCGAGACACCGATACTCATAGAGCCCCGCGTCGGGTGGAAGCGCATCCCCATATCCGCAGCCGCCGCTATGGTGTCGTCCAGCCGAGACCCATTCGGGAAGAGATACATGTGATCGGCGACCGTACTGCAGCCGCTAAGCGCTAGTTCCGCAAGACCGATTTGGGTCGAGAGGTACATGTCCTCAGGCGTCAGCCCCGACCAGATTGGATAGAGCCGTTGCAGCCAGCCAAACAGCAGGGAATCTTGTGCACCAGGCACTGCGCGAGTCAGGGTTTGAAACAGGTGATGGTGCGTGTTGACCAGGCCCGGGGTCACCAAAAACCCTTTGGCATCAATGATTTCGGCATCTGCCGTCAACCCCGCGCCGATCTCGGCAATCACCCCACCTGAAACAAGAATATCCACGTCGCGCAACTCGCGCGATGCGTCGTCCATCGTCGCAACAAAGGCCGCATTTTTGATTAAAGTATCACGCATTTATCCCACATCCTTCAGGCCCGTTTCATAGATGTGAGACAACCGCCGACGGAATACGGGCAAACTACTCGGCGTGAGACCAGTCTAGAAGATCCGGACAGCTTTGCAAGCTATGGTTTTATTGAAACTCTTTCTACACGCGGGACAAGAATTTGAGCGCCTCGGCGTGCAGCGTCGCATTCGCAGCGGCCAGACAGCGTCCGCCATTATAGGCCGGACCGCCCTGCCAATCTGTGACGATGCCTCCGGCCGCCTCGATCACCGCGATTGGCGCTTGAATATCATAGGGTTGCAGACCGGCTTCGATCACCAGATCCACCTGCCCCGCCGCCAAAAGACCATAGGCGTAGCAATCCATCCCAAAGCGGGTCAGCTTGACCTGTTCGGCCACCGTTTCAAAACCAGTGCGCTCTTCGGGCGAACCAACCTCGGGAAAGGTCGTAAACAGGATCGCCTCATTTAGAGATGTCGTCGTCTTGGTTCCCAGATCACGAGACCCATGCGGACCATCGACCCGCGCTGTGCCGAAACCTCCGATAAAGCGTTCACCGATATAGGGCTGATCGATCACGCCCATCATCGGGCCGTTGTCGTCCGACACAGCGATCAGAGTGCCCCATGTCGGGGTCCCGCTGATAAATCCGCGCGTGCCGTCAATGGGATCAAGCACCCAGGTCAGGCCCGACGTACCCGCCTTGGTGCCATATTCCTCGCCCAAAATACCGTCGTCGGGACGCAATTCGTCCAGCACATCCCGCATTGCACGCTCGGCCGCGCGATCAGCGACCGTGACAGGGTCGAACCCACCTTCCAACTTGTTAGAAGTGGAAAGCGCATCACCGCGAAAATATGGAAGGATCGCCTGTCCTGCTGCGTCAGCTAGGCGTGACGCGATATCGAGTAGCTCGGTGCCATTAAGGTCTTGCCGCATTGATGTATCCTCTGCCCTGCACGGCTTCGCCTAGCGCAGGGCAGACAAAATCTCAAGCGACGTCGCTCAGGACCCGTGCCAATTCGAACAAACGACGGCGTTGGTTTTCCGGGATGGAATAATACGAGCGCACCAGATCAAGAGCCTCTTTGTCACCCATCAGATCCGATGGTGCATCCACACCATCCGACAGTTGACTGTCGCTGATGCCTTCAAAGAAGAAACTAACCGGAATATCCAGCGCTTCAGCAATATCCCAAAGCCGAGACGCACTTACGCGGTTCGCGCCGGTCTCGTACTTTTGGATCTGCTGGAATTTGATGCCAACCTGTTCGGCCAGCTGCTGTTGCGTCATACCAATTAACCACCGGCGATGCCGGATACGTTTGCCAACGTGGACGTCAACGGGGTGCGTCATACTATAGGCTCCTTATTACAAACCATTTCATCCAACCACGAAAACCCACATCTCGCGATCGAAGGCGTCGGCCAGCTCCCATACTGGTTACGACAATAGTGTGTCACTACGCATCCCTACAGCGACTAGCACACAATACCATGAACAATTTCGTTATCAAGTTTTTTGAGAAATTCTAAATTTGGACTTTACCATAGGTTGCAGCTTATTCGAAAACTGTTGATTGTCAGACATTAAGGCGATTTGTAACCACTCAGATATCCTGCTCTTGTGCGGCAGAAATGTTAAACAACGGTTAAAAATCATGCGAGCTTTCCTGACAGAAGCCTTCGACTCTCCTGCGAAATTGAAAAACATCCAAATGCCGATTCCCTCAAAAGGCGAAGCGCGCATTAATATCAAAGCCTGCGCTCTGAATTTTGCAGACATTCTAATGCAGAAGGGAACATACCAAGACACACCTGAACTGCCCTTTGTGGGCGGTCTGGAAATATCGGGAATTGTCGATGATTTGGGGCTAGAGACCTATGGACCCACAATTGGTGCCCGGGTGGCCGTGTTTGGAGGCCAAGGGGGATTCGCGGAATATGGCTGCTTCGATGCGAACAGAATGGTGGTCATTCCTGACAACATGAGTTTTGAAGAGGCCGCCGCCTTTCAGGTGGCCTATGGCACCAGTCACGTGGCACTCAACTATCGCGCGAAAATGCAACCTGGCGAAACGCTCTTGGTTTTGGGGGCTGCGGGTGGCGTTGGCTTGACGGCCATTGAGGTTGGAAAACTGATGGGTGCGCGGGTCATTGCCTGTGCGCGGGGGGCCGAGAAACTCGAGATCGCGCGGAAGGCCGGGGCAGACCATCTGATTGACTCAGACACGCAGGACTTGCGCGCCGAAGTCCTCGCGCTGGGTGGAGCCGATGTCGTCTATGACCCGATCGGAGGCGATCTTTGGAAGGCCGCATTCCGCGCCTGCAAGCCGGATGCGCGGCTGATCCCAATTGGGTTTGCGGGCGGCGAAGTGCCTCAGATCCCGGCCAATCACGTGATGGTTAAAAACCTGACAATCCTCGGCGTCTATTGGGGCGCGTACCTCAAGTTCAAACCTGAAGTCGTCACCGACAGCCTGCGTGACCTGTTTGACTGGTATAGCCAAGGCAAGCTCACACCGCATATCAGCCACCGCTTCCCGCTTGAGGACACGGCCGAAGCGCTCGCCACGCTCAAAGCGCGCAAGTCCACCGGTAAAGTCGTGGTGACGATGGATTAACCGATCCGACGCTGGGCGATATTTGGGTCGTTGCGATGCTGGAACGCCCCAAAACCCTGACGCAAGAGATCTGCGAAATGGTTGATCACTTCGCCCTTGCTCGGTTCGGCCCCATACATATTGATGAACTGCGTCCCGACCTCTGGTAACGCGCCGCCGTGGTCGATGATTTCCAGATGCGGTGGCTCGGTGCCCTCAATCATCACGCAGACGGCCATATCGGCGGCCACGGTGACTTCGACGGTGCGATCAGACGCGGTATCGACTGCATTCTCCCACTCAATCCCCGCCTCTTCGAGCGCCGCGAGCATGCGAGGCCGGAATGAACAAATGCGCCCACCCGCAATGCGCAGCGGACGACGCCGCCAGGTAGCGCCGCCTTTGGCACCCATCCACGTCAGCGGCAGGCTGCAGAGTTGCTCTCCACCTCGGGTGGGTTCTGTTGTGAGGATCAGGTCAAACTCTCCCTTTTGAAACTGGGGGATCAGCTCGCTTGTGTTGCTCGAGACCATATTGACCTGAATGCGCGGATAGGCCGAGCGAAGCTGTTTCAGAACCGCCGGAATCGCCGGATAGATGATGTCGTGCGGGACGCCGATCGAGATCTCTCCCTCATATTCTTCATCCGCAAGACGGCGGACGATCTCATCGTTCAGCGCGATCATGCGGCGGGCATAGCCCAAGAGCTGTTCACCGGCGGGAGTCAGGGCGATCCCCCTGCCCGAGCGATCCAGAAAGTCGATCCCCATCATCTCTTCCAGCCGCTTAAGCTGCATGGAAACAGCTGATTGCGTCAGATTGAGAAACCCCGCGGCTTTGGTCACACCGCCCAAATCAGCCACAGCGACGAAACTGCGCAGGGTCGTAATATCCAGGTTCCTCATATCATCAATCCCTGTGATGCATCACTCAACAAACATTCGTTTTCAAAATACACCACACTCCGCCATATATATCAACACATTTGATGAATACCCAAACCTACATCAGGAACAGGAAAGGATCTGACTATGACTCGTCCCGCAACTCTGTCTCGTTTCTCGGGTTTTGGCCGCATTTCCAAAACCTCTTTCACCCGCCACCTGAACCTTGCCAAGCAGCGCAAGGATTTGGCGCAGCTGACCCCGTCCCAGCTTGAGGACATCGGCGTCACCCAGGCCGAGGCGCAGCGTGAAGCCACACGCCCGCTCTGGGACGCACCGAATTTCTGGTACAAATGATGCGATTTCCCGCCGATTTTGAGCGGGAAATTCTTGAAAATCAGCGCCAAGTGACCAATATTCTGCTGTGACGGCCTCTGACCCTTTGTCAGGGGCCCACTCAGATAAACTTGGAGGCTTTAATGGCTGAGTATGATGCAATCCGTGGTGTGGCCGGTGCCCGCGCTGCCGAGATTGATGCGGGTCTTCGCACCCATATGAACAAAGTGTATGGCACCATGTCGATCGGCATGCTGCTGACCTTCGCTGTGGCTTGGGCCGTGGGCACCAGCCCTGCTCTGCTGAGCGTGTTCCGCGATCCTGCAACGCTTCAGCCAAACATCCTTGGCTGGATCATTATGTTTGCCCCTCTGGGCATGGTGTTCCTCTTTGGCGCCGCGATTAACCGCCTGTCCGCCGCTGGCGCGCAGACGTTCTTTTACGTCTTTGCGTCCCTCATGGGTCTGTCTCTGGCGTGGATTTTCGTCGCCTTTACAGGCTTTTCCATCGCGCAGGTGTTCCTTGTGACATCGATCGCTTTCGCGGGTCTGTCGCTCTGGGGTTATACCACCAAGCGTGACATCTCTGGTTGGGGCTCTTTCCTGATCATGGGCGTGATCGGTATTCTGGTCGCCTCTATTGTGAACATCTTCCTTGGTTCCGGCGTCATGAGCCTGGCAATCTCGGTTCTGGGTGTTCTGATCTTTGCAGGCCTGACCGCTTATGACACGCAGAACATCAAGAACACCTACCTTGCCCACGCACATGCAATGGATGAGGAATGGCTGGGCAAAGCCGCCATCATGGGCGCGCTGAGCCTCTACCTTGATTTCATCAACATGTTCATGTTCCTGCTGCAGCTGCTGGGCAACCGCGAATAAGCAGATCTGGAAACAGTGATACAGAAGGGCCGGACATTGTTCCGGCCCTTACTTTTTTGTGATGGCGAAAATCCGCAACTTGGCAAATAAACTATTAACAAACTAGGCATTTATAGGCATTCTGCGGCTCGGGGACGACAACAGGGACGACCAATGCAAACCAGCAAATTCGCTCTTTTCGCCGCGATGGGCACAGCCGTAGGCACCACCGCAACTTTTGCGCAGGCCGAAACGACTGACGCGTGGCAATTGCTCGAAGAGATCAAGATCAAAGAGATCGTCACCGAGACCACCTATGAGGTGCAAAAGACATTCCCTGAGAAAATGGAAGAGCGTGGCAAGGATATCCTGATCTCGGGCTACGCTTTCCCGATGCTGCCTGGCGAGACCATCAAAGAGCTGATCCTGGTGTCCGACATGGGCCTCTGCCCGCTCTGCGGTAATGGCGACCACGGCGCGAACCTGCAGGTCACGCTGGCTGAGCCGATCACCAATTTTGACGAAAGCATCCGCATCACGCTGCGGGGCAACATCAAAGCGGTGACCGACCCCGAGACCTGGCAGTCCGCGATCATGGAAGACGCGACGATCATCGTTGAAGGCTGATCGCCGCCCCTCTGATTAATTCAAAACCTTACGCATCTCGACCGCAGGAAAATGCACATCCGGCGCGAAGGTGACGTCGATTTCATGCAATCTCTCAAAACCCAGCGCTGCATAGAACGGCTCCGCGGTCAGCGTGCTGTTGCAGCGCAGGGAAGAGATCCCAAAGCTCTGGGCTGACAGAAACACTTCTTCCATCAAAGCACGGCCCACACCCTGCCCCAAAGCGCTGGGGTCGACCGCCACATGGCGCACATGCCCCTCACCAAAGGCCCCCAGGCCTCGGGTCGGGCTGAGGTCCGTCCAGCCGCCTGCCCCGACGACCTCCCGCTTGGCGTTGCGTACGACGAAATAGGTGCCGGTCGCCAAAAGGTCTGGCTGCGCCTTGGTCATCATTGGTAGGGCACATTCCAACACATCGTCGGTATAGTCCTTGGCCAAAAGCTGACCATAGGAACGCTGCATCATGGCCGAGATGCTCGCTGCATCAGAGGGACATGCGGGTTCTGCGATAATTGCAGGGGTGTGATATCTGGACATTTTTCTGGGTCCTGAACGCTTGGGAATTTTTGCGCGGCCCCAAAAGAAAAAGCCGCGCTCTGATTGCGCGGCTCTGTCATTTTAAAGAAGTCTTTGATCTTACTTGATCTTACCTTCTTTGTACTCGACATGCTTGCGCACTACCGGATCGTATTTACGCACGACCATCTTTTCGGTCATGGTACGGGCGTTCTTTTTGGTCACGTAGAAATGGCCTGTGCCCGCGGTCGAGTTCAGACGGATCTTGATTGTCGTCGGCTTCGCCATTTTTTTTCTCCTACAACGGGGCCCTTGATCGGCAAGGAGCCCGTGAAATCTCTATGAAGCACGCCTTTTACTGGTGTAGCGGGCCGAGTCAATGGGGTTCGGGGGAAATAGCTGCGATATTGAGATATTTTTAGGGGGCCTAGCCTGGCGCCCTCGTCGATGCGCGACCTTGGCGCGGGACATTGAACGGCGTGACCACCTGAATGTCGCTGCTGTAGGGGGCGTCGTAGTCGCGTGCTAGCCCATGTGCGGCGGCAAAACGGTGGAACAGGTGACGCATATCCTGCCCCAAGTCGTGATAAAGGACAAAGTCCAACTGCCCTGCGTCCAACAGGCTGAGGTTTTCTTTGTCGAGGTCATGCGCAATGAAGAAAGGCCGCCTGTGCGCGCCGCGTGAAAGTTCCGTTAGGATCGCGCGATTACCCCCACCCATGGAATAGACGCCGAGGATCTCCTCTGTGGTGGCTACATCGGCCATTTGGCCAAGCGTGTTCGAAAACAGCCCCCCGCCTCCTGAAACATCAATGACCCGCAGATCAGGGCGCAATTCACCAAGCGTGCTTAGGAACCCCTCATGACGTTCCGCCTCGCCAAAGAAATCATCGCGGCTGCGTGTGGTCAGGATCACGCCTGTTCGCCCCATTAAAGACCGCGCCATCAAATAGGCTGCGGTCTGGCCCGCACGCCGATTGTTCAGGCCGAGATATCCTATGCGTTGCGACGGGAGAATGTCAGTCACCAGAGTGAAGATCGGCAGGCCTCGCGTAGCCAACCGGTCGATCTCTGACTGAATCGCGGGCGCGTTCCGCGCTTTGATACAAATCCCCTGCGTGCCACGTTTTTCGATCCGGTGAAGCAGGGTCAGCAGCTCAGGCTCTGGCAGGGTCTCAAAGAAATGAAACCGAGGTCGAAACACCGCAGAACGGGTTTCAGTGAGAACCGCCTCGCACGCCGAACGAACCTCTGTCGTGAACCTCTGGGGCGCCTCGACGATGATATCGACAAAGAGCCGCCGTCCTCGGGCCGATAGTTGCTGTTCCTGCGCCTCAAGCTCTGAGATCGCCGCCTTTACCCGTTCCTGCGTTTGCGGACTGACATGCGCGCGCCCATTGAGGGCTCGGTCGATGGTGGCCGTGCTGAGACCAGACTGAAGCGCGATTTCTTTGATCGGAAAGCGATGGGTCATTGATGTATTATTGATGTGTTTTGCTGGGCAATCAATGCGCGCGGTTGGGTAGAGTTGGTCAAGACCACGCATTTCATGAGGGAGGAAATGATATGCCCCACGATCACATCGGATTTTACGATCCAGCCGCTTGCAGCCTGAAAGACTTCCAAGAGCTGACAACGCAGCAGACCTCACAGGCGGATGTGCCTTTGGCATCTGACATTCAGAAGAACGTTCCGATCTATGCGGCCCAATCCTTGGCCTCTGACCTTGCGCAAGAGCGCCGAAGAGTGCTCAGCGAATGGGCGTGGGTCTTGGGGCAAGGCCCCGGCGTCTTTGTCATCAAAGGCGCGCAGCCCAACCTTGCAGCAATCGATCAAGCCACTGAGACCTATTTGCAGATCATCGCTCAGGAAAAGGCTGCCTCCGGATCAGGGGCCGACCATTTCGCAGCGGCGGGCAGCAATGACCGGATCTGGAACTCTCTGCAAAAGCTCTGCCTGACCGCGCCTGAGGTCTTTGCGCAGTATTTTGCCTCCCCCATGATTGATGCAGCTTGTGAGGCGTGGCTGGGGCCGAACTATCAGATGACGGCGCAGGTCAATCTGGTGCATCCGGGCGGGCAAGCGCAACAGGCACATCGGGATTATCATCTGGGGTTTCAGACCGCCGAGGTTTCGGCCACCTATCCGGCGCATGTGCATGATCTCTCGCCATTGATGACCCTACAGGGCGGCATTGCCCATTGCGATGTGCCGATCGAGAGCGGGCCGACCAAACTCCTGCCCTATTCTCAGCTCTATCGCCCCGGCTACGCAGCCTGGCGGCGTGAGGATTTTCGGGCGGATTTTGAGGAACGGTATATCCAATTACCGCTCGAAAAAGGCGATGCGATCTTTTTCAACCCCGCGCTGTTTCATGCAGCCGGCGAGAACCGCTCGGCGGATATCGAGCGGATGGTGAACCTGTTGCAGACATCTTCAGCCTTTGGGCGCGCGATGGAGACGGTGGACCGCAGGGCCATGTGCCTCGCAGTGTTTGACGCTCTGAAAGCCGCACAGATGGATGAGACGTCGCTAGATGCGGTGATTGCCTCAACCGCCGAAGGGTATTCCTTCCCAACCAATCTGGACAGCGATCCTCCGGTCGGCGGGCTTGCACCCAAGACGCAGCAGGCTTTGCTGAAAGAAGCGGTGCTGTCTGGTTGGGACAAGGAGACATTGGCGACCGAGCTATACGCCATGGCCGAGCGGCAAAAAGCATAAACGCAGGGGGCCTATAAGCCGGATTCTGTCCAGAGGTTGCCCTCCTGGATGACCATTCATCTTGAGACCTTGTTACCAAGGCCCCTCTAGCTGCCAACCCGGACCACTGGGCCAAGACGTCCTTGCCTTGCGGCGTGCGGTCCCTATTTGGCATTGCTCCCGGTGGGGCTTGCCGTGCCATCCTTGTTGCCAAGGACGCGGTGAGCTCTTACCTCGCCGTTTCACCTTTACCCAAACAAGTCGGGTAGTTTGATTTCTGTGGCGCTGTCCCTCGGGTTTCCCCGGCCGGGCGTTACCCGGCACCGTTGCCTTGTGGAGTCCGGACTTTCCTCGCATTTGCGCGGTCATCCAGCCCCCTGCGTGAAGGCGTGGTTACGATGGTTTGGGGCATGCGTCAATCGACGGCGCGTGGGGCGCGGGTGGGAATTCGAGTATTTTTAGCAAGATGAAATCAGGTGAGCGCGCGCCTCAGGCGCTGCCAGTCAAAACGGGGACCCGGGTCGATTTTCCGCCCGGGGGCGCTGTCGGAATGACCGATGATGTTTTCAAAGGGGATGTCCCAGCGGTGCATGATGGCTGGCAGCAGAGCGCATAGGGCTTCGATTTGAGGGTGGGCGAAGGGGTGGTCGCCGCGATTGTCCAACTCGATGCCAATCGAGTGGGAGTTGACGTCCGTGATATCCCCCCATTGCCCTGCCCCAGCGTGCCAGGCGCGCATGTCTTCGGCGACCAGTTGGTGGATCTCACCTTGGGCCGAGATCAGATAGTGGGCTGAGACTTCGAACTGCGGATCACAAAGCCGCTCAAGTGCTGCTGTGGCCGTTTCCATGGCTGTGTAATGCACAACAATGAGGCTGGGCGTTGCGCCGCCTTTGCGGGGGCCGAAGTTCGGCGAGGGGGTTTGAATGATGTCGGGCTGAGGGCCCATCAGCCGCCGAGCTTTTGGAAGGGCGTTGGGTCCCACGCGCATGCATAGCCGTCGCCATCTGGGTCCAGGCCGCGAGGATCTCGCTCCGGGCCGCCGCGCGACAGGAAATCGATCTGCGCTTGGTCCGAGCTTGGATAGGCGCGGCAGTTGCGGGCAAAGCGGTTGGCGGCGTTTAGGCCAATGCGGCGGTAGATGCGGTTGCCTAAGGGGTTTTTGCTAAGCACTGCATATTCGACGATGTTCGGCCCTACTCCGCCGTCGCGTTCCGGCAGGTCTGTTGCTTCAACCTGTTGATACTGTGCGGCAATCTGCTGGCGGCGCTGTGCGTCATCCTCAATAGAGCGGCGCGCGTCGACGGCGGCGAAGTCGTTCTCGTCCGAGATGCCAGAATTCTCGACCCGCACAGGAGCTGGATTAGACGGGCTAGCCTCGACAAATCCAGACTCACCCGTTGCTGCCTGAGGCGTCGTGGGCGCAGTGGCGGCGAGAACATCCAAAGTTTCGCTGCTGACGGATTCCGCGGGCGGCAAGCTCGTCGCCGTTGCGCCCAGAGGCTCGTCCGAGATGCGGGGCTTGAAGTTGCCATTGTCGAAACCGACGCCGCTATCGGGCACCGGCACGTCACACGCCGCTAGGGCCAGAGCCACTCCGAAGCCTAAGATCACCCGCATTTTAACGCCTCATTCGCCTTATCGTTGGCAGCGTTTTACCACCATTTGTTCGGTTTTGCTACGTAACCGGCTGCGTTTTCAAGCGCATAGGCGCAATTCAGCAGATCGCCCTCTTCCCAAGGACGGCCGATCAGTTGCAGACCCAGAGGGAGACCTTGTTTGTCCAGACCCGTTGGGATCGAGATCCCGGGCAGGCCTGCAAGGTTCACGGTGACGGTGAAGACGTCGTTCAGATACATTTGTACCGGATCCGCGTCAGCCATCTCTCCAAGGCCAAAAGCTGCGGATGGGGTGGCTGGCGTCAGGATCGCGTCCACACCTGCTGCAAAGACATCGTCAAAGTCTTTCTTGATCAGCGCACGTACGCGGCGGGCACGGTTGTAATAGGCGTCATAAAAGCCTGCCGACAGCACATAGGTGCCGATCATCACACGGCGCTGCACCTCGGGGCCAAAGCCTTCGGCGCGGGTCTTTTCATACATCTCGGTGATGCCGTCCCCTGCCTCCAGCTTGGCGCGGTGGCCGTATTTCACACCGTCATAGCGCGCGAGGTTTGAGGACGCCTCGGCAGGCGCGATTACGTAGTAGGCGGGCAGCGCGTATTTCGTATGCGGCAGCGAGATATCAACGATCTCGGCGCCTGCGTCTTTCATCATGGCGGTGCCATCGGCCCAGAGCTTTTCGATTTCCTCTGGCATGCCGTCCATGCGGTATTCCTTTGGAATGCCGATCTTTTTGCCTTTGATGTCGCCCGTCAACATGGCTTCAAAATTAGGCACGGCGAGGTCTGCCGATGTGCTGTCTTTTGGGTCATGGCCGCACATGGTTTCCAGCATGATCGCCGCATCGCGCACGTCTTTGGTCATAGGGCCCGCTTGATCAAGCGAGGATGCAAAGGCCACGATGCCCCAGCGAGAGCAACGGCCGTAGGTCGGCTTGATGCCGGTGATGCCGGTGAAAGCTGCCGGCTGGCGGATCGAGCCGCCGGTGTCGGTGCCGGTTGCGGCGAGGCAGAGGTCTGCGGAAACCGCAGAAGCAGAGCCACCAGAGGAGCCGCCCGGTGTCAGCTCTGCGTCGTCATTGCCGCGACGCCATGGGTTTACAGCGTTGCCATAGACCGAAGTTTCGTTCGAGCTGCCCATGGCGAATTCGTCCATGTTGAGCTTGCCCAGCATGACCGCGCCGTCGTCAAACAGGTTCTGGCTGACGGTGCTTTCGTATTCTGGCTTAAAGCCCTCAAGGATGCCGCTGGCCGCCTGAGATGGTACGCCTTTGGTGCAGAAGAGGTCTTTGATGCCGATGGGCAGGCCGCACATCGCAGGCGCGTCGCCAGCAGCCAGACGCGCGTCGGCGGCTTTGGCCTGCTCCATCGCGATCTCTGGCGTGTTGTGCACGAAGGCGTTCAGCGCGCTGGACCCCTCAATCGCGGTCAGACAGGCCTCGGTCAGCTCAACCGATGTCACGTCTTTCGCACGCAGCTTGTCGCGCGCTTCGGCCAGGGTGAGTTTGTTCAGATCAGACATTATTCAACCACCTTCGGCACGGCGAAGAAGCCTTCGCGGGAAACTGGCGCGTTCTTCAGCACCGCCTCTGGCATGTCGCCCTGGGTGACTTCGTCCACACGACGTTTCAGACGCTGCGGCGTCACAGAGGTCATCGGCTCGACGCCCTCGACATCCACCTCATTGAGCTGCTCGATAAAGCCAAGGATATTGTTGAATTCCTCAGCCAGCGCCGGCAGCGCGTCTTCTTCGACCTTGATGCGCGCCAATTTGGCGACGCGCGCGGCGGTATCCCTGTCAATGGACATGCGAAAACTCCGATTAAACTTGCATTGCGTTTAGCCTTGCTTTGCAGGCTGTGCAAGCATGTGGCGACGGTAGACCTCGATCATCCAGCCTAGCGCGATACCGTTGAGGATATGCCACATGAAATGCGTGCCCAGCGGCAGGTTTTCGCAGACAGGCATATCGAGCGAACGGAAGGTCAGAGAGATGAGGATAATCGTTGCGCCAATGGCCAAGCCGCGTGCCGTTTCAGGTGCGCGATTGCGTAGGCCAAAGGCGTAGATCAGGATCAGCAAAGGTACGGGGCCGTAACCTGCCGAGACATTGAGAATGGGCAGCATCTCAAACAATGGCACAGTCACATAGGCATAGGGAAAGAACAGCAAAACCGCGCCCAAAGAGGTCAGCGTGTTTTGCCCCCAGAAGTCGCGGGTCGCGAGGAAAATATAGAGCAGAACATAGACTGCTATCGGGGTAACATCGGCGATTGCGGCCCAGGTGGTTGCGTAAGTGTGGAACAGGAAGCTGCCAACGCCGATTGCGAAGAGCACAGCGCAAAGCGCCTGCGCATTCGGCAGGCCGCGCGATCTATGCCACATATAGAGCGCTGCGATTAAAAATGCGGCGTTTGTGATGGCGTTCACGGGCTCGGACCAGAAACTCGGGTCAATGCGTTCGCAATAGCCGTCCAGTTGGGCTGTCAGATCCATCTTTGCCGACTCGCTTTCTTTGATAAGGTTGCAGGAAACATAGGGAGCAAATCATGAAAGTCATCTGGCTAGGTCACGGAAGTTTTCGCATCGAGATCGATGGGCAAGTCCTGCTGATCGATCCTTGGATCACCGGCAATCCGGTCTTTCCAGAAGACCGCCGTGCCGAGGCCATAGACGGCGTGAACCACATCCTGCTGACGCATGCGCATTCTGACCATGTCGCCGACTGTCGTGATATCGCCCGCGAGACCGGCGCGACTTTGGTTGGGCAATATGACCTCATGGGCTATTGGGCCGAGCATGAAGAGCTGACGACGATTGGCTTTAACAAGGGCGGGACCGTACACCTTGGCAATGTGGCTGTGACCATGGTGCATGCGGTACATTCCACGAGTTTCCGTGGACCAGATGGGCCAATTGTACCAGGCACGGAATGTGGCTTCATGATTTCCGGCGAAGGACGCACGATCTATGTCTCGGGCGACACGGATGTGATGGCAGATATGGAGATCTTTAACGATCTTCATGCGCCAGATATCGGGATCCTCTGTGCGGGCGGGCATTTCACCATGGATATGAAACGCGCAGCCTATGCGGCCAAGAAGTTCTTTGATTTCAAAGTGGTGATCCCTTGCCACTACAGGACCTTCCCTTTGCTGGAACAATCGGCTGAGGTGCTGGTGGATGCCTTGCCGGGTGTGGATGTCATTGAACCTGAGGTAATGGAGGCGATCACGCTTTAGGGGCTTTGCCCCTCTTCCCGCGATTGCAAGCAATCGCTCGAATTCACCCCAGGATATTTTGGGCAAGAGAAATCCTAGCGTTTTTTTGCGAAAAAATCAGTGAGCAAGGTCTCGCAGGCCTCGGCGGCTATTCCGTCGTAAACCTCTGGGGTGTGGTGGCTTTGACTGTGGTCAAAGACCCGCGGGCCTTGGGCAACGCCTCCGGATTTTGGATCAGACGCGCCGTAGTACACCCGCGCGATGCGGGCGTGGCTGATGGCGCTGGCACACATGGGGCATGGCTCGAGCGTCACATAGAGATCACAGCCCGTCAGACGTTCATTGCCCAGCTTGGCGCAGGCCTCGCGGATCACCAGCATCTCGGCATGGGCTGTCGGGTCATTCAGCTCACGTGTGCGGTTTCCTGCCATAGAAAGTAGCGTTCCGTCGGGAGCGACGAGCACCGCGCCCACAGGCACTTCTCCGCGCGCGGCGGCGTCTCGGGCCGCCTCAAGGGCCTTATCCATGTGGCTTTTGAACTGCATACCCCATCAGATGCCCGCGCATTCCCCCTTTCGCAAGCGTCAATTGGCCGTTAAAGCCCCTGCATGACCAAGAAACAGCCCCCCAAGCCCAAAGCCACAACCAAAGGCAGGGCCAAAGAAGCCTCCAAGGGCGACCGCATTGCCAAAGTTCTCGCCCGCGCAGGTGTTGCCTCGCGCCGCGAAGCCGAACGTATGATCGAGGCGGGCCGTGTGGCCGTCGATGGCAAGGTGCTGAAGTCCCCTGCCCTCAACATCATGGGGCATGAGAAGATCACCGTGGATGACGCGCCGATTGCAGAGGCTGAACCCGAACGCATCTGGCTTTATCACAAGCCTCTGGGACTGGTCACGACCCACAAAGACGAGCAAGGCCGCAAGACGATCTTTGACGAGCTGCCCGAGGATCTGCCGCGGGTGATGACGGTCGGGCGTTTGGATTTGAACTCTGAAGGCCTGCTGTTGCTCACCAATGACGGAGCGGTCAAACGCAAGCTGGAGCTGCCCTCCACGGGTTGGATCCGCAAATACCGCGTGCGGGTGAATGGGCGGCCGACTGAGGATACCTTTGCGCCCCTGCGTCGTGGCATCGAAGTTGATGGCGAGAAATTTGCACCGATGGTGATTTCTCTGGATCGCCAGCAAGGGGCGAACGCTTGGGTGACTGTGTCCCTTAAGGAAGGCAAAAACCGCGAGATCCGGCGTGCGATGGGGGCGGTTGGGTTGACGGTGAACCGGCTGATCCGTGTGTCTTATGGGCCGTTCCAATTGGGTGATCTGAAGCCCGGCGAGGTCGATGAGATCCGTCGCCGCGCGGTACGGGCGCATCTGGGTATTGAGGACGTCACTCCCATAGAGGACCGCAAGAAACCCTCGCGAAATCGCAAGCCTGCGGGGAAGCCAGGTGGCAAACCCGGCGGCAAGCCCTTCGCAGCCAGCAGCAAACCCGGCAAGAAACCTATGGGAGAGCCCGGCAAGCGCCCTTCCCCCAATCGGAGTGGCAAGCCACAGGCGCGCGGGCCGCATAAGTCACGCTAACCTGACCAAAGCTTCGGCAAACCTCAGCTTTGATGCGCTTTCACCAGAGTTCCCCCTAGCAAGACAGCATTAAACCCCCTAGATTTTTGACAAAGGTTCTTGGGGGTAAATTGTTAATGTCAGCAAATGGATTGCAGCGCCTGTCCTTTGTGCTGCTTGTCATATTGATCCTTTACGTCTCTTTCACAGGAGGTGCGTGATGGCTCAGCGATATGGTGGTAAATTCAGCCCTGACGGTGCGCGCGACACTGCGGCGGCGTCGACACCCAAGGGCGGCTTTCAAAACGCGAAACGCAGCAAGGTCGGATTTCGCGTCAACCTTCTGTTCATCGCGCCTCTGCCCTTGATCTGGAAGGCCTTCACCTCTGAGCCCATTGTCATGGCGCAATATCTGGCAGCCCTTGGTGTGCTGCTCTTGGCGGGCTGGCTGACCCGTGAAGGCCTGATTGCCGAAGAAGCCTATGAGGCGCGCAAAGTCGCAAGGCGTCCGGCCATGCCGCGCAAGCTGGCAGGATCTGTTATGACGGGCGTGGGACTTGGTCTGGTTGGCATTGCGGGTCATGGGCTGATTGATGCGGTGATCTTTGCGGTTCTGGGCGCGGTTCTGCACAGCTTTGCCTTTGGGCTGGACCCCATGCGCGACAAAGGGATGGATGGCATCGACACCTTTCAGACAGACCGTGTCGCGCGGGCTGTGGATGAGGCGGAAAAGCATCTTGAGGCTATGAAGGAATCCATTCTTCGTGCCGGAGACCGCGCCTTAGAACGCCGAGTTGCGCAGTTTGGCACCACCGCGCGGGATCTCTTTCGCACCATCGAAGACGACCCGCGTGATCTGAGTTCTGCGCGCAAATATCTGTCGGTCTATTTGAAAGGTGCACGTGACGCCACCGCGAAGTTTTCTGACATCTATGCGCGCAACCGAGACGCTCAGGCCCGTGCGGACTATGAGGCTCTGCTGGATGATCTGGAGCAAAACTTTGCCTCTCGCACTCAGAAGCTCCTAATGAATGACCATTCTGACCTGACGGTCGAAATCGATGTGTTGCGCGAAAGGTTGCAACGCGAAGGCATCCGCGACGATGCGTAACACACTGTAAACGAGGGAATTTTAATGTCTGACACTGTTCGTCAAAAAGCCGAGGCCGCGCTGGCCGAAGTCGAAGCTATCAACGCCGTGATCCTGCCGGAACCCGCACAGTCAACCGAGATTGTGCCGCTGGAACAGGCCGATAAAGCGACCTCTGCAGAGATCACCAAACGCATCGCGGAACTCGACATGAGCGACACGAATTCCATCGTGTCCTTCGGCTCTGCCGCACAGGCGGAATTGCAGACCATCAGCCAATCCATGCTGGACGGTGTGCGCAACAAGGACGTAGGCCCTGCGGGTGACAGCCTGCGCGATATCGTGACGACGATCCGTGGGTTCTCTGTCAGCGAACTCGACACACGCCGCAAGACCAGTTTCTGGGAGAAACTGTTGGGCCGCGCCGCGCCATTTGCGAAATTCACCGCACGGTTTGAAGAAGTCCAAGGCCAGATCGACCGGATCACCGACAACCTTCTGGATCACGAGCACACGCTGATGAAGGACATCAAGTCCCTCGATCTGCTCTATGAAAAGACGCTGAACTTCTATGACGAGCTGGCGCTGTATATTGCCGCTGGCGAAGCCAAGATCGCGGATCTGGATGCCAATGACATTCCCGCGAAAGAGGCTGCGGTCGAGGCCGCTGAGGAAAAAGACAAGGTCATGGTGGCGCAGGAATTGCGCGACCTGCGCGCCGCGCGCGATGATCTGGAACGCCGGGTGCACGATCTGAAACTGACCCGTCAGGTGACGATGCAGTCCCTGCCCTCGATCCGTCTGGTGCAGGAAAACGATAAATCCTTGGTCACCAAGATCAACTCGACTTTGGTCAACACCGTGCCGCTTTGGGAAACCCAACTGGCGCAGGCGGTGACTATTCAACGCTCGGCTGAGGCCGCCGCTGCGGTGCGTGACGCCAATGACCTGACCAACGAGCTTCTGACCGCCAACGCCGCGAACCTGCGCGAGAGCAACAAGATGATCCGCGAGGAAATGGAACGCGGTGTCTTTGATATCGAGGCGGTGAAACAGGCGAATGCGGACCTGATCGGCACGATTGAGGAAAGCCTGCAGATCGCGGACGAAGGCAAAGCCAAACGTGCCGAAGCCGAGGAAGAGCTGAAAAAGATGGAATCCGAACTGCGCGAGACCCTTGCGGCGGCTAAGGCCAAAAAGACTGGCTTGGGCGACACCGTCGGGACTTCTGCTGGCTAATTGGTGCGTGTTTTCAAACGCATAACGGCTTTTGCCCTCATGGCAGGCCTCGCGGCCTGTCAGCTCGTTCCGGTTGCGCAACCGGTGCCGCCATCCACTTCTGCACCTCAGGGCCCGAAACAAAGCCTCAAGAGTGCGGATATGGCGCGCTATTACCAGCGCGTGGAAAGTGACCTTCTGGTACGCGGCCTCTTGCGGGTCGATGGTGGCGGGCCGGATACGCCTTATACCTCAGCCATGCTTGCCCGAAACTTCGAGAAGGTGACGTTTTATGACGAACACACCATTGGAACGCGGGTGCAGCGTGGCACGGGTCAGGAACGGCTGCTGAGCCGCTGGGATCAACCGGTGCGCATCAATGTCGAATATGGCCCGAGCGTCAGTGACGAGATCCGCGCCCAGGATACGGCAATGATCCGCGAATACGCGGGACGCCTGTCTCGCATCACAGGCCATCCGATCTCTGCGGGCCGCTTGCGTCCGAATTTCCATATTCTCGTGATCGGCGAAGACGACAAAAGCGCCATGACGGCGCGCATTCGCGCCCTGCTGCCCAGCCTGAGTGCTTCGGCGCTGGCCCAGATCATTTCTCCGCCGCGCGCCACACATTGTTTGGTGGTCGTCAGCCACGCCGAAGGCCCTGCCCCTCGTATCCTATCGGCCGTCGCCGTTGTGCGTGCAGAACACCCTGATTTGCTGCGCCGCTCCTGCTATCACGAGGAAATCGCGCAAGGGCTGGGCATCGTGAACGACAGCCCCTTTGCGCGGCCGTCTATTTTCAACGATGACGACGAGTTCGCCCTGCTCACCAGCCATGACGAAGCGCTCTTGGCTATGCTATATGACCCTCGGTTGCGCATCGGCATGAGTGCAGCCGAGGCCCGACCAATCGTTCAAACCCTCGCCCGCGAAAAAATGGGCGACGGGGCCGAAACCTAAAGGAGATCCCATGGGTATTTTTGATTTTCTGACCGGAGAGTTTATCGACGTCATCCATTGGGTCGATGACACGCGCGACACGATGGTCTGGCGGTTTGAACGCGAGGGCCACGAGATCAAATATGGCGCCAAGCTGACGGTCCGCGAAGGCCAGGCCGCCGTCTTTGTGCATGAAGGGCAATTGGCGGATGTGTTCACGCCTGGTCTTTATATGCTTGAGACCAACAACATGCCGATCATGACCACGTTGCAGCATTGGGATCACGGCTTCAAAAGCCCTTTCAAATCCGAGATCTACTTCGTCAACACAACACGTTTTAACGACCTGAAATGGGGCACCAAAAACCCGATAATGGCGCGGGATCCGGAATTTGGGCCGGTGCGTCTGCGCTCCTATGGCACCTATTCGATTCGCGTGACTGACCCTGCGCGTTTCCTGACCGAGATCGTTGGGACCGATGGTGAATTCACCATGGACGAGATCTCTTTCCAGATCCGCAACATCATCGTGCAGGAGTTCTCGAAGGTCATCGCGGGCTCGGGTATTCCGGTTTTGGATATGGCGGCGAATACGGGCGAATTTGGCAAGATCGTTGCTGAGGCGATTGATCCTGTGGTTGCGCAATACGGGCTGTCGATCCCTGAACTTTATATTGAAAACATTAGCTTACCGCCTGCTGTTGAAGCGGCTCTCGACGACCGCACCTCGCGTGGTATCGCGGGTAACCTCAATGACCACATGAAATGGAAAGCCGCCGAAGCCCTGGGTCAAGGCGGCATGGCAGGTGGTGCAATGGAAGCCGGCATGGGCGCAGCACTTGGCATGCAGATGGGCGCGATGGCGACCGGTGCCACAAATTCCGGACCTTGGGGTGCGGCGGGTCAGGCGACGGCGCCTTCTGCGGCGGCACCGGCCCCGCCGCCTCCGCCCGTGGAGCATGTGTGGCACATTGCGGAAAATGGGCAGACCTCCGGGCCGTTTTCCAAGGCGCGCCTCGGACGTATGGCCGAAGAAGGCGGGCTGACGCGCGAGACCTATGTTTGGACGGCAGGCCAAGACGGCTGGAAAAAGGCCGAAGACGTGGCCGAGCTCGCGCAGCTTTTCACCATCATGCCGCCACCGCCTCCACCGGGCGCATAAATGCAGGACACCCCTCCCCCACCGCCCGCTGCACCGGCCACGCCGAGCAGCCAGCACCGTTTTCCTTGCGACAATTGCGGAGCGGATTTTCGGTTTGATCCGGCGGCCTCGAAACTGGTCTGTGACCATTGCGGCAATGAAAGCCAGATCGACGAGGTCGGGCCGTGGAAAGGTTCGATCAAGGAACTGGATTTCCGCCGCGCGATCGAGAACCAGCTGCCCGCGCAAGAGATCGAAGAAACGCGGGTCTCCAAATGCCCGAACTGCGCCGCACAGGTGGAATTTGACTCGGTCACCCATTCCAAGGAATGCCCGTTTTGCGCCACACCCGTGGTCACCGACACCGGCACGCACCGTCATATCAAACCCCGTGGCGTGCTGCCGTTTCACCTGAACGAGCGTTCCGCCCACAAGGCGATGGAAGACTGGCTTGGTAAATTGTGGTTTGCCCCCAATGGCTTGCAGGAATACGCACGCAAGGGTCGCAAGATGGACGGCATCTATGTGCCCTATTGGACCTTTGATGCAGACACGAAATCCAGCTATCGCGGCGAGCGCGGCACCGAGTATCGCGTCAACCGCACTGTGACGCGCAATGGCAAGACCGAGACCATCAGCGAGGTCAAAGTCCGCTGGCGCGCAGTCTCGGGTCGCGTGGCGCGGTTTTTTGACGATGTGCTTGTGCTGGCGTCGCGAAGCCTGCCCAAGAAATACACCGATGCGCTTGCGCCTTGGGACCTGGCCGCGTTGGAGCCATACCGCCCGGAGTTCCTCGCCGGTTTCCGCGCCGAAGCCTATGCGGTGGAGCTGGATGAAGGCTTTGTTGAGGCCCGCGCCCATATGGACCGCGTGATCCTGCGGGACGTGAAATTTGACATCGGCGGGGATCGCCAGCGTGTGCATGACGTGGACACCACGATCTCGGATGTGACGTTCAAACATATCCTGCTGCCAGTCTGGATGGCTGCCTATAAATATCGCGGCGAGACCTATCGCTTTGTCGTGAACGGCCGCACCGGACGGGTTCAGGGCGAGCGGCCTTGGTCCGCCTGGAAGATCGGCTTTGCCGTTGTTTTGGGGCTGATTTTTGCGGGTGTAATCGGCTATTTTGTGGCGCAAAATCAATAAGGTAGAGATATGCGAGCTTTGATCCAGCGGGTCTCTGAGGCCTCTGTTCGAGTGGACGGTGAAGTTGTTGGCGAGATTGGCCAAGGCCTCTTGGTGCTGATCTGCGCGATGCGCGGGGATAGCGAGGCTGAAGCCGTGAAGCTGGCCGGAAAAATCAGCAAACTGCGGATTTTTCAGGATGAGGCAGGCAAGATGAACAAGTCTGTTCTGGATATTGGCGGATCTGCTTTGGTGGTTAGCCAGTTTACCCTCGCGGCAGACACCAAAAGCGGCAATCGGCCCGGGTTTTCAACTGCGTGCGGGCCAGAGGAAGGCAATAGATTCTATGAGTTCTTTGCCGACCAACTAGCCAAAACAGGCATACCTGTCGCCAAAGGGCGCTTTGGGGCGGATATGAAGGTCTCTCTGCTAAACGACGGCCCCGTGACGATCTGGATGGACACCGATCAATGGTCGTAGGTTGGGGTTTCACCCCACCACTCCGTTAGACCGACAAAGTCGCATCCACAGCCTTTTTCCAGCCTGCATATTTCGCATCCCGCGTGTCGCGATCCATCGCAGGCTCAAATTGCCGATCCCGCGCCCAGGATTTCGCGAAATCTTCCATCGATGGATAGACCCCTGCCCGCATGCCCGCGAGCCAGGCAGCGCCGGTCGCGGTGCTCTCGAGCACCTCTGGGCGGTCTACAGGTGCGCCGATGATGTCGGAGAGGAATTGCATCGTCCAATCGCTCGCCGTCATGCCACCATCCACGCGCAACACGCCGGATTGCGCGCGTTCGCCCATGTCGCCTTTCATGG
Organism: Cognatishimia activa; assembly: GCF_017798205.1. Lineage (NCBI taxonomy): Bacteria > Pseudomonadati > Pseudomonadota > Alphaproteobacteria > Rhodobacterales > Paracoccaceae > Cognatishimia > Cognatishimia activa. Next base: position 2,500,367 of record NZ_CP060010.1, on the reverse strand, counting down.
CCTCCATTAAATCACGGGTCTGATAGCCGACGCTTTCCAACGCCGCGCGGGCGAATTCCGCAGGACCAGAGCCGCGGGTCAGCCCAAAGACCGCGCCGCGGCAATCCGGCGCCCAATAAGGCGCGCCGAGACCAACAAAGGCAGGTACCAGCACCAAATCCTGCGCGGGATCTGCCTGTTCCGCCAAAGCCTGCGTTTCCTTGGCATCCTCGATAATCCCCAACCCATCACGCAGCCATTGCACCACAGCGCCCGCGATAAAGATCGCGCCTTCCAGCGCATAGGTCGTTTTGCCGTCTAATTGATAGGCGATGGTGGTTAACAAACGGTTGTGAGATTTCACCGACATGCCGCCGGTGTTCATTAGGGCGAAACAGCCGGTGCCATAGGTGGATTTCATCATGCCCGGCTCAAAACAAGCCTGCCCGATGGTGGCGGCCTGCTGATCGCCTGCGACACCAAGAATTGGGATCTCTGCGCCCAGAATACCCGCATCGGTCACGCCGAAATCAGCGGCGCAATCCAGGACTTCGGGCAGCATTTCCATAGGAATATCAAGCAAATCACAGATGCGGCTGCTCCACTTCCCTTTGTGGATGTCATAAAGCATCGTGCGGGCCGCATTGGTCGCGTCCGTCACATGGCGAGCGCCGCCGGTGAGGTTCCAGATGACCCAAGTGTCCACGGTGCCAAAGGCCAGCTCCCCTGCCCGCGCGCGGTCGCGCAGGGTGTCGTCTTGATCCAAAATCCACTTGATCTTGGTGGACGAGAAATAGGGATCCAGCAAAAGCCCGGTGACATCAGTCACCAGCTCTTCATGCCCAGCCTCTTTCAAAGCACGGCAAGTGTCGGCTGTCCGCCGGTCCTGCCAGACAATCGCCTTGTGCACAGGCTTGCCCGTTGCGCGGTCCCAGACCAACGTCGTCTCGCGCTGGTTGGTGATGCCGATTGCAGTGACGTCAGTTGCGGCCAACCCAGCCTTTTCCAACACCGCTGTGCAGGTCGACAACGTCGTGTCCCACAGATCCTCTGGCGCGTGTTCCACCCAGCCAGAGGCCGGAAAATGTTGTTTGAACTCTTCCTGCGCCACCGCAGTGATCTTCATATCCGCATCAAAGATGATCGCCCGTGTAGAGGTGGTGCCTTGGTCGATTGCGAGGATATGGGTCATGAGTTTCACCTATTGGAACAAGCACATACGCGCGTGTGATTTCGCTGATCCAAAACCGTTAGCGCGAACAAATTCAAAAGAAAAGGGCGAAGGCCGCATCGACCTTCGCCCTTGTCGCAAAATATCTGCGAGCCCTTATGCGGCCCACTCCCACGGACGTGTGAAGGCGCCAAGGATGCGGGTCATGTCTTCTTCAGTCGCGTCATTGCGCTGAATTTGCGCCACGAGGCCGCGTTTCTTGTCATCCGAAACGCTCACCACGCGCGCCGGTGAGCCCGCCGCCTCAAGCGCCTCGTTATAGATCCGCTCGATCGCCATTTTCCGCAGATCGGGCTTAAAGACCTTGCCAACCGCAGTCTTTGGCACCTCTGGCAGGATCTCGACGTATTTCGGCATCGCTGCTTTTTCCATGACCGTGGATTTGCAGTGTTCCATCAACTCGTCAACAGTCGCAGATGCGCCCTCAACCAGCTCGACGTAGACGCAGGGGATCTCACCAGCATAGGCGTCGGGCTGACCGATGGCGCCGGTCACGGCAACAGCGGGATGCTGCACCAATGCCTCTTCGATCTCGGCCGGGTCGATGTTGTGACCACCGCGGATGATCAGATCTTTGGCGCGGCCCGTGATCCAGACATAGCCGTCCTCATCAATACGACCCAAGTCGCCGGTGCGCAGGTAGTCGCCATGATAAAGGTCTGCGTTTTTCTCGGCCTCAGTATAGGTGTTGCCTACATAGACACCGGGGCTAGAGACACAGATCTCGCCGATCTCATTGTTCGGCACGTCCACCGGTTTGCCGTCTGCGTCGGTGTTGTAAATCTTGACGTCCACATAGGGCAGCGGCACGCCGACCGAGCCGACTTTCTTCTCACCACCCGGAGGGTTACAGGACACAAGCGTCGTGGCTTCGGTCAGGCCATAGCCTTCGACGATGGCCACGTCAGACACGCTCTCAAAACGTTTGAACAGCTCCATCGGCATTGGGGCCGAGCCTGAGAAGGCCGTTTTGACCGAGGAGATATCCGCGTTCACTTCGCGCTGCATCAGAGCGGCAACCGCCGTAGGAACGGTGATGATGAACGAGATCTTCCAGCGTTCGATCAACTTCCAGAAGTTATCAAACACCCCATCACCGCGATAGCCCGCAGGCGTTGGGAAGACCACATGAGAGCCCGCCTGAATGGCAGCCATCATGATCACGTGGACCGCAAAGACGTGAAACAGCGGCAGAGGACACATGATGTTGTCCTCATCAGTGAACAACAGATGATTGCCGATCCAGCCGTTGTAAATCATGCCGCTATATTGGTGTTGTGCTACTTTCGGCGTGCCGGTGGTACCACCGGTGTGGAAATAAGCGCCAACGCGGTCGCCGGTGCTGTCGGCAAAATCCAGCGTTTTATTGTGCTTGTTCATCTCGGTGACGAAATCCAGCACCTTGGCTTTGTGGGTCACTGGGTTTTTCGGACGGATCAGCGGCACGATCCAGCTTTTGGGCGGTGTCAGATAGCGCAGCATGTCGATTTCCAGAACCGTATGCACGTCGGGTGCCATGGCAATCGCCTCGGCCACTTTCTGAGGCACGTCGGTCTTGGGGAAGGCCTTGATGGTCACAACGACCTTACAGCCGGTCTCACGCAGGATGCCTGCGATCTGTTCAGGATCCAGAAGCGGGTTAATCGGGTTTGCGATACCCGCGATCATGCCCCCAAAGAGCGTATAGAGCGTCTCATTGGTGTTGGGCGTAATATACGCCACCGCATCGTTTTCCCCGACGCCCAGGCTGCGGAACAGGTTCGCGGCCTGTACGGATTTGTCATAGAACTCGGACCAGGTGATGGTCTCGGCCTTGTCTTTGGGGCCAGAGGTGATCTGATAGCTGACCGCGCGACGACTGCCGTGGGTCTCTTTGGACCGCAGCAGCATCTCGTGGATGGTGGTGGGCAGATTGCGATCCGCAAGCGGCGTTGCGTTGATCTGCTGGATGTCACCAATATTGTCGAAACTCATATATTCCTCCCCTAGCGCCCTATTCTTAGACGTTTGCGCGCCTTGGACTTTCACCATATGCGACTTTTGCGGATCAAGGTTACCTTTGGGTCAACCTTGGCCGATCTGACAAAAGACGCTGCGTCGGTTTGCCCGACGCCCCTCTTTTCACAGGGTTACAGAGATTTAGGCACCGCGCAACAAATCTAAAGAGCCGCGCGGTGCGAAAGTCCGAAAATTCGCGATTAAGCGGCGTCGTCGGCTGTAAATTGCAAACGCGCCAGTTTCGCGTAAAGCCCGCCTTGGGCGACCAATTCCGCATGCGTGCCTTGCGCGACGATCTGACCGGCCTCCATGACGATAATGCGGTCGGCTTTCTTTACGGTCGCCAGACGGTGGGCCACAATCAGCGTCGTGCGGTCCTTAGATAGGCCATCGACGGCCTGCTGCACCAGTCGTTCGCTTTCCGCATCCAGCGCCGAGGTCGCTTCGTCGAGCAAAAGGATCGGCGCATCGCGCAGGATGGCGCGCGCAATGGCGATGCGTTGCTTTTGACCGCCAGACAACATCACGCCGCGTTCGCCGACATAGCTGTCAAAACCCTCGGGCAGAGCCGAGATAAAGTCATAGGCCGCGGCGGCTTTGGCGGCGGCATCGACGTCTGCGTCTGTCGCCTCGGGGCGTCCAAAGCGGATGTTTTCGCGGGCGGTGGTTGCAAAGATCACAGGATCCTGCGGCACCAGCGCGATTTCCGAGCGGAAATCGGAGCGCTCCATATCGGTCAACGCCACATCGTCAATGCGGATCTCGCCCGCCAGAGGATCATAGAAGCGCTGCAGCATCTGGATGATCGTAGTTTTTCCCGCACCAGAGGGGCCGACAAAGGCCACGGTTTCTCCGGGCTGAATGGACAGGGTGACGTCCTTAAGCGCCGGGATATCGGGGCGCGCGGGGTAGTTGAAGCTGACCGCATCAAAGTCGATCTGGCCGCGCGCGGGTTTCGGCAAGGATTTGGCCGCTTGGGGATCTTGCACGCGGTCTTCGACTTGCAAGAGTTCCACCAGACGCTCAGTCGCGCCCGCTGCGCGTTGCAGCTCTCCCCAGATTTCCGACAGGGCCGCGACAGAGCCCGCGACCATCACCGCATAGATCACGAATTGGATCAAAGCACCGGCGCTCATGACATCTGTGCGCACGTCATTGGCGCCGATCCACAAAACGCCGACCACGCCAGAGAAGATCAGGAAAATCACGATCATTGTCATGACGGCGCGGGTCGTGATCCGTTTATAGGCTGCCACAAGGGACTGGTCCGTCACATCCGAGAAGCTCTTGCGAGACTGCGCCTCGTGGGTGAAGGCCTGCACGGTTTGGACGGCCAGCAAGGCCTCAGAGGCGTTGCCAGAGCTTTCAGCGATCTTGTCCTGGTTCTCGCGGCTGATCACGCGCAGGCGGCGGCCCAGCACCACAATCGGCACAATGACCAAGGGCACGATCAGCAAAACAAGGCCCGTCAGCTTGGCCGAGGTCCAAAGCATCAGGACCAGACCGCCCGCAAAGATCAGAACATTGCGCAAGGCCACCGAGATCGAGCTGCCGATGACCGACAGGATCAGTGTGGTGTCCGTCGTGATCCGAGAAAGGACTTCGCCGGTCATGATGCGTTCATAAAAGGCGGGGCTCATGCCGATCACGCGGTCAAACACTGCTTTGCGGATATCAGCGACAACGCTTTCGCCCAGTTTCGTCACGAGCATATAGCGCAGCGCCGTACCCACAGCGAGCAAGCCAGCGACGCCAATCGCGGCAAGGAAATAGCTGTTCAATAGTTCCGCATTGGCCGTGTTGAAATTGTCCACCACGCGGCGCACCGCTATTGGCAGCACAAGCGACACGCTGGCTGTCAGAACCAGCGCGACACCCGCAAAGAAAACAAGCCACTTATAAGGGGCCAGAAATGGCGCAAGTTCGCGCAAGGCGCCGATACGCTTGGATTTCTCGCGCTCTTCGTCGCTGGCATAGGGGGTGGGTTGGCGCGCCATAGAGTCCTCGCTTGCTGGTGCAAGCGTAAGTGGTCACAAAGCGGACGCGGGTCAAGAGGCAATGGGCCAGCGCGCCAATTGGAAGCAGCTTAGTTGATCCAGCCCTGCTCTAGCGCATAATCAAATACCTTGGAGCGATCAGACAGCCCCAGTTTCTGCACCGCGCGCGCCTTGTAGGTTTCGACCGTCTTGGCACTGATTTCCAGATCCATCGCGATTTGCTTGCTCGCAAGCCCCTTGGCTGTGCGCACCAGCACTTCCTTCTCACGCAGGCTCAGCACATCGTCGGGCAATTTATTCTGAGCGGGCCACAAAAGTTCCGCGAACCTCGGGTCAAAGTAAACGCCGCCCCCAAGCACCGCTGCAATCGCTACCTCTAGCTGGATGAGGGTCGAGTATTTTGACATGCAGCCGTGAAACCCTGCCCCTAAGGCCTCTTGGATCGCAGGGCGTGAGACCGTGAAACTATAGGACAGCAACCGAGGTTTCCCGGAACCATTCAGAAGCGTTGTGCAAAACTGCTCCAGATCCTCCTCTAGATCGCAGGGATCCAGAATAACCAGATCGACCTCTGCCTCACGAATGCGGGCGATTGGGTTGTCCGAAGCCGCCCCCATGCAGCTCCGTTCACCTGGCACTGAAAGCTGTGCGGCCAGAGCCTCTGCCAAAGACGGATTCCGATCTATGATTAAAACCGTTTGCACAAATAACTTCCTAAAACTGCTCTTATTGTTTTTCTAAAAGTCTCAGGAAATTCTTTATGATCCGTTAATGACCCCAGAGTTTGGTCTGATTTCCTCCGAGTTTTGAAGCGCGTAGCGGGCGCAAATCACGCGCAAGCTTAAATGCAGGCCCCGAGGCCTCAAGCGTCAGGTATGCCTCAATCCAAGCGAGTTCATGTGGCGCAAGCGTTTCCGTTCCATTGAAGTAACTCTGAACTACGCCTGTGCGAGCCGCGGTTTTTGAACCAGTCTTTATATCAGAGAGTGCATATTCCACCGCGCGCCGTAGCGCCGCCTCGCACGGCGCAGGCCGCTGTGCCTGTTTTTGAAACGCGGCCAAGACAACAAGCGGCGCAACCGCATGCAGTTGATAATGTAAACTAAATTGCCCGCGACGCATCTCGATTGGCAGGCTGCCATCCGTGTTTGCGGCGCAAATGACTTGCGCTTGTCCGGCCCTGGCCCACTCCATCAAAATCGTTGATCCCTGTAGCTCTCCGATCAGCCAAACCGCTAAGCTGGCCCAAGCCCGCAAGTTGCCCTTACGGGCCAAAGGTGGGGCTTCGGCTTCCCAAAATGACACCTGCGCTCGAGCAAGTCGTGAAAGCCATTGCGAGATATCTCTCAAGTCAGCCTCTATCGCGCCAGCCGCCTTCAAGCGCCGCGCGAGGATGGCAAAACCGGCAAGACGCGCGCCGATTGTCAAACGGGCCTGCAGTGTCTGAAGCTCTGCAAGCCCATCCTGCTGCGCCCAGTGCTGCAAGTGCGATGTCAAACACCGCTGTGCGTCTGGATCTGGTAAATCGTCTGCAACACGCGCCAAAGCCTGCAGCGCGTCATCTATAGGTGCCACCGCAGCTTTCATCTGCGCATGTTGCGACTTTGAAATCTGAGATTTTGTCGGATCTCCTGCCACGTAGGGGCTTGGATAGCTGAGTGATCTGGGCACATCGGCAAAATCCGGACATGCAACCAAGGGACTCGCGACCACGAGAAACAGAACCCAAAGGAAGCGCATCACAATGACTCGGTTAGACGCGAAGGGTGACGTCGGTGGGGATACGGTAAGAAGTCACCAGAAAATGTGCCCGCGCGGGGCGGCCGCGTTCGGCATAAGCCGCGCGCGCGCGCCTTGCGGCGCGGGTAAGCGACCCGACGAAACCAAATGGCGCGGGAGAAATTCAACACGGCCCAGCTATAGCGCCAGATCCCGAGCGCTCCGATCACGACAAATGCCTCGCGTGCTCCAGACAAATCCGTCGCGCTGACAAGGATCGCCAAAAGCGCAAGGCTCATGAGATATGTCGCGTGACCCAGCATCAAGACTTACCAGCAGATGCCTTCATAGGTGCCCGTGCTGACCATATCGCGCCTCACGCGCGTCAGATCGATCGTGGGCTTGGTCACCGAGGCTGCCCCCAGAATTTCAACGGTTTCCGCATAGAAATTGCCGATCACCAGCGCATCTGTCGCCGCGACCAGCGCGGGCAGCTCTTGCACTAGCATCTGCTTCAGATAGGGCAGCTTGCTGTTGCGAAACGGATCGCCATCCTGTTGCGCCGCCAATTGCGCCACATAGGGATCAAAAACCGAGACAGTGATACCCTGCATCACCAGCCGCGCGGCCAGCTCGACCAGAGGGCTCTCGCGCAGATCATCGGTGCCAGGCTTAAAGGAAATGCCGACAAAACCGACGTGGCGCGCGCCAGAGTCTCGCACCATACGTTCCGCCCGCGCCACCTGCGCGTCATTGGCATCCAGAACCGCGCTCAAAAGCGGTGTCGGCGTTTGCGTGCGATCCGCGAGATGTTTCAACGCGCGGATATCCTTGGGCAGGCAAGAGCCTCCAAAGGCAAAGCCCGGACGCAGAAATTTCGGCGACATCGAGACTTTGTGGTCGGCGCACAGCACATCCATCACTTCTTGCCCATCAAGGCCGCAAGCCTTTGAAATATTGCCGATTTCATTGGCAAATGTGACTTTGGTCGCACGCCAGCTGTTAGAGGTATACTTCACCATCTCGGCGGTGCGCAGTCCGACCTCATGCAGGCAGCAGTCCTGTGTCGCGTTCACCATATGCAGGAAGTTCCGCGTCGCCTCATCCAACGCGCCAAAGACCACAAGACCCGCATCGTCATAATCCTCAATCGCGCTGCCCTCGCGCAGAAATTCCGGATAGTAGCCAAAGCCAAAGCCGCGCCCCACGGTTTTGCCGGAATGGCGCTCGATCAGAGGAATACAGATGTCCTCAGACGTGCCGGGCAAGACAGTGGAGCGCAGGATCACAGAATGCAGTGTCTCTTTTTCACGCATTTCCTGGCCGATCTGGCGGCTGACCTCTTTGATATAGGTCAGATCCAATGCGCCGCTCGGATCACTGGGCGTGCCCACGCAAACCAGGCTGACGTCGGTTTGATCAATGGCAAAACTCGCGTCACTGGTGGCAAAAAGCCGGTCACTGTCGATGCCTTTTGCAATCAGCGCGCCAAGACCTTCCTCTACAATCGGAGATTGTCCTCGGTTGATCAGGTCTACCTTGTCTTCGTCGACATCAACCGCGATCACCTTATGGCCATCACGCACCAAACACGCGGCCGCAACTGCGCCAACATACCCAATTCCAAATACACTAATTCGAGCCATTTTTAGAGAAATCCTCTTGAGGCGATTAACCAGACTTGAGGAAAGCGTGGCGCTGGCACGGCACGCCGATAAGTCGGGAAAAAACGGGACGTTGTAGGGGTTTTGCCTACACGCTGTCAGCAATTGTGGCGGGCAGGCATAGCGGACAGGCGGAAATTCGACTTAAAATATTGTTTTTATTTAATTTAACTTGTTCACAGTGCATTAATATCTATGACCGATATTTGACGAGCCCCGCAGATCGCGTCAGAGTTTTTTTCGCCTTGTGTTACAATACTGGAAACAGTGGCAGAAGGCTCTGAGCCTGTACCCAAAATCCGCAACAGTTAACCATTTGGGCAGGTTAATTGGGCGCAGATGCCCCAAGACAGAGACTCACCCAACTGTGGATGAACCCGCCTGCATTTTGAACGGGCGGAAGCCGCGATTTTAACCTTTTAAGAAGGCCAAAACATCATCGCGCGCCGGAATGGCCACCGCCGCGCCCAGCGCTTGGACTTGTAAGGCCGCCATCGCCGAGGCGAACTCCAGAGCCTCTGGGACACTCGCACCAGCCGCATAATGCGCCATGAAACCGCCAAAGAAGGTATCACCCGCTCCGGTTGTGTCGGCAACCTGAACCTTGTGGGCGTCCACCCGGTGCGTTTCATCACCAGAGACGAATTCAGCGCCCTCAGCCCCATAGGTCACTAGGAAAGACATGTCGCGGTGATCGCGGAAGGATCCGCCCATGGCGGCCTCAAAATCGCGCAGTTCCTCTTCGTTGACCGACACCAGATCCACCCGGCGCATCAGATCGGGCATGCTGTCGTCAAAGGGCGCGGCCACAAGCGCGACCTTCATACCCTTGGCGCGCGCGACCGCGAGGCCGATCTCATTGGCGTTGGTTTCGTTTTGCAGCACCAGCCAGTCACCCGGGCCTGCATCCGCCAAAGAGGCCTCGACATGCGCCCGCGTGATCGCCCCATTGGCACCCGGAAAGATCACGATCTGATTTTCGCGGGTCTTGTCCAGATAGATAATGGCATGGCCCGTGGGATCCTCAAGCAAGGCGACACTGTCCAGTTTCAGGTCAAACGGCGCGAGCAGCGTCTGCACCAGTGCATCCCCTGCCCCAACAGCCCCGATATGGCGCGCATCTGCACCCGCCCGGTTAAGCGCCACTGAAATGTTCAAACCCTTGCCACCGAGGTTCGTGACCATGCTCTCCGCGCTGAGGGTTTGGCCAGGGCGCGGGAAGTCCTCCATCGTGTAGACGTGATCGATATTGATAGATCCCAGATTATAGACGGTCATCCTGCGCTCCTTGGGGTGGGCCGAATATGTTGCATGCCATGAAGCAAGCTGCCTGACAATTGCGCTTTGGGCGAAGCAGTCTTTGTAAATTCCGCCAGGTTCACCGGAAAGTGGCTGGTGCCACGGCGCGCGGCTTGCCATAGATTGGCAATAGACCACAGGGACAGAGTTATGACCACCGACCAAGAGCCAAGCCTGATCGCCCTTTGCACGCGGCGTGCCGTCATGCGCCGCGCTGCGATGATTGCTTTGGTGGTTGGCACGATCTTGGCGATTATCAACCATGGGGACAGGTTGATTTCTGGCGATATCTCTTCAGAGGTCGTGATCAAAATCCTGATGACCTATTTGGTGCCCTATTGTGTCTCGAGCTATTCTGCGGTCCTGACGATCCGTGAGCGCATGCGCGAGGCGCAGTAGCCTCGGGCACGCTCAAATGTTAGGACTTGGCCCAAGGCGGTCAAAGCCGCGCAGATATGAGGCCCTCAGAGCATGAACATCCTTTACATCATGTATGATCAGTTGCGGTTTGATTACCTAAGCTGTGCGGGCCATCCGCATCTGCAAACCCCGAATTTCGACCGTGTGGCGGCGATGGGCGTGCGCTTTTCCAATGCTTATATTCAGTCGCCCATCTGTGGCTCGTCGCGCATGAGCAGCTATACGGGTCGCTATGTCTCGTCCCATGGAGCGGCGTGGAATGGCTATCCCCTGCGGGTCGGGGAGCTGACCATGGGCGATCATCTGCGCAAGGCGGGGATGGGCTGTTGGCTCATCGGCAAGACCCATATGAAGGCCGATGCCGAGGGTATGGCGCGGCTGGGCCTTGCGCCTGACTCTGTGATCGGCGCGCGGCAGGCGGAATGCGGGTTTGACGTCTGGATCAGAGACGATGGGCTATGGGGCTATGGGCCTGACGGGTTCTATGACGAGAAACGCAGCCCCTATAATGAATACCTTAAGGCGCAGGGCTATGAAGGCGAAAACCCTTGGGCGGATTTTGCCAATGCAGGTGTCACAGACGGCCAGATCGCCTCGGGCTGGATGTTCGAAAATGCCGACAAGCCTGCCAACATTCGCGAGGAACACAGCGAGACGCCCTGGCTGACCGACCGCACCATTGATTTCATCGAACAGGCCGAGGGGCCATGGTGCGCTCATGTCAGCTATATCAAACCCCATTGGCCCTTCATCGTGCCCGCGCCCTATCACGATATGTATGGCGAAAATCACGTGCCAATGCCTCTGCGCCATGATGTCGAACGCGAGGATGCGCATCCGGTCTATGGGGCCTATATGCAGAACGCGATCTCAAGCGCATTTCAGCGTGATGAGGTCCGCCAAAAGGTCATCCCTGCCTATATGGGGCTGATCAAGCAATGCGATGATCAGCTTGGGCGCTTGCTGGACTATTTGGAACAAACCGATCGCATGAAAGACACGATGATCGTGCTGACCTCTGATCATGGCGACTATCTAGGCGATCACTGGATGGGCGAGAAGGAACTGTTCCACGAGCAGTCCGTAAAGGTGCCTCTCATTGTCTATGACCCACGTCGACAGGCTGACGCAACGCGAGGCACGATCTGTGACGCTTTGGTGGAATCCATCGACCTCGCGCCGACCTTTGTCGAAGCCGCTGGAGGCAAAGTGGCGGATCACATCCTAGAGGGACGCGCCTTAACCCCCTGGCTGCATGGGGAGGCGCCCGATTGGCGCGACTTTGCGATCAGCGAATATGATTTTTCGGCGACCTCTGTCTGTGTGAAGCTGGGGCTCGAGCCACGGGATGCGCGGCTGTTCATGGTCTTTGACGGGCGGTTTAAACTGATCCACGCCGAGGGTGGCTTCCGCCCTATGCTGTTTGACCTAGAAACCGACCCCGAGGAATTCCATGACCTCGCCAAAACCGACACGCATCAGGCCGAGATTGACCGGCTTTATGGCTATCTCGCGCAATGGGGGCGGCGCTTGTCGCAGCGGGTGACGAAATCTGAGGACGACATCAAAGCCATGCGCGGCAAAAGCGGACGGCGCGGGATTTTGCCGTTCCTCTATGATGGCTCTGAGGTGCCTGAAGAGTGGATCCAGAAATACGTGGGCCCCGCGCCAAAACGGCCTGATTAGCGCCCTGCAAGATCATTCAGGATCGGACAATCGGGACGGTCATCACCCGCGCAAGAGGTCACAAGGTCAGACAGCGTGTCCCGCATGGATTTCAGCGCGGCGATCTTGGCGTCGATGTCCTTCAGGTGATCCATGGCAAGGCGTTTTACGTCGGCACTGGCGCGGGATTGGTCTTCATATAGCGCCAAAAGCGCGCGACATTCCTCGATGGTGAACCCCAAAGACCGCGCGCGACCGATAAAGGCCAGCTTATGCAGGTCTCTGTCGTCGAAATTCCGATAGCCATTGGCGTCGCGATCCGGGCGGATAAAGCCGATCTCTTCGTAGTAGCGAATGGTCTTCACCGGGATCCCCGAGGACTTCGCAACTTGTCCGATGTTCATGACAGGGCTCCTTTCGAGGGCAGCGCGGGGCGCAGCAGGCGCAACCGCAGCGCATTGGTGACGACAAAGACGCTGGACAGCGCCATCGCGCCAGCCGCAAGCATGGGCGACAAAAGCGGCCCTCCGAAGGGCACAAGAACGCCTGCCGCCACGGGGATCAGCAAGACGTTATAGCCAAAGGCCCAGCCAAGGTTCTGGCGAATGTTGCGCATGGTGGTCTTGCTGACGTCCAGCGCATTGATCACTCCGTTCATATCCGGCGACATCAGAACCACGTCAGCGGTTTCAATCGCCACGTCGGTCCCTGTCCCAATCGCAATCCCCACGTCAGCTTGCGCCAAAGCGGGTGCGTCATTGATACCGTCTCCCACGAAGGCCACAGAGCGTTGGCCTGCTTGCAGCGCACGGATGGCCTCTGATTTCCCCTCGGGCAGCACGCCCGCAATGACGCGATCGATGCCGAGGTCCCGCGCGATTGCCTGAGCCGTCGCCTCTGTGTCGCCGGTGATCATAACCACCTCCAGGCCACGCGCCTTGAGGTTTCCAATCGCCGCAGGGGTCGTGTCTCGCAGTTGATCAGACACGAGAATGAGGGCGAGACAGCACCCCGCCACCGCAAGAAAGATCGGAGTTTGCCCCGCAAGCGTCGCAGCTTGAGCCTGCTGCTCAAAGTCCTGCGTGCTGGCCCCGATGTCTGCCATAAAACGGCCTGATCCCAAGTGAATGTGATGCTCATCCGTGCGTGCTTCGATACCGCGTCCTGTATGTGCGGTCACAACGGTGGATCGACACAACGCAAGACCTCGCGCCTGCGCCGCATCGACAATCGCACGCGCAAGCGGGTGTTCTGAATGTTGCTCGACAGAGGCTGCGACCTTCAGGACCTCGTCTTCCTCCAGACCTTCTACCACGAAAATTCCCGACACTTCAGGACGCCCCATCGTCAACGTCCCGGTTTTGTCCAGGGCCACAACATCTACATTCTGCAAGCGCTGCAGCGCATCTCCGCGCCGAAAAAGAACGTGCCACTGCGCGGCCCGCCCCGTTCCGACGACAATCGAGGTGGGCGTCGCCAACCCCATCGCGCAGGGGCAGGCAATAATCAGAACCGACACCGACGCCACTATCGCTGGGATGAGGGACGGAGACGGACCGAAGAGCAGCCAGATCCCAAACGTGACCACGGTCACTCCGATGATCGCGGGAACAAACCACAGCGTGATGCGATCCACCAAGGCCTGTATGGGCAGCTTCGCCCCCTGCGCCTCTTCGACCATCGCAACAATCCGCGCCAGAACTGTCTCTGCCCCGATCTTTTCGGCGCGATAGGTCAGAACGCCCTGACCGTTTATAGTGCCCGCGATCACGTCATCACCTACGCCCTTGGCAGCGGGCAAAGGTTCTCCGGTCAACATGGCCTCATCCACGTAAGAGCTGCCATCCGTCACCACGCCATCCACGGCGATCCGCTCACCCGGGCGGGCTTGCAGCAGGTCTCCGACTGCGATGTCAGCAATTGGGACATCCTTATGCCCCCCCCTCGCAAAACGCGCGCGGTTTTGGGGGTGAGGCCGACCAATTCGGCGATGGCATCTCCGGCGCGGCCCTTGGCGCGGGCCTCAAGGTAGCGACCAAACAGGATCAAAACCACGATGACGGCAGCAGCCTCATAATACACATTGGCGCTTCCAGCAGGCAAAACCGACGGCGCGAAGGTGGCCACCACAGAAAACCCAAAGGCCGCCAAAGTGCCGAGCGCCACCAAAGCATTCATGTCTGGCGCCCCCTTCAAGAGGGATGGGATACCAAGCTGATAGAACTGACGCCCCGGCCCAATAAGGATGAGCGCGGCCAGCAGAAATTGAAGGACGTGAGACGTCCCAAGCCCGATGTTGGCAGCAATCCAATGGTGCAAAGGTGGATAGAGATGCCCGCCCATTTCGGCAAAGAACACCGGCGCAGCCAGAATTGCCGCCAGGATGACCGACCGCCTAAGGTTTTCAATTTCCTCAGATTTATCCCGTCTCGGCGCTTCTGCCTGACGGACGCTTCCGGGGTAGCCCGCCTCTTTTAAAGCCGCGAGCACCCGATCCACATGACCTTGGGAGGCAAGCGACACCAATGCGCTTTCGTTCGCAAGATTGACCGAAGCCTCCGCAACATCTGGCACAGCGGCCAGAGCCCGCTCTACCCGGCCAACGCAAGAGCCGCAGTTCATACCGGTGATATCAATTTGCACACGCGCTGCCTGCGCCATGGGATCCTCATTGAGTGACGTCCATGGCTAAATAGGGCCTCCAGTTACTGGAAGGTCAAGGGGCCTTTACTGATGCGTGGGCGTCCATTTGTCCAAAGCCTCGAGGAATTTCTCTTTTTCCCCTGCATGCATGCCGATGTTGGTGCTGGCATAGGGGAAATTCTCGGCCACGACTTCGCGGTGGAATTCACCAAGGGCTGCGACACGTTCTTCGTGGATTTGCTTGTGCAAGCGCCCCACATTGCCAAAGGCATGGGCGTGTTTGGGGGGCGTGTCTTCTTCGCTGGCCTCACCGCAGACATCCGCCACGAAGGACATAATCACATCGCCCGCCATGCCCGATCCCAGCGAGAAGGTCACGATCGAGGTCTTGCCATTCACCGCCTCAAGTACCTCTTCGGCGATGCATTCGGCCTCAACCGCAAAGACGCCCACGTCTTCCATGCGTTTCAGCGTCTTGTAGATTTCCATCGCCTCATCTGCCTTGCGGCCAAAGCCACGCAGACCTCCGCAATAGTGGCTGAAGGTCGGGATCAGGCCGATGTGGCTTTGCACCGGAATGCCTTCCTTGGCGAGCATCTCCATCACGTCAAAAGACCGGAGCGTATAATACATGTCCCCGCCTTTGCGCATCATATCAAAGGCATGGTCCATGATTTCTTGCGCCGAGCCGAACTGCGCCCAGGTCGAGCCGACGCCAGCGAAATGCGTCGGTGCGATTTGGCGGACCTCTTCGATCTGGCTCTCCCAGACTACCAAAAGGTCGATCCCCGCCTCGATACAGGCGCGTAGCTCGTCGGCATTGGCGGGATTGGACATCGAGAGCTTTTTGCCCGAGCCCTTCAATGCCTGCAGATCGGCGATGGTGTAGTTCCGCTCGGCGGGGCTGCGGCTAAAATCATAGATCCGTTTCATGGGCGCTCACTTTGTGTACATCTGTTTCTTGAAGGCCCGCGTCCGCGTCGTCGCCTCGGCGGTGCCGTCGTGATAGGTGCCAAACCAGCGGTCAAAGGGGATTTCCGAGGTTCCGTAATTGCACTCGAAATAGCGGTGATGCAGCTGATGGAAGAAATCCCCGGACCGCGCTGCCTCGCTTTCCTTTACGATCAGCTTTTCGAACCCTGAATGCGACAGGATCGGGCTAACCTGTTGGAACATATTGTGAAACAGCAGGTGCAGCGGATGGCTGGGCACGATCAGATGGATGAAATAGGTCGTGAAGTAGAGGATGTTTTCGTACCAATGGTTCGAAATCCCCGACCACGGCCCGACATTGACGTTCCGGTGATGCACAGCGTGGACGTATTTATAGAGCTTCGGGTGATGGGACAGCCGGTGCACCCAGTAAAAGTGCAGGCCTGACCACATGGGAATGAAAGCCATCCAGACAACACACCAGATCGGATTTTCCGCAAAGGTCACCGTCGCCACAAAGCCATTCGCCATCGCCCACCAGATGACCCATTGATAGACGGTCGCCACCGTCATCGCGCTGCCGAGCGTCCAGAAGATATTGTCATAGACCTGATTGTTGAAGGTAAAGACCCCGTTGTTCCGCGTCAGATCGCGCCGGTCGAACTTGGTCTTCATGTCCTGACCTTTGCGGATATAAAGCCACCAATGTAGGGTGCCGGCCACCAAGGTCTGGGCCACCATATTGATCAGCCAGATGCGGAACATCCAGCCAAAGGCGAAGCTCTGCATCGTTTCAAGCGGCGGCAAAACGGCAAAATAGATGACCAGCGCCATGACCATGCAAAGCGTCAATGCCGTGATTTGCAACCACGCCCCGCTATACCAGTTCCACACGGCGCGGGGGCTGGGCGGCCAGCTGAACAGCGGATTTAGCGGCACCAGATGGTCTGGCCGATAATGCCAGCGGTCGCTTTCTGGATCTGTTGCGGTCATGTCTCCTCCTCCATGGTCGCAGTGTTAGTTGGCGTAGGTGCTGCCCTCTTCGTCCAAAATGGCTTTGAGTTCAGCAAGATGACGCCCACTTTGATCCGGGTAGTCATCCAGTTCCTGCGCGGTTTTCTCAGCAATCTCATCGGACAATACCCGTAGAGGCTGTCCGGTTTGCAGCGCGCGGATATAGGTCTCGGCGGCGCGTTCGAAATAGTAGAGCCGGTTGAAGGTATCAGCGACTGTATCGCCAATGATCAAAACGCCGTGGTTGCCCATAATCATGGTTTTGATCTTGGGATCAGACAGCATAGCGGCACAGCGCGTGCCCTCTTCCTCAAACGCCAGTCCAGCGTAGTGGTCATCCACCACATAGCGGTTAAAGAAGGCTGCGCAGTTCTGATCAATCGGCGGCAAGGTGCTGTCGGCCAGACAGGCCAGAACTGTGGCGTGGATCGAATGCACATGCATCACACAGCGCGCATGTGGGCAGGCGCGGTGGATCGAGCCATGCAGGCCCCAAGCGGTTGGATCGGGCGCATCGGGTTGATCCATGGTGGTTGGATCGTTGGCATCCAAAAGCAGCATATCAGAGGCTTTGATGCGGCTGAAATGGCGCTGGTTCGGGTTCATCAGAAACTGGGTGCCGTCCTCATTCACCGCGAGGCTGAAATGGTTCGCGACTGCCTCATGCATACCCAGTCGCGCAGTCCATCGAAAGGCTGCGGCCATATCCACCCTCTCGTCCCAATGAGTGAGGTTGGCTGTCTGGTGTTCGTCGCGCATGGGAAAGTCCTTTAATCTTAGCTTGCCTCTACTCTGTTCGGGAAAGTCGCTGCTGACAAACGATGAATTTACGGCTAATGCATTAGAAAAACTAATAGGCGCATCGCATATGTCCGATACGACACAATCTCTGCCCCCTCTGACGTGGTTGCGCGCCTTTGAAGCAACCGCGCGGCATTTGTCATTCACCCGTGCTGCGAGTGAGTTGAACCTGACCCAATCCGCGGTCAGCCAGCATGTGCGCAGCCTTGAGAGTTTCCTGAACCGCGCGCTCTTTGTGCGTAAAACGCGGGCGCTGGAATTGACCGAGGACGGCAGCAATTATCTGCCCGTGGTGCGCGAAGCTTTTGATTTGCTGGCAAGTGGCACGCAAGCCTTCATTGGAGGCGACCGAGGCCGCAGCATGGTCTTGCAATGCAATCTGGCGTTTTCGGTGTTCTGGTTGGCACCCCGTCTGGCGCGGCTTTATGAACAGCACCCTTGGCTAGTGCTTAACATCGTAACCCCCATCTGGGATCCGGATCGTCATGCGGCCGGTGCCACCATCGACATCCGCTTTGGCCGGTCCGAGGATATGTCGCGCGCGTCGATCCGGCTGACGCGCGAGCAATTCTTCCCGGTTTGTGCGCCGAGTTATCAAGACGGCAAGATCGATCTTACGAGAGCGACTCTTTTTGACTGTGCTGGCGTGACAGGGTCATGGGGCACTTGGCTGAAATCAAAAAGCCCGCAATCCCTGCCCCCGCGCGCGGTAAACCTGACCTCGACGTTCAACATTTCCATGCAAGCAGCCATATATGGCGCTGGGATCACCATGTCGCATAACACGCTTGCGCGCGATATTCTGGCGCGCGGAGACCTTATTGAGCCTTTCGATCACCGTCCGGAACTGTCCGAGGGCTATTTCCTGCAACCTGCCCCCGAACACGGCAGCACCCCTGCGTCCCGCGCGTTTCAAGAATGGATCGAAGAGGAAATGGCAGCGTTTCAGGCAGGCTAGCCCAGTTTCAGCGCCCTCTGATTGTTTTTACCAAGACGGCGCGCCAAATCCCGCGCCTGTGCGCCTTTAAGGATCGGACGAACGGCATCGGATTGGATACGATGTGTATCGGCCTGAGGGAAAAGCGTAAGAAACTCTTGGCGTGCGGCCTCGGACATGCCAGCCAATTCGTTGGCTCCGTTAAAGAAACTCTCGGACGGCGCGCCTTCGGCGAACACCAGTTGGTGACTGTCAAAGACCAGATGCACATAAGTGACAGATGTGCAGGATGTATCTTCATAAACCCCTGGCAACGCGCACATTTTCCGCGCAGGGATCAGGACTGAGGTGCGACCGAACATGCGCTCACATAACGGGCCGTCCACCAACATCCGATGCTGAGGCGAGACCCAGAGATCGCGTTTCGGCAGTCCCTGCCCCAAGGCACCAGCCGTGATGCAGATCGGGCGTAGATTGGGACGTTTGGCAAGTTCCTCGGCCCCTACTTCGCGCGACAGCTTCATGCGCAAAACCTGCGCCGCTGCGTCTTGCGTTTCCACCAAGTCACCGGCGTTCAGGTCGATAGCGCGGATGTCGCCTTTTGAGGTTCCGATCAGCGTATCTGCGGCGAAACAGGCAACATAGTCCTCGTATTGGTTGTTCTTCCTGTGCGAGGTGCGTTCGACGTTGAATGTATAGGTCTGTCCGGGCTCAAACCGTACAGTCGAAACCATGCCGTGGATGGCACCCTGCTCATAGCCGTCTCCGCCAAAATGCAGGCTGGTGACTTTGTGGCCCGTGTCGGTGTTCAGAAGGTCATAGGCCGAATGGATCGTTGTGCCTGCTGCATATTCGGTGCCGTCAATATTCGCGCCGCTGTCGAGCGTCTGGCTATAATCGACTTCGTCTAGCACGCCGTCGGCGTCGTTGACCTCGATCAGCGTGGGCGTTGCGCTGGGCGCAAGCTCGAGCGTGAACGTGCCAGATCCTGCGGCCATCGCACCAGACTCTGCGGGTGGAGTCTCTACGAAATCGCTTGGGCTATAGACGTATAGAAATGGCAAAATAGGTCTCCGGCAGTGGCGTTATTATCGCCGGAAAACGGGTTAACGTCGAGGCTTTTGGGGCTAAACAAAGGTTAAAGAAAAGGGCCCCGAAGGGCCCTTTTTCATCAACCTTTCGCCAGCTCTTCGCTGCGATCAGACGCCGCTTTGAGCGTCGCGTCGATCAAGTCTTGCAGCCCTTCAGGCGATTGTTGCAGCACCTGAAGCCCCGCGTAGGTCGTGCCATTCGGTGAGGTCACCTGTTCGCGCAAAGTAGCGGGCTTTGTGCCGCTTTCCAGCATCAAACGTCCTGCGCCGGCGATGGTGCCCAGCGCGAGCTTTTTCGCCATATCAGCCGGCAAGCCAAGCTTTTCTCCTGCCGACGTCATCGCCTCGGCCATGGCAAAGACATAGGCCGGGCCAGAGCCCGAAAGGGCCGTAACCGCATGCATCTGGTCTTCGTTGTCCAAGAGGACTGTCTGACCCACAGCGGCCAAGAGTTCTTCGGCCAAAGCCATTTGGTCGCCAGACACAGAGTCATTGGACACCAGCGCCGAGATCCCTGCACCGATCGCCGCAGGTGTGTTTGGCATCACGCGGATGATCGGGGTTTTGTCGCCGAGCATCTCTTCAAAGGTCGAGATCAGCGTGCCTGCCGCCACAGAGATGAACATGGTCGGGCCATTACCGAACGCTGCCACACCCGGGATGGCATCTGCCATGATCTGAGGCTTTGTCGCGATCACAGCAATATCGGGCGCGGTCTCTGGCTGTTTGTTCAGACGCAGACCGTCTGCTTCAAGTGCCACCAGCCAATCCGCTGGATAAGGATCGAGAACTGTGACCTGACCCGCTGCCAGACCCTGCGCAAGCCAACCGCGCAGCATCGCGCCGCCCATCTTGCCGCATCCCAACAGCAAGAGGCCGCCATTCCCGATTTTCTCACCTATACTCATGCACGCGCTGCCTTTTGTTTCGCCACATCCTGCGCGACGAGCTCTTTATACAGCGCGCGCAGTTTCAGGGTCATTGGTCCCGCGCCATCATGGGTTCCGATGCGTTTGCCGTCAATCTCGGCCACTGGGGTTTGTGCCCCGAATGTGCCGGTCAGGAATGCCTCATCCGCGCCGTAAGCCTCGTAGAGAGAATAGTTTTTCTCTTTCACCGGAATGTCGTTTGCGCGGCAGAGGTCGATGACCTTCTGACGAGTCACGCCGTTCATGCAGTAGTCACCAGTCGAGGTCCAAACCTCTCCGCGACGCACGATGAAGAAGTTGCAGGCATTCGTGGTGTTCACAAAGCCATTGGGATCCAGCATCAGCGCCTCATCTGCGCCCGCTTGTTCAGCCTGAAGGCAGGCGATGATGCAGTTGAGCTTAGAGTGGCTGTTGTATTTCGCATCCTGAGACATCGGCAGCCCACGCACCTGAGGAACAGTCGCTAGGCGGATCCCCTGCCCCATCAGGCTTTCGGCCGGTTTGGAATGCTCGACGATCGCTACAACGGTTGGACCAAAGCGCGACAGCCCCGGGTGCTGGAACGGTTTGGCTTTGCGACCACGGGTGATCATCAAACGCACGTGCGCATCCGAGGTCATCCCATTTGCCGCTGCTGTTTCGTTCAGCAAGTTGTGGATGTCTTGTGGCCCCATATCCAGATCAATGGAGACGGATTTCAGCGAGTTAAACAGGCGGTCCATGTGTTCATCAAAGAAGGCCCATTCACCGTCATAAAGACGCATGCCTTCCCACATGCCGTCACCCAGCATGAAACCTGAATCATAGACCGACACTTTGGCCTCATCCTTGTGGACGAGCTCTCCGTTCACCCAGATCTTGATGTTCTCGTTGCGATCATCGGCTTGGGCGTCGTGGGTTGAGTGGCTGTGTACAGCTTCTGCGTTCATTGTTCTTAGTGTCCTAGAATTTGGCTCAGGAAGGTTTTGGTACGCTCTTGCTTGGGCGCATCAAAGAAAGTTTGTGGGTCGGCCTCTTCAACAATTTCACCGTCGGCCATAAAGACCACACGATCTGCAACCTGACGGGCAAAGCCCATCTCATGGGTGACACAGATCATGGTCATGCCCTCTTTGGCAAGCTCGACCATCGTGTCCAGCACCTCAGAGATCATCTCGGGGTCCAGCGCCGAAGTCGGCTCGTCGAAAAGCATGATTTCAGGCTTCATGCAAAGCGCGCGGGCAATCGCCACACGTTGCTGCTGACCACCGGAAAGCTGGCCCGGATATTTGTCAGCCTGCTCAGGGATCTTGACCTTGGTCAGATACTCCATCGCGATCTTTTCCGCCTCGGCCTGGCTCTGCTTGCGCACGAGCATCGGCGCGAGGGTGCAGTTTTCCAAGATCGTCATATGCGGGAAGAGGTTAAAGTGCTGAAACACCATACCCGTTTCGCGGCGGATCTCGTCGATATTGTCGAGGTTATCATCCAGTTCCGTGCCCAGAACATTAATCGAGCCACCGTGGTAGTCTTCGAGCTTGTTCAGGCAACGGATCAGGGTGGATTTACCGGACCCAGATGGGCCGCAGACCACGATTTTCTCACCTTTTTTGATCTCGAGGTTGATGTTCTTCAGCGCGTGGAAGCTGCCGTAGTATTTGTCCATATCAGTGATTTGGACGGCGGTTTGAGTAGACATTAGGGTAACCTCCTAGCGTTCAGCCACGGCCAAGCGCCGCTCGAGATAGGCGCCATAGCGGGACAGCGCGAAAACAAAGACGAAATAGATCAGGGCGACGAAGCTGTAGACTTCGACATGGGCGAAATTCCATTCCGCGTTGCCAAAGGCGGCATCGCCCGATTTGACCACTTCAAAGAAGCCGATGATCGCCACAAGGGATGTTTCCTTAAAGGTGATCACGAACTGGTTGATGGTCGGCGGCAGCGCATTGCGGAAGGCCTGCGGCAGCACGATATAGCCAATGCGGTGCCAATAGCCCATGCCGAGCGCTTTAGCGGCCTCTTCCTGACCCGCGGGCAGCGCTTGCATGCCGCCGCGGATGATCTCGGCCTGATAGCAGGCAAAGAAGAGCGCATAGCCGACGATGACGCGGTAGAGCTTGTCTCCGGTCAGCCAGTCGGGCAGCACGAAGGGCAGAACAATCGCAAAGGTGAACATGATCGACAACAAAGGCAGCGAGCGGATGGTGTCGATGATGATGCCCATGGTCTTGGCGATCACAGGCAGTTCAGAGCGACGCAAGAGCGCGAAGATGATCGCCAGAGGCATGCCCAGCAAGGAGGTTGCCGCGAAAATAAAGATGGTCAGCGACAGCCCGCCCCAGTTTTGCTCAAAGACAGTCGTCAGGCCGAAATAGCCGCCACGCATCAGAACATAGAAGGTTGCGAAACCTGCCAGCCAAAGCGTGGTGATCCGCTTGGCGTTCCAGAAGTACGGCACGCAGGACAAGCCACCCACCAGAACAATCGCCAGACAGGCCAGCGCCGACCGCCATTGTTCCTCGTATGGGTAAAGACCAAAGAGGATCAGACGCCAGCGGCTGTCGATCACGCCCCAGCAGGCTCCGCCAGAGCCATGGGCACAGAGGTCACGATTTTCCGCGGACCACACCGCATTCACGATGCCCCAGCTGACGAGGTTATAGATCACCCACAAAGCCAGCGCACCAAAGACGGTGGTCATCGCTGTGTCCATGCGGGACGAGAAGTAATCGGCGCGGATGCGGTCGATCAGGGTTGGTTCTACATAAGTCTTTGCCATGATCTTAGGTCCGCAACTGATTGCCCTTGAGTTTGATCGCGTCGTTCACACAGTTCAGAACCCAGGCCATGGAGTAGTTGATGATCAGGAAGCCACCCATCAGGATCGCAATCAGCTCGAGCGTCTGACCGGATTGGTTGATCGAGGTAGAGATCACCATGAAGAAGTCGACAAAGCCAATCGCGATACCAATGGTGGTTGCTTTGAACAGCCAGACATATTGGTTGATCAGCGTCGGCATCACGGCACGGATCGCCAGAGGCAGTTTGATCCGGCTAAAGTTTTGCCAAGGGCTCAGACCCAGCGCGTGACCAGCCTCGCCCTGTCCTTTAGAGACAGAATTGAAACCTGCGCGCACGATCTCACCGATATAGGCGGCACCATACAAAGAGATGGCGATGATACAGGCCAGAAGCTCGGGCGAGACACGGATACCATCGCGGAAGTTTAGTCCCTTGAGGTAAGGAATATTCAGCAGCGGCGTGTCAGGGATCCGGCCCAGCCAAAAGATCACCACGGTCAGCACCACAAAGCCCAGCCACAACATCCGTGTGATCAAGGTCTTGCGAACTTCGGGTATGCGCTTGAAGCGTTTCGCCATCCGAAGCCAGAGTGCCAGGGAGATGGTCGCGACAAGGATCAGAAACACAACAAACACATACCCACCCGAGACGTTCAGCCCCGGCAGATAAAACCCACGACCACTAATGAAGGCCACGTCAAAGATAGAAATGCCCTGCTTTGGTTTTGGCAGGCTGGTCAGCAGCGAATACCAAAAGAACAGCTGCAGAAGCAGCGGCAGGTTGCGAAAAATCTCAACGAATGTCGTGCCGATCAGCTCGGCCATTTTATTGCCCGACACCCGCATGATGCCGACCAAAGTGCCAAGGAACGTCGCGATGGTCAGCGCGATGGCACCCAGGAACATAGAGTTCAGGATCCCGACCCAGATCACCTTCAAATAGGTGTCCGACGTGGTGAACTCGATCAGGGAAAAGTTAACACCCCAGCCCGTAGCGCGATTGAGGAAGCCGAAGCCCGACGTCATGCCCTGTGCTTCAAGATTGGTGCGTGCGGTGATGATAAAGATCAAGATCAACAAGACCAGACCACCGACGAAGCCAATCTGCATGGCATTGTCACGGATAGTTTTATTTCTGAGAAGCGATAGCATCCGCATCTCCTAAAGCCAGAACGTTCATTTATTTGGAACTCAAAGGGGCTCCGGGGCCGATAGTCTGGCCCCAGAGCAGGGAGCAACTTAGTCCACAGTCAGCGGATAGAAAACACCGCCGTTTGTGTAGAGCTCGTTCATACCGCGTGGCAGCGCGTATGGTGTCGCGATGTTGCGCTCAAAGATTTCGCCATAGTTGCCGACTTCTTTGATGAGGTTGTAAGCCCAATCATCGGACAGACCGAGGCGCTCGCCGTAGCCCGGGGTTACGCCCAGGAATTTTCCGATTTGCGCGGAACCAGGGTTTGCGCGGATCTCGTCAACGTTCGCTTGGGTGATGCCGTTGATTTCAGCAAACCACAGGGAGGACAGCATCCAGTTTTGAACGTCGAGCCATTTTGGATCATTTTCAGGGACGATGATCGCTTCTGGCTCCAGACCCAGCACGTCAGGGAGGATAACGTGTGCTTCTGGGTTGTCAGAGGTTGCGCGGGTTGCGGCCAGTGGCGGAGCGAAGAGGATCAGGCCGTCGCAACGCTGGTTGAAATAGGCGGTCTTAACTTCGTCGCCTTTTTCGAAAACAACGACTTCTGCGTCGATGTTGTTGTTTTCAAGGTAAGACGCCAGAACGCGCTCGGTGGAGGTGCCTGCGGATACGCAGATGGAGCCGCCGTCCAGATCTGCCACAGATTCTGCGCCCAGTTCAGCGTGCGCCATCACGTGGAATGCGCCAACGAAGTAAGGCAGAGAGTATGCGAGGTTCAGCTCGGTGTCGCGGGACTGGGTCCAGCCGGACAGTTTGATAACCACGTCGATGTCGCCAGACTGCAGCGCAGGCCAACGTTGTGCCCAGGAAATAGGTACGATTTCCAGGTTGCCTTCGGACTTGCCGAACAGGGATGCCGCCAGACCTTTACACAGGTCGATGTCCATACCCTTCCAGTTGCCCTTGTCGTCGACTTCCGCGAAGCCAAGGAAAGAGCCGTTGTGGCCAGAGCAAAGCAGCTTGCCACGGTCCAGAGCCGCGTCCAGACGGCTATCAGCTGCAGCAGCGCCTGCAGCCAGAAGGCCAGCAGCGGCAAGGCCAAGCATTTTAAGTTTCATAGGTGTTCTCCTCTGTTGACCCGAATGTCGGGATCATTTGTCGACAAAGTGTCGACGTGAATGATGTTGGGAAAATAGTCGACAGTTCGTCGACTCGTCAATATATTTCAATTAGGCGCTCTGGGTTGCAGTAACATTCTGTAGATTCAGGATGCATATGTTGAAAAATTCATCAGAGGGCGTCATGGCAACTGACCTTGGGGCAACGAAAAATAGCAAATCCTCCTCGTCTACCAAGCCAGCGCGAGGTGGTGGCGGTCGTTTTGTCTATGAAACGCTGAAACGCGAGATCCTCGAACTGAAACTCGCCCCGGCCCAGCCTTTGGACGAGGCTGCATTGGCCGAGCGATTCTCTATGTCACGCTCGCCTGTTCGCGAGGCTCTGGTGCGTTTGTCGGCTGAAGGCATGGTCGAAATGCTCTCCAATCGCACCACTCTTGTCGCGCCTATCAACCTGATGGAGTTTCCGCGTTATGTGGAAGCGCTGGATCTGTTGCAGCGCATGACCACCCGCCTCGCCGCCCAGCATCGCACGGCGGACGACATCATAGAGATGAAATCCCGCGCGGCCGCCTATGATGCTGCCTGCCTTGAAGAAGACCATCTGGCGATGTCCGCGACCAATAAGGATTTCCATATGGCCGTGGCGCGCGCGGGCAAGAACCCCTATTTCACCGCAGGCTACGGACGCCTGTTGGATGAAGGGCGCAGGATCCTTCATATGCACTTTGAATTTACCCGCGACAGCGCAAAGGGGCGCAGTCTGGGTCCCGAGCATTTCACCATGATCGACGCGATTGAACGGCGCGATGTCGCAGATGCGGACCGGCTGGCGCATGAACACACCGCTCTGTTCCACGACCGCTTCTTTGAAATCTTGCGCGCGAAATATCAGGACGATTTTGAACTAGAGCTTTAGAGCGCCCTACCCTTTGAGCACGGCAAGCGTTCCGGTTTTCAACGTTGCTAAGAGACCATCCAGATCCGCCCGCGTCTGAGCGCTGTACTTCAGGTTCATGATCACAACGATCAGATAATGAGCTTGGGCCTCTGGCGACAAACCATGCGATTCCAGCGGCGCCGCATAGGGCATCAAAAGCTCGGTCATCAGAGCCTCATGACGTTGATGCGACGCTTCAATTTCTTCTTTCCCAGCAGCGTTATGGCCAGCCATGAGGTCTTCCATGTCTGCTGCGGTTTGCAACAGCTCAAAGCTCTCGATCACGGTATGCTGGAAATAGACATCCAACTGATCTGCGAAATCACTTAGCCCTGCAACGCCCTCGCGCACTTTTTGCAGGCTCTGATCCGTCACAAAGCGGATAGCGGCGCGGATGAGCCCATCCTTGCCATCAAAGGAATCGTAAAGCGTCTGGCGTGACACGCCGGCGGCCGAGGCGATATCCGCCATGGACGTCTTGCGGGCACCGTAACGCACAAAGCATTGGATCGCAGCGGCGACAATCTTGGCTTCGGTTTCGGTCGGGGTATCTGGCTGTAAAACTGTCATGGGTCTTAAATAATTCACACTTTACCACTTGACAAGAGGGGTAGTGGTGTAAAATACACTTGGACAAGTTTACTCCAAATGTAAAGTTAACGATATGACCCAAACCCGGCGACAATTTCTTCAATCTAGCACCGCTGCAGTCGTAGCAGGTGTGTTGCCCTATCGCAGCCTGATGGCTGACACAGTGAAAGGACCTAAAATGGACACGGCACAAGAAGACGCAATGATCGACGCAATCGCTAAAGGCGTGAGCTATTCTTTCCGCACCCCAATTCTGCGCCGCCCTTCTGATCTCGGCATGGAGTACGAAGACGTGTTCTTTCCAGCGATGGACGGCGTGATGCTGGACGGCTGGTATATTCCAGCAGGCAAAGGCGGCAAGCTGATTATTGTGAACCATTTCATTGGTGCGAACCGCTATGGCTATCCCGGCCACCTAGAGCCATGGACCGGTCAAGGCGGCTTTGAAGTCAACTTTATCGAGGCCTATAAAGCTCTGCATGACGCGGGTTATAGCGTTCTGGCCTATGATCTGCGCGGCCACGGCCATTCCGCAGCCGGTGCCGACAACATCACCGGCGTTGGCGCAATTGAATGGCGCGACGTGATCGGCTCGGTACGCTATGCAAAAGAACGTTTCCCGAATGCCAAAGTCGCGCTGCACAGCCAGTGCATGGGCAGTAACTCGACCTTCATTGCGATGGAAAAACACCCAGAGGAATTCGAGCACATCTCTTGCATGATCGCCCTTCAGCCTCTGTCTGCGGCACCGTTCATCGAACGCGCGCTGTCTGATCAGGGTGTTGAGAACGCGGTTGAGCGGTTTAACGAACGCTACAGCTACTACTGCAGCTTCCGTCACACGGATTCCAATGCAATCGCGCGTGCGGACAAGGTGACTGTACCAACCATGGTTGTTCAGGTCAAAGACGACAGGACCACAAAACCCTCTGATGCGCAGGGCATCCATGACCTGCTGCCAAACCCAGACAAGAAGCTGCTTTGGATCGAAGGAACTCCTGTGCGCTACGAAGGCTATCGCTATTTCAGCAAGAACCCTGCTGAGATGGTCGCTTGGTACGACGCGCATCTTTAGATTGTATCTAGAAAATCGACTGATCCCAATGGGGTCAGCCCCCCTCGCATTCAGACAGAGAGATATCCCATGACCAAGACCACCACGCGCCGAGGCTTTTTGACCGCAACCAGTGGGCTTGCCGCCGGTGCAGCCTTTGGGTTACCGCAGATCACCCTTGCCAGTTCGGCCCCAGCCGCTGCTGATATCACAACCTCTACGCTGGATTTGGTAGATCCTCAGTATCGCGAATTCGCACAGGCCATGGCGGGTTTCGTACCGGACTCTAACTCTCTTCCAGTTTTGCGCCAGGCGCTTGAGAACGGCCCAAGGCAAGGCACGCAAAATCCAACGCTAGAACGCTTTGAGATGTCTGGAAGCACCGCCGGCTTCAACCTGTACCGCCCAGAAACTCCACGCGCGGCACCTGCGCCTGCGATTATTTACATCCATGGCGGCGGTTATGTCTTTGGCACAGCAGAGCAATATGATGGCTATTGCTATGATCTCGCGCAAACCTCGGGGGCCGTTGTTCTTAACGTGGAATATCGACTGGCGCCAGAAACCCCATTCCCGGGCCCGGTTGAGGATTGTCACGATGTGCTCACTTATGCCTATCAGAATGCTGCCAGCCTTGGCATCGACCCCACGCGGATCAGCATCATGGGGCATTCCGCCGGCGGAGGTCTTTGTGCGGCCCTGGCGATCCTGGCCCGCGACCGCGGTGAAGTACCGGTGAAAGCGCAATTCCCGATCTATCCAATGCTGGATTATCGCACAGCCACCACAGAGGCTCCCGTCAACAACCTGACGACGGGCGAATTCATCTGGGTCCGAGCAGCCAACCGTTTTGGCTGGGACAGTCTACGCGGGGACTACGCCATGGATGACAACCGGACCGGGCACTTCTCGCCGACACATGCGGCGTCACACGAAGGCTTACCTCCTTGTTTTATGGCCGTCGGCAACCTTGATCTCTTTCTCGAAGAAGACACAGCCTATGCGCTGACGCTGACCCGCGCCCGCGTGCCCTGCGAATTCCATATTTATTCCGGTGCAGTCCACGCCTTTGACGGTTTCCCGGGAACGAACCTGACCACCCAATTCGCGCGAGACTTGGCAGCCGCGTTTGACAGGCTGTTGTAAATGGCACGCCGCAACGGGGAGGCACTACACATGTCAGGATTTTTTTGAATGCTAGCGCGAAGACCAAGCCCTATGAGCCTCCGTGCTTTAACGGCGCGCGTTCCCCGGACATCCAGACGTCCAAAGAAAAGTAACTATAAATGCTTATGAATATTCTAACATACGGCGCAATCGCCGTCGCTTTGACGGCGGCGGTTGGAGCTTTGACCACCAAGACGTTCCATGTCGAAACGGTGATTGCGGCCCCAGCAGAGCAGATCTGGGGCGTTCTGACGGATACCGCGGCCTACCCTGACTGGAACCCAACTTTTGTTGAAGTTCAGGGCGCGTATGCGCAAGGCGGCAAGGTTCTGAACAAGGTTCAGGATCCTTCGGGCAGCGTGCTTGAGATGACCGCAACCGTGGCCACCCTGACGCCCGCGCAAGAGTTGCGTCAAAAAGGGGGCGTACCCTTGGTCATCACTTTTGACCATCGCTGGATTTTGGAACCCGTTGAAGGCGGCACCAAAGTCACCCAACACGAGGTCGACCGCGGGCTGTACCTTTGGTTCTGGAATTCCGACTGGATCGAGCCAGCCTATGCAAAAACCAACGCAGCCTTAAAGGCGCGGGTTGAGGCACAATAACACACGAGACGCGCCCCATTCGGCGCGTTTCTTTTTATTGAAACGCCTCGCTAAAGATTTCCTGAAAGGCGTGGGCTGCGAAACTTAACCCGTGATCATCTGATCCCACGAGGCAGAAATTACAGGTCCCGATCTCTCGGCGCAGCAGGCTTGTACGTTTGTATCCCGAAATCTGCAGAGGTGCTGGCCCCGGATTGACCACAACAGA
Organism: Cognatishimia activa; assembly: GCF_017798205.1. Classification (NCBI taxonomy): domain Bacteria; kingdom Pseudomonadati; phylum Pseudomonadota; class Alphaproteobacteria; order Rhodobacterales; family Paracoccaceae; genus Cognatishimia; species Cognatishimia activa. Next base: position 2,470,443 of record NZ_CP060010.1, on the reverse strand, counting down.
AATCCCGATCACCGCCGAAAACGCATGCTCAAGAAAGCGCGACATATCAGGGCCTCGGTAATGGATCAGCGTGTCGATCCGGTTTTTGTCGATGGCGGCCTCGATCCTTTTGGTGACTTCAGTATTGGCCGGAGGCAGGGCCAGTCGAATGCCCTGAAATTCGAAAATGCGCAGCTCGTCGTTTTTGCCCAGCCCCAGCCCAAGCGGCACGAAGGCCGCAATATCCACGTCTGCGCCATGGAGGATCTGAATGCCTTTGCGCAAAACCGGGTTCACAAAAAGCGCCAGCTCGATGCTTTGCGTGTCCAGCGCGCGATAGAGCGCATCTTGTGACGTCAGCCGCTCGATGGTCACATCGATCTGGGAGTGGTCGCGCTGAAATTTGGCGATCATGTCGTGCAGAATCGACTGATCAAAGTCCTCGCTGATGCCGACCCGTAGTTCTCCGACCCGCAGACCTTTCATCGCCGAGATCTGTTGGCGCACGCGATTAAACCCCGACAATTGGTTCATCGCGAAGTTCAAAAACAGCTCCCCTTCCGAGGTGAGTCGCACGCCCTTTGTGACCCTTTCAAAGATCTGTATATCCAGATCCAACTCTAAAGTTTGGATATGTCTGTTCAGCGCAGAGGGCGAAATTGCCAGAGTTTCAGCCGCTTTTCGGATCGAGCCAGATGCGGCAATCGCCCTTACATATTTGAAGCTTTGCAGGTGTTTCATGTGATCTAGCTGCCAAAGTGGTGCAAAAAACGCAACACCTTGCGCAAATCTTTGAGGCAGACCGACGCACATTAACGAATTAATGAAGCTTTTGGGGAACGCCACCAGTCCTTTTTATCCCAAAGGCGGCGCTTCTGACGAACTACGAAAATGCCCCCAAGGAGGTACATGTGATGAAAAAACTACTGCTCGCTTCTGCCATTTCCGCAGTCGCCGCTTCCGCTGCAACCGCCGACATCAAGGTCGGTGTTCTGCACTCTCTGTCCGGCACCATGGCGATTTCCGAGACCACTCTGAAAGACACCATGCTGATGCTGATCGACCAGCAAAACGCAAAAGGCGGCATCAACGGCGAGATCCTGGAAGCAGTCGTTGTAGACCCTGCGTCTGACTGGCCACTGTTTGCTGAAAAAGCACGTGAGCTGCTGACCGTCCACGAGGTTGACGTGATCTTCGGCAACTGGACGTCTGTGTCCCGTAAATCCGTTCTGCCTGTGATCGAAGAACTGAACGGCCTGCTGTTCTACCCAGTTCAGTACGAAGGCGAAGAGTCTTCCAAGAACGTCTTCTACACCGGTGCGGCGCCAAACCAACAGGCGATCCCAGCGACTGACTACTACCTCGAAGAACTGGGCGTTGAAAAATTCGCTCTGCTGGGCACCGACTATGTTTACCCACGCACCACCAACAAGATCCTTGAGCAGTACCTGAAAGACAAAGGTATTGCGGCTGAAGACATCTTCGTGAACTACACCCCATTCGGTCACTCCGACTGGTCCAAGATCGTTGCTGACGTTGTTGCTCTGGGTGCAGACGGCAAAAAAGTTGGTGTGATCTCTACCATCAACGGTGACGCGAACATTGGCTTCTACAAAGAGCTGGCAGCGGCTGGCATCTCTGCAGATGATATCCCAGTAGTCGCCTTCTCTGTGGGTGAAGAAGAGCTCGCGGGTCTGGACACCACCAACCTCGTTGGCCACCTCGCAGCCTGGAACTACTTCCAATCCGCAGAAGGTGACGCGAACGCGGACTTCATCGACACATGGAAAGAAACCATGGGTGCAGAGCGCGTGACCAACGACCCAATGGAAGCACACTACATCGGCTTCAACATGTGGGTGAACGCGGTCAAAGAAGCAGGTACCACTGATGTGGACGCAGTCCGCTCTGCAATGTACGGCCAGGAGTTCCCGAACCTGACCGGCGGTACAGCCGTGATGCTTCCAAACCACCACCTGGCGAAACCAGTTCTGATTGGTGAAATCCAAGAAGACGGCCAATTCGACATCATCTCGCAGACTGCAGAAGTTCCAGGCGACGCATGGACCGACTTCCTGCCAGAATCTGCGGTACTGAAGTCTGACTGGAAAGACCTGGGTTGCGGTATGTACAACACCGAAACCGAGACCTGTGTTCAGATCAAATCCAACTACTAAGCTGACCTGACCTCTGGCCCCGGGGGCGCGATCCCCGGGGCCTTTTTCTTGGAATACTCCCCTATGCTCCGTGTCCTGACGCTTTTCTTGGGCTTGCTGCTGGCCGTCCCTGCCTTCGCGCAATCCTCCCTATACGACGCCTTGGCTGACCAGACAGCTGGCCTTAAAAAACCGTCCTCCAAGACCATCGAGAGTGTGATCTCGGGTCTGCAAGACAGCGGCGCCCCCGGTGTCGCGGATTTCCTGACCAAGCTGCAAAGCAAAGAGGTCTGGTATCGCAAGTCTGACGACAAGTTCTTCTTTGTCGCGACAGATGACAAAAAGACCTACCGCCTGATTGATATCGAAAGCGGTGAAGTCGTGGCCGCGGTCGCAAAGAAAGAGATCAAACAGATCAAGCCGAATTCTGGCGTCCGCGCCAAGATCGACGGGGCTTTGGTCGCCTTTCGCCTGACCGACGCAGACCCTGCGGTGCGCGATGCAGCCCTCGTGGGCATCAGCCGCGATCCTAAAGCGAAAGATCTCGCGCCTTTGACCGCAGCGCTCGCGAGCGAAACAGACCCCGACCTCAAAGCGCGCATGGAGCGCCTGTCGCGCGTTCTGACCGTCAGCTTTGGCGACACAACCGAGGCCCGCGTTGCGGCTATCGAAAGTTTTGACGGCGATCTGGGTCTCGATGCCCGCGCGGTTCTGAACCCTCTGGTCACCACAACACTCAAGGCAGCACCCGAAGTTGGCGCAGGTGAAAACGTCGCCAAAACCTTGCGTCTTGGCAATGACATCAGCGAAGAGGACGCCATTGCCCTTTTGGTGGCATCTGGTCTTGCACAGGCCGAGCCAACTAAGGCCGACATCAAAGCCGCTCTGAAAGCCAATATCGACGGCGACACTGTCGGTGGTGTGAACGTCGCGGATCTTGGCACCGACGAGGCCCGACTGACGGCCTATATGGCTTTGGCCGCAACGGGCGCAGTGCCCGCGATCCTCACCTCTGAGGCCAAAGCCGAACTTTTGGCGAGCGCCACCTATTACGAGGTCTATGCCGAGGCTGACCCCGCGGTGACAGCCGCCGCAGTTGAGGCGCTGAGCTCGATCAGCACCGCAGTGGGCGTTTCGCAATTCATCGACCTTGTACTCGATGGGATCTCGCTCGCGTCGATCTATTTCCTTGCGGCGATTGGTCTTGCGATCACCTTTGGTGTGATGCGCGTCATCAACATGGCGCATGGCGAATTCATCATGATGGGCGCTTACACGGGTTATGTCGTGCAGCAGATCATTCCGAATTACACGGTGTCCCTGATCGTCGCGATCCCGGCGGCCTTTGTCATCACCTTCGCCGCTGGCGTCGCAATGGAGCGTCTGGTGATCCGGCATCTGTACCACCGTCCGTTGGAAACCCTGCTCGCGACCTTCGGCATCTCGATTGCGCTGCAACAGATCGCCAAGAACATCTTTGGCACGCAGGCGCGTCCCCTCACCTCTCCGGGCTGGCTGGATGGAGCGCTGGTGTTCAACGACGTGATCGCGATTTCATGGATCCGTATTGCGATCTTTGTGCTGTCTGTGATCTTCTTCCTGGGCCTCTTGTTTGTGCTGAACCGCACCCGTTTGGGCCTTGAAACCCGCGCGGTCACGCAGAACCCACGCATGGCCGCCGCTATGGGCATCAATCCGGATCGCATCAATATGCTGACCTTTGGGCTTGGCTCGGGCATCGCGGGCATCGCAGGCATCGCCATCGGCCTTTTCGCCAAAGTGACCTCGGAACTTGGCTCGGACTATATCGTCCAGAGCTTCATGACCGTGGTTGTCGGCGGCGTTGGCAATATCTTTGGCACGCTTGCAGGTGCCACGATGATCGGCTTCCTTCAGAAGGGCATCGAATGGTTCAACCCGTCCAACACGCTGGCGGCGCAGACCTATATGATCATCTTCATCATCATCTTCATTCAATTCCGGCCGCGGGGCATCATTGCTCTCAAAGGCCGCGCAGCAGGAGATTGATCCCATGAACGGACTTCTCACCAAATTCCTGCTGAAGAACCCATCCGTACTGGTGTTCCTTGGCGCCCTCGCCCTTTTCACCGCCTTTGTCTCTGTTGGATCAGAGGCTTTTGGCTGGGGCTTTATTTCGACCTCTTTCGTGAAGACTTTGGGCAAGACGCTGTGCTTCTGCCTGATTGCCATCGCAATGGATCTGGTCTGGGGTTATTGCGGCATCCTCAGCCTCGGGCATTTCGCCTTCTTTGGGCTGGGTGGCTATATGCTGGGCATGTGGCTGATGTATGCGCGCACCGAGATCATCGTGCAGACAGCCATGTCCAACGAGGTCATCCCCCCCACCGATCAAGAGGTCATTGACGCCATCGGCACGCAGATCTTTGGCGTCGTGGGCGGCTCTGATTTCCCGATGATCTGGGCTTTCGCGCATCTCTTTTGGGTGCAGATGGCGCTGGTGGTCCTTGTTCCTGGTATTTTGGCTTTGGTGTTTGGCTGGCTCGCGTTCCGTTCTCGCGTGACTGGCGTGTATCTGTCCATTCTGACTCAGGCGATGACCCTGGCACTCTCGCTTTACCTGTTTCAGAACGACAGCGGCCTGAGAGGCAACAACGGCCTCTCAGGCCTCCAAAACCTGCCCGGGCTCGATGATGTGTCCCAAGACATCGTGTCCATGTGGTTCTTCTGGGCCTCGGCCTTTGCCTTGGGTCTCAGCTATCTGCTGGTCAAACTGATCACCGAAAGCAAACTGGGCAATATCGTGCGCGGTATTAGGGACGACGAGGCACGGGTGCGTTTCCTGGGCTATAACGTCGAAGGCTATAAGCTCTTTGTCTTCGTGCTGACCGCGATCATCGCAGGCATTGCAGGAGCGCTTTATTACCCGCAGGCGGGTATCATCAACCCGGCGGAAATCGCCCCGATTGCGTCGATCTATCTGGCGGTTTGGGTCGCAATCGGCGGACGTGGCCGCATCTATGGCGCGGTCATTGGCGCGGCGTTTGTCTCGCTCTTGTCCACCTGGTTCACCGGCGGTCAGGCACCCGACATCCCGCTGGGCTTTTACACCATCAAATGGGTCGACTGGTGGCTTGTCCTCTTGGGCCTCAGCTTTGTGGTCGTAACCCTCTACTTCCCCAAAGGCATCGGCGGCCTGTTTGACCGACTGGTCCGCAAAGGAGACGCATAATGGCTGAACTTCTCGAAGTGAACGGCATCTCGGTCACCTTTGACGGCTTTAAGGCGATCAACAATCTGGCCTTTAGCATTGGCTATGCCGAGCTGCGCGCGATCATTGGGCCGAATGGGGCGGGTAAAACCACCTTTATGGACATCGTGACAGGCAAAACGCGACCTGATGAAGGGTCCGTGCTATGGGGTGAGAAATCCATCTCGCTCTTGTCGAAATCCGAAAGCCAGATCGCCAACCTTGGCATTGGCCGCAAATTCCAAAAACCCACGGTTTTTGAAGACCAATCGGTGCGCGACAACCTGATGATGGCGCTCAAAGCCAAACGCACCCCTTGGGCGGTTCTGTTTCACCGTGGCAGCGATGACGAGACGGCACGGATCGAAGAGCTCGCAGCCGAGATCGGCCTGAAGGACGCGCTGGATCGCCGCGCCGGAGCCCTCTCTCACGGGCAAAAACAGTGGCTCGAAATCGGCATGCTTTTGGCGCAGGATCCCCAGCTTTTGCTGGTGGACGAACCTGCCGCCGGCATGACCGTGGATGAGCGCAACAAGACCACAGAAATCCTCAAACGTGCCGCCAAGACCCGCGCCGTTGTGGTGGTGGAACACGACATGGAATTCATCCGTAACCTCGACTGCAAAGTCACCTGCCTGCACGAAGGCTCGGTGCTGGCCGAGGGCTCGCTGGATTTCGTGACCTCTAACAAGGACGTCATCGACGTCTATCTGGGACGCTGACATGCTGGATCTGCAAAATATCACTCTGCATTATGGTCAGAGCCAAATCCTCTACGATGTGAACCTGCAGGCCGAGACCGGAAAGATCACTTGTCTGATGGGCACGAATGGGGTTGGCAAGACATCCCTCATGAAGGTGATTTCTGGCACCCACGCGCATTCCGGCGGCACTTACAAGCTGGACGGAGAGGACCAAGGTCGCGCACCCGCGCATGTGCTGGCGCGACGTGGCGTGGGCTATGTGCCTCAGGGCCGCGATATCTTTCCGCTTTTGACCGTGCGGGAAAACATGGAGATCGGCTTTGCCTGTCTCGATAAATCCGAACACAGCCTGCCCGAGCAGATGTTCGAACTCTTTCCCGTGCTGAAAGAGATGCAACACCGTCGTGGCGGAGACCTCTCCGGCGGCCAGCAACAGCAGCTCGCGATTGCGCGCGCGCTGATCACCCGGCCCAAGCTCCTTTTGTTGGATGAACCCACAGAGGGCATTCAGCCCAACATCATCCAACAGATCGGCCGGGTGGTTTCCTACCTCAAAGACCAAGGCGAAATGGCGATTGTTCTGGTGGAACAATATTTCGAGTTCGCCTATGGGCTTGCTGATCATTTTTACTCGATGCGGCGCGGCGAGATTATTCTGGACGCCGCCAAAGGATCAGTTCCAAAGTCCAAAGTCTTGAAAACACTGAGCGTTTAAGGCTTCCGAAACACAAAATTTCCGCGCCCTCTTGGTCTCGCCAAGGGGGCGTTTTTTGTAGCCTCATCGATCGGCCAATTATCTTGGGCCTTAGCACATGCAAAATGCATTTCTTTAAGACCCGTCCCTGTGCAACGCTGACGCAAAATAAAATTGAGTCACGCGCGTGAGCCAGACAAGGGAGTGCGAAATTGAAAGTTGGGTTTATTGGCCTCGGCAATGTCGGGGGAAAGCTATCGGGGTCTTTGTTGCGCAATGGGGTCGATCTGACGGTTCATGACCTGAACGCGGAATTGGTTGATGCCTTTGTGGCAAAGGGTGCCAAAAGGGCCGAAGGGCCTGCGCAGCTTATGGCCGATTGTGATGCGGTGATCACCTGCCTACCCTCGCCCGCAGCCTCGGCGGCCGTCATGGACGAGATGCTGCCCGAAGTCACCGAGGGCAAGATCTGGATGGAGATGTCCACGACCGATGAGGCCGAAGTCAAACGACTGGGCGCCAAGGTGATCGAACGCGGGGGCGCGGCGGTGGATTGTCCGGTCTCTGGCGGATGCCACCGCGCGGACACCGGCAATATCGCAATCTTTGCAGGCTGTGATCGCGCGACATTCGAACGGATCCTGCCCTTTCTAAAGACCATGGGCCGGCGGATTTTGCATACGGGCGAGCTTGGCTCTGCCTCGATCCTCAAGGTCGTGACCAACTATCTGGCGACGGCGAACCTTGTGACCTGTTGCGAGGCTTTGGTGACCGCGAAGGCAGCGGGAATGGACTTAAACACCGCCTATGAGGCGATCAAAATCAGCTCAGGCACCTCTTTTGTGCATGAAACCGAAAGTCAGGTCATCCTGAACGGCTCGCGCGATATTTCCTTTACCATGGACCTTGTCAAAAAGGACGTAGGCCTCTTTCAAGAGGTCGCGGATCGTGCAAATGTGCCCTTGGAAATTTCGCCGATGCTGATCAGTATCTTTGACGACGGCATCGCGCGCTATGGGGAACGCGAGCTCTCGCCCAACATCATCAAACGGCTTGAAGAGGCCACGGGACTGGACATCCGCGCGCCGGGCTTTCCCCCGGAGATGACGGACGATGAACCCGAAGAGCCAGGCTATGAGGTCGTGCCGCAGGGCAAATGAATAAAGCGCGGCGGCTCAACAGACCGCCGCGTCGTTCCAGCGTGTGTCCTCAAACAAGCGACCCTTGTGCTGACCTGACAGGATCCTGTGCCGTGCGGCCTCCCAGGAGGCAGCCCATGCCGCGGGATCGTTTAGCACCTGATCAGGACGCTCGGCACTGCGCGCGACAAACCCCGGAAAAGCCGGACGTCCGCTGGCCTGACCCGTAGGGTGATAGCGCAGATCCATGCTCCAGCGCAGGCCGTCCGACAGGTTGGGCAAGGCGCGATGTACGTTCATCTTGTGAAACAGAACCGCTCCACCCTTTTTCACAGGTAAAGGCGTGCCCTCACGTCCGCCCATGACTTTGTCAGGCACCTGCGGTTCACGCGCGATGGCCGCATTGGAACAATGCACTTTCGGCCCCTCACGATGCGACGCCGGAATAGACGTGAGGCAGCCGTTTTCAATCGTCGCCTCTGTGATCGCCAACCAGACGGTGATCTGGTGCGTGTCATCGGCCTCTTCAAACAAGGCGACGATGTCCTGATGCCAAGTGGTTGCGCCGACGTTGGAATGCCCAGCCACAGCATCGTGTAACCCTTGGGCCGGCGGCTTCATCCGCATTTGCTGCACCGGGCTTGCGTAAATCTCGGGGCCAATCAGAGCCTCAACCACATCGAGCACCTTGGGATGGCGCATCAAATCAAAGACTGCAGGGCCCGCGTGAACATGGAAGGTTTCCGGATCAATGCCTTCGTTGAGCAAGGGCAATGATATGTTCAAATAGTTGGTCAGGTCGGGATATTCCGCAATCATCGCGGCGTATCGCGCCCCAAAATCAAGGTCCTCATAGGTCTTGCTGATCTTGCCTTTTTGAAACAGCGCCGATGCCAGTCGATCCAGCAGCGCTTCATATTCCGCTTCAATCGCGACAAGGTCCTCGGGCGGCACAAGGCTGTCGATGGCGAGAAACCCATCTTCTTCGAAAGCGGCGATTTGGGCGGGCGTCAGGGCTGAAGGTTCGGACATGTCGATCTCCTTGCGCGGGCTTTGGTGTGGCGCTCTGTCTTCGCTAAAGCGTGGCATTGCCTCCGCAGCTAATCAAACGTAATCTTTCACCCAAAAGACCCCCAAAAATTGGAGGCTCTGTCAGAGCGCACACGCCCAATGCCCAATAAACTGCCCCCTCTTCCCGCCCTTCAGGCCTTTGAGGCCGCGGCCCGCCATGAGAATTTCGCCGCCGCTGCGCAAGAGCTGAACCTCTCGCAATCGGCGGTCAGCCATCGGGTCCGTGGGCTTGAGCATCATTTGGGCTATCCGCTGTTTGAACGCCTACCCCGTGGGTTGCGTCTAACCGAGGCGGCTAAGGCCTATTTGCCATCGGTGCGGCGGGCGTTTGAGGATATTCTCAGCGCCACATCCGGCGTCTTTGGCCATCGCGGCGGCAAGACACTGCATCTGCGGGCTCCGGTCAGCTATACGGCGCTGTGGCTTGGGCCTTTGGTCACGGACTTCACGCAGGAATTTCCTGGCATCCGGGTCAATCTGTCCAGTTCCATATGGGTCGATCGCCTTGCGGTCGGAGGCACAGATATCGAACTGCGCCTTGGACGCGGTCATTGGCCGGGCTATGAGGCGCGGCCCTTGTTTCATGATGCGTTGGTGCCAGTCTGCTCTGCTGAGACGGCGAAAGAACTGGGGTCCCCTGCGACGCCGCAAGCCATTGCCCAGCATGCGTTGGTGCATGTTATGGGACCCGAGGATCAATGGTCCAAGTTTTTTGCCCACTACGATGTGGATCGCCCAACCAAAACCACGGATATCGGCGTGGATTCCTCCATGGGGGCCTCAGAGATAACCCTGACCAGCAATCGCGTTACTCTTATGCAAGAAAAGCTCGCGGCGCGGGTACATACGAGCGGTAGGCTCGTCGCCTTGTCGCATCTGAGCGTGCTGCCGGACGAAGCCATGTATTTGTTGACGCCGGTCACAACGGAGCCGCGCAATGCCAGCGCGGTGCTGTTTGAAAACTGGCTAAAGGACAGGTTGGCGCCTTAGCGCAAGCCACTAAAGCGCAGCGTTCAAACTACACCCAGAGCGCATAGAAAAACCGAGGGATATCTGACCAAACTTACTCTTGCATGGCAAAGACCCAGATTTCTGGCGAATAGGTGTTGACCTCAATTTGCGGATAAAATACTTCGTCATCCTACTGAGCGGGTATGGTGAAATGGTATCATAAGAGCCTTCCAAGCTTAAGGTGCGGGTTCGATTCCCGCTACCCGCTCCAGAAACACCCCCAAGAATTAAGCGATATTTGCCAAGCTCTTAGCTTGCAGTGCTGCGCTGTTTGAACGACGCACGGGCTTCGCGGCGAATCCAGGTCTTGAAGGCCTCGGCCATCAGATTCACCTCGCCGGCGCGCGTTGCCACAAAATAGGATTGCCCTTGCGATTTGGGCCGCCCCAAAACTTTCAGCGCGCCGCCGGTGAGTTCGGTTTCAATCAGGTAGCTGGGCACAATTGCCGCGCCCATGCCTTCGATTGCGGCGGCAATCATAGTTGAGAACTGATCAAAGAGCGTCCCCTGCATGATATCATCCCGCGTGAGCCCCAGATCCGCGACGTACTGAGGCCAGGCGCTCTTGCGGCTGAGAAGGTGCAGGCGGGGTAGGCGCATGATGTCTTTGGGAGACGTCACCTGAAACCGCGCGACCAGATCAGGCGCGGCGACGACGGCGAGATCCTCTGGGCAGAGTTCGGCAAGCGTGATGCCACCCCATTCCTCGCGGCCAAACTGAATTGCCAGATCAATGCCTTCGGCGGCCAGATCAAAGGGTTCGGCGCGGCTGTAGAAAGTGAGCTGCACATCCGGGTATTGCTTTTGGAAACTCGGAAGACGCGGCACCAGCCAACGGGTCGCGAAGGTGGGTAGCACAGCGATGGACAGGATCTTGCCCCCCTGCCCAGCCGCGCGGGCCAGTGTTATCGACTGCCTGAGGCGTTCCAGATCCGGCGACAGGCGATCTGCAAAACTGCGACCCGCGTCCGTCAGGGCAATCCCGCGCCCTTCGCGGCGAAAGAGCGTCACGCCCATCAGGGCCTCAAGCTCTTTGATCTGACGGCTGATCGCGCCTTGTGTCACCTGCAGCTCTTCGGCCGCGACGGTGTAGCTTTGGTGCTTTGCCGCCGCCTCAAAGCAGCGCAGGACGGAGGTAGATGGCAAGTTATCGGGTTTCATTCATGAGTAATACTCACGCATTTATGCAAAATACCAGTATTTTTATGCATAAAAGGCGCACGTAAGATCCCCGTGACGCGCCTGAAAGGGCGCAAGATGTTCAGCCATAAGGGAGATAGGCGTGGCGCATTCTGATCAACCTGGTTTCGGTCCCGACCTTGCAAGTTTTGATTGGGAGGATCCGTTTCTGCTGAAAGATCAGCTGGATGAAGACGAGCGGATGCTGTCAGAGGCAGCCCATGTGTTCGCGCAGGAAAAACTTTTGCCGCGTGTGACAGCGGCCTATGCCGAGGAACGGGTCGAGCCCGAGATATTCGCCGAAATGGGCGCGGCTGGGCTTTTGGGGGCAACGATTTCCGAAGATCTGGGGGGCTTGGGCGCGAATTATGTGACCTACGGCTTGATCGCACGCGAGGTCGAGCGGGTGGACAGCGGGTACCGGTCTATGATGTCGGTGCAGAGCTCTTTGGTGATGTATCCGATTGATGCTTATGGATCTGATGCCCAGCGCCAGAAGTACCTCCCGAAACTCGCTTTGGGTGAATGGATTGGCTGTTTTGGCCTGACGGAACCGGATGCGGGATCAGACCCTGCCGGCATGAAGACCCGCGCGACCAAGGTCGATGGCGGCTATGTGCTGAACGGCTCCAAGATGTGGATTTCCAACAGCCCGATTGCGGATGTTTTCGTGGTTTGGGCGAAGTCTGACGCCCATGATGGCAAGATCCGCGGCTTCGTGCTGGAAAAGGGCATGAAGGGGCTGTCTGCGCCGAAAATCGAGGGAAAACTCTCGCTGCGCGCGTCGGTCACGGGCGAGATCGTCATGGAAGATGTCGAGGTTGGCGAGGACGCGCTTTTGCCGGGTGTTCAAGGGCTTAAGGGCCCGTTTGGATGTTTGAACCGCGCGCGATACGGGATCGGTTGGGGCTCGATGGGGGCGGCTGAGGATTGCTGGCATCGGGCGCGCTCTTACGGGCTGGATCGCAAGCAATTCGGTAGGCCTTTGGCGCAGACACAGCTGTTTCAGAAAAAGCTCGCGGATATGCAGACCGAGATCACTCTGGGCCTGCAGGCGGCGTTGCGCGTGGGGCGCTTGATGGATCAAGGCAAAGCGGCACCTGAGATGATCAGCCTGATCAAACGCAACAACTGCGGTAAAGCGCTGGACATCGCGCGGCACGCGCGGGACATGCATGGCGGCAATGGGATCAGCCAGGAATTCCATGTGATCCGCCATGCGGCCAACCTCGAGACTGTGAACACCTATGAGGGCACTCACGATGTGCATGCGTTGATCCTTGGCCGCGCGCAGACTGGCCTTCAGGCGTTCTTCTAGAGGTCCATGATGGATCGCGCGGCGATTGTCGAAGAGAACTTCCTGAGGCGCGTGGCAGCAGGCGATATGCCGGGCGGATTGCCTGCTGCAGGGCCGCTTGGGAATGCGGATGCGGTCGGGCTGTTTCATGCGCAATGCCTGAGCCGAGCGCTGGATCTGCAGAGCCGCGCGATGCAAAGCAAGCGGCAGGGGTTTTACACAATTGGGTCTTCCGGCCACGAAGGTCTGGCGGCCATTGCCTGGGCCTTGCGTCCCACGGATACGGCCTTTCTGCATTATCGCGACGCAGCCTTCCAGATCGCGCGGTCCATGCAGGTGCCGGGGCAAAATCCTGCATGGGATATGCTCTTGTCCTTTGCCTGCTCGTCTGAGGATCCGATCTCTGGGGGGCGGCACAAGGTTCTGGGATCCAAGGCGCTGAATATCCCGCCACAGACCTCGACGATTGCCAGTCATCTGCCCAAGGCAGTTGGCGCAGCCTATGCGATTGGGGCGGCAAAGCGCCTCAAGCCCGAACATATGGAATTCCCTGAAGATTCAATTGTCTACTGTAGCTTTGGCGATGCCTCTGCAAACCATTCCACAGCACAAGGCGCGTTCAATGCGGCGGGCTGGGCGGCCTATCAGTCGGTGCCGATGCCTCTGCTGTTTTGCTGTGAAGACAATGGGATCGGGATTTCGACCAAAACGCCTACGGGTTGGATTGCGGCCAATTTTCAGAACCGCCCGGGGATCACGTATTTCCATTGCAATGGGCTGGATATCTTTGAGACCTACCGCGTCGCGCAACAAGCCGCCGACTATGTCCGCTCACGACGCAAACCTGCGCTGTTGCATGTCAAAACCGTCCGCCTTTACGGCCACGCCGGTGCCGATGTCGCGACCTCTTACCTGCCCAAAGCCGAGGTCGAAGCGCAGGAAGCCAATGATCCCTTGTTGCATACGGTGCGGTTGCTCAAAGAGCGAGAAGCGGCCGCGCCGAGCGACTGCCTTAAGATCTATCAAGACACCCGCAAACGCGTGGCCCGGATTGCGGGCGAAGTCGTCACCCGCCCGCATTTGAAAACCGCAAGCGACGTGATGGCCTCGCTGATCCCGCCCAAACGCCACTGCGCGCCGACCAACGGCCCTTCAGAGGCCGCGCGAGCTGAGGCTTTTGGCTCTGACCTGCGCACCATGGGCGAGCCGCAGATCATGTCCAAGCTCATCAACTGGGCGATGACAGATCTGATGCTGACCCATCCAGATATCGTCATGATGGGCGAGGATGTTGGCCTGAAAGGCGGCGTCTATGGCGTGACGCAAAAACTGCAACAGCGGTTTGGGGCGGACCGGATGATCGACACGCTACTGGATGAGCAGAGCATCCTTGGGCTGGCGATTGGCATGGGGCAAAACGGCTTTACGCCGATGCCAGAAATCCAGTTTCTAGCCTATCTGCACAACGCCGAGGACCAGATCCGCGGAGAAGCTGCGACACTGTCCTTCTTTTCCAAAGGGCAATTCACCAACCCGATGGTGCTTCGGATCGCGGGGCTTGGCTATCAAAAGGGTTTTGGCGGGCATTTCCACAATGACAACTCAATCGCGGTTCTGCGCGACATTCCAGGGGTGGTCCTGGCGATCCCGTCCAATGGCGCGGATGCCGCGAAAATGCTGCGGGAATGCGTGCGGCTGGCGCGCAAGGAACAGCGGGTTGTGGCCTTCCTTGAACCGATTGCGCTCTATCCGATGCGGGATCTGCACAAGGACAAAGACGGGGGCTGGATGCAGACCTACCCTGCACCGGATGAGACCATCGCACTTGGCGAAGTGGGCGTGGATGGCGATGGCACAGATCTGGCCATCGTGACCTTCGGCAATGGCACCTACCTTAGCCACCAAGCGCGCAAATCCCTTGACGCCAAGGGGATCAAAACGCGGATTATCGACCTGCGCTGGATATCTCCCCTGCCGAAAGAGGCGCTAACTGCGGCGGTTGTGGGCTGTGAGACCGTGTTGATCGTCGATGAAACCCGCCATTCCGGCGGTGTGGCCGAGGCATTGATGGCGCATTTTCATGAGATAGGCGTTGCGCGGCTGGCGCGGGAAACATCAGAGGACAGCTTTATTGCGACGGGCCCAGCCTATGCGGCCACGATGCCTTCGGCTGAGAGCATTGTGGCGGCGGCTCTCGCGTTGGTGGAGGGCGCGCGATGACGACCGCTGTTGTGATTTGCCCCGGACGCGGGACCTACAATGCAACGGAGCTGGGGTATTTGGCACGCAACTTCCCCTACGCGGATCTTTTGGACGCCTTTGATGCGCAACGCGCGGGTTTGGGGCAAGACAGCCTGCGGGCTTTGGACGGTGCGGATCGCTTTGTCCTGTCCAAACATACGCGGGGCGACAATGCCTCGGGCCTGATCTATGCCGCGACCTATGGGGATTTTGCCTCGATTAACGGCGACATCGAGGTCATCGCAGTTACGGGCAATTCGATGGGCTGGTATTCCGCGCTGGCCTGTGCGGGGGCCGTGACGCCTGAGAACGGGTTCAGGATCGCCAATACGATGGGTAGCTTCATGCAAGAGGCGATGATTGGTGGGCAGTTGATCTATCCTTGGGTGAATGAAAACTGGGTGCCCCTGCCTGCATTGCGTCAAACTCTTCAGGATTTGATCGCAGAGATTGATGCGCGCGCGGATCACGTTCTGAGCGTTTCAATTGATTTGGGCGGCATGTTGGTGCTGGCTGGGAATGAACAAGGTTTGAGCGCTTTTGAGCAGGCAGTCGAACCCGCGCAGGAGCGGTTTCCGATGCGGTTGAGCAACCACGCGGGGTTTCATTCTATGTTGCAGGCGCCGGTTGCCGAGCGTGGACGGGCTGCCCTGCACGCTGCGCTTTTTGGGCAGCCGGATCTGCCGATGATTGATGGGCGCGGACATATCTGGTGGCCCGGCGCGAGCGACCCGAGTGCCTTGTGGGACTACACCCTGGGGCATCAAGTCACCGAAACCTATGATTTTACCGCCGCGATCACCACGGCCGCGCGTGAATTCGCGCCGGATATCTTCATCGTGACCGGGCCTGGCACCACGCTGGGCGGCGCGATCGCGCAATCTCTGATCCAAGTGGATTGGCAGGGCATGCGCAACAAAACCGATTTCAAAGAGAAACAGGACGCAGGCCCTCTGCTTGTGTCCATGGGAATGGAGAGCCAGCGCGCGCTGGTCATCTAGAAGGAGAAAAACATGTCTCATATGGAAATCCTGAAGGCCTCTGGTTTTGGCGAGGCAGAACTTGGTGGTGGCACATTGTCCGTCGCAACCCCAGTGGATGGGTCCGAGATTGCCAAGCTGTCTGAGCATTCCGTGGCTGAGGCCAATGCGATGATCGACAAAGCGCATGACGCCTTCTTGAAATGGCGCAGGGTCCCTGCCCCTCGGCGTGGCGAATATGTGCGTCTGCTGGGCGAAGAGCTGCGGCGCGAGAAGGACAATCTGGGTGCTTTGGTGACGCTGGAGTGCGGGAAGATCCTGCAGGAAGGCCTCGGCGAAGTACAGGAAATGATTGACATTTGTGACTTTGCAGTGGGCTTGTCGCGCCAGCTTTATGGCTTGACGATCGCGTCGGAACGCCCGGGGCATTCCATGCGCGAGACCTGGCATCCGATGGGGGTCTGCGGCGTGATCACGGCGTTTAACTTCCCTGTTGCGCCATGGTGCTGGAACGCGGCCTTGGCGCTGGTGTGCGGGGATCCGGTGATCTGGAAACCTTCGGAGAAAACACCGCTGACAGCGCTGGCGGTGCAGAAAATCTGCGAGCGGGTCTCTGCGCAATTTGGAGATGATGCGCCTGACGGGCTGACGCAAGTTCTGGTCGGCGAACGGGAGCTGGGTGAGGCGATGACCGCCCATAAGAAGGTCGCGATCATTTCGGCGACGGGGTCTGTGCCCATGGGCCGCGCCGTGGCGGCGGATATGTCCAAGCGTTTGGGAAAAACCATCCTTGAGTTGGGCGGCAACAACGCCATGATCGTGGCCCCTTCGGCGGATCTGGAAATGGCGCTAAGGGCGATTGTGTTCTCGGCCGTTGGTACTGCGGGTCAGCGGTGCACCACATTGCGCCGTTTAATTGTGCATGAGGACGTCTATGACGCTTTGGTCCCACGTCTGATCAAAGCTTATGAGGGCCTGCCGATCGGCGATCCTCTGGCGGAGGGCACGCTTGTGGGGCCTCTGATCGATGATCAAGCGCTGCGTGCAATGGATGCGGCACTTGAGAAGGCGAAGTCTGAAGGTGGCACGGTGCATGGCGGCGGACAGGCGCTGACAGGCAGCCATGGGGCCGCGGCCTATGCCAATCCGGCGATTGTCGAGATGCCGAGCCAGAGCGAAATCATGCATCACGAGACCTTTGCGCCGATCCTCTATGTGGTGAAATACAAGACGCTGGAACAGGCAATTGATATGCAGAACGAGGTCCCGCAAGGTCTGAGTTCCTGTATCTTCTCAACCGACGTGCGCGAGACGGAATTGTTCCTGTCTGCGGCGGGGTCTGATTGCGGGATTGCCAACGTGAATATCGGGCCTTCGGGTGCGGAAATCGGCGGTGCTTTCGGTGGGGAAAAAGACACCGGTGGTGGACGTGAAAGTGGGTCTGACGCGTGGAAAGCTTATATGCGGCGTCAGACCAATACGGTGAACTATTCCCGCGAGCTGCCCTTGGCTCAGGGGATCAAGTTCGACTTTTAAACCCTTGTAATAAAAAGAAAGGCCCGCGCACTGCGGGCCTTTCTTCAGTTGATCTGAACCATCTTTCCAGGGTTCATGATGTTGTCTGGATCAAGCGCCTTCTTGATCGTCGCCATGACATTCAACGCCGCGCCATGTTCCTCGATCAGATAGGGCATTTTTCCGGTGCCGACCCCGTGCTCACCAGTCACGGTTCCTTCGAGTTCCAGCGCCATTTTGTTCAACGACGAGGCCAGCGATTTTGCCTTTGCGAACTCCTCTGGATCTTCGGGATCAATCAGGATTGAAAGGTGGAAATTGCCATCCCCAACGTGGCCGACGACCGGGGCCAGAAGGCCAGCCTCTGCGATCTCGGCTTTGGTGCGGTTGATCGCTTCGGCCAGCGCGGAAATCGGCACGCAGGCATCGGTCACCACGGGGCGCGCGCCCTGGCGCAGGCTGATGGCGGCGTAATAGGCATTGTGGCGGGCTTCCCAGAGGCGGTTGCGATCCTCCGTCTTGGTGGCCCATTGAAAGGCCTCTCCGCCGAATTCTGACGCGATGTCGCCGAAGGCTTCGACCTGCTCGGCGACGCCGGCGTCTGATCCGTGGAACTCAAGGAAAAGATGAGGTTTTTCAGGGAAACTCAGATCGGGGTTATAGATGTTCATCCCCTTCATCTGAACCTCGTCCAAAAGCTCAATCCGTGCCATGGGCAGACCGGATTGGATGGCGAGGATCACCGAATTCACCGCATCATCGACCGAAGGAAAGGCGCAGGTCGCGGCCGAGATCGCCTCGGGTTGCCCATAAAGCCGGACGGTCAGTTTGGTGATGATCCCAAGGGTGCCTTCCGAGCCGACCATCAGCTTGGTCAAATCATAGCCAGCCGAAGATTTCCGCGCGCGGGTGCCGGTTTCGATGATCGTGCCGTCCGCCAGAACGACCTCTAGCGCCAAAGTGTTCTCGCGCATTGTGCCGTAGCGCACGGTATTCGTGCCGGATGCACGCGTCGCCGCCATGCCGCCGAGGGTGGCATCGGCTCCGGGATCAACGGTGAACATGAGGCCGGTTGCGCGCAATTCGGTGTTGAGTTGCTTGCGCGTGACGCCGGGTTGCACCACGGCGTCCAGATCCTCGGGATTCACCGCGAGAATCTTGTTCATGCGGCTGGTGTCAATCGAGATGCCGCCTTGGATTGGTATCACCTGCCCCTCCAGAGAGGTTCCGACCCCATAAGGCACCACAGGGCACTTGTAGCGCGCACAGATTTTCACGATCTGTGAGACCTCTTCGGTGGTTTCCGGAAAGGCCACTGCGTCCGGCTGAGCAGGCGTTGCATAGGCCTGGTCATGGCTGTGCAGGTTACGCACAGAGCTGCCCGTGGACAGGCGCTCACCGAGAAGAGATTTGAGTTCAGATATCACAGATTCGATTGTATCAAGGGCCATTGGTGCCTCCTTCTTGTGGGCAATCATGGCCATCGCAGTGGCAAAGACAAGGGGCCTTGTGCCCGGATTGCGCTTGCCCCTAATGTGGCGCGCATAGGGGAGAGCCGTGCGTAGAAGCCTGACAATCATATTATTTTTGCTCGCAGTGGCGATTTTTTCCGGCGCGATCTGGAATATCGGCTACCGCACGGCGCTGACCGGTGTGGCGGATCAAGGGCGGGTTTATTTGCAATCGGCCTCGGATCGTTTGGTGGGGCAGTTGGAACGGTTTCGCCAGTTGGCTGACCTGATTGCGCACCACCCCGAAGCCATTGCAGTGACCAGCGGAGAGATCCCACCCGAGGATATCCTGCCGCTGTTTACACGCTCTGCGGACAGTACGGGGGCCTTGGAAGTCGGGCTTTTGGATGCCGATGGGCGGTTGGTTCTGGCGTCTGCCGACAGCACCTCGGGGCAAGACTGGAGCGACCGCGACCATTTCGAGCGTGCCATGACCGGTGCCATGGGGTTTGAGCATTTTGTCGACGAGGCAGACCGGCGGATTTTCTCGTTCATGGCACCTGTGCGGGTGGACGGTAAACCTGCGGGCGCTGTGATGGTGCAGGTTGATATGGAGACCATCGAAGAGTCCGACTGGCGCTCTGCCCCGCAGGTGGTTTTGTTCACAGACGAGGCCGCGCGGGTCTTTGTCACGAACCGCTCCGAAGTTCTATTTGAGGGGTTTTCCATCGAGCCGACAGAAGGTGTTTTTGCACCGACGCGCGTGCGTGCAGCCGGGACGAACACCGTTTGGACGCTGCCGGATGCACGGTATCTGCCGAACCGCGCGCTTTATATGGAATTGCCGCGTCCGGTTGTTGGGATGACGGGGCATACTTTGATTTCGACAGCCCCGGCAGAGCGGCTGGCGTCACTGCAGGCATTGGTCGCGGCGGCGGTCTGTATCACCTTTGGCGCGTTTCTCTACCTCGCGCGGGAGCGGCGGCGGGTGTTGGCGCGGGACAACCAGTTGCTGGAACAGCGCGTAACAGCGCGGACGGCGCAGTTGACTGCCGTAAACGTGAACTTGCGGCACGAGATTGCAGAGCGGCAAGAGGCCGAGGAAGCTTTGCGCAAGGCACAGGCGGATTTGATTCAGGCAGGCAAGCTAACCGCGCTTGGGCAGATGTCGGCGGGGATCAGTCATGAGCTCAATCAGCCACTGATGGCGATCCGGTCCTTTGCGGACAATGGATCGTTATTTTTGGAGCGGAAGAACCCGACGCAGGCGGCCGAGAATTTCTCTCGCATCAGCGCGCTAAGCCATCGTATGGGTCGGATTATTAAGAACCTGCGCGCCTTTGCAAGACAAGAGAGCGAACCGGTCACAGATGTGAACATCAATAGCGTTCTGGACGCTGTTATGGAGCTGTCTGAGCCTCGGCTGAATACCGAGAATGTTGTGGTGAACCGAAGTGGTCCGCCCAAAGATGTCTGGGTGCGCGGCGGCGAGGTGCGGCTGCAGCAGGTCTTTATGAACCTCGTGTCCAATGCCGCTGATGCGATGTTGCAAAGCGACAAAAAGCAGCTTGATATCAATGTGATGCGGGACGGCTCCGCTGTGCATGTCTCGGTCAGTGACACGGGCCCTGGGCTGGACGATGCGGATAAGATCTTTGATCCGTTTTACACCACGAAAGAAGTGGGACAATCCGAAGGCATGGGGCTTGGGCTTTCCATTTCCTATGGTTTGGTTCAGAGCTTTGGCGGTGCGATCGATGGCAGGAACCGCCCCGAAGGCGGCGCGGTCTTTACGGTGGAACTGGCGGCAAGTGAGGGGGCGGCATGAGCAAATCGGTGCTTTTGGTGGATGATGACCGCGCGGTGCGGGATGCATTGGGGCAGACGCTCATGCTAGATGGCTATGACGTCACGCTCGCAGCCAGTTACATCGAGGCCAAAGACCATATCACACCCGACTTTGGAGGCGTGATCGTCAGCGATATTCGGATGCCAGGCAAGGATGGCTTTGACCTATTGGCCTTTGCGCGTGGCGTAGACGCCGATCTTCCTGTGGTGCTGTTAACCGGCGAAGGTGACATCCCAATGGCTGTCCGAGGGCTGCAGGCCGGGGCCTTCAATTTCCTTGAGAAGCCGTGTGAAACGCAGGACTTTCTTTCGGTGGTTGAAAACGCCCTGAGGTCGCGCCAAATGGTGATGGAGAACCGCGTTCTTAAGCAAAAACTGGAGCAGGGCGACGCCGCCTCTCGGCTGTTGTTTGGCACGTCGGACTTGGCCGAAGGTCTGAGGGCGCAGGCGCGCAAGACGGCCAAGGCTGGGACTAACGCTATGATCTTTGGCGCGCCGGGGTCGGGGAATTTCAAGGTGGCCGAAGTGGTGCATTTGTTGTCAGAAGCCTCCTCTGCGGCGTTTGAGAAACGCACGGCGGCGGGGCTGACGCCTGAGACTTTGTCAGAGGCGCTGAAATCCGCAGAAGGCGGCACGTTGTTTCTGGATGAGATATCAACCCTGCGCCAAGACGTGCAGTTTGCCCTAAACGACGCTTTGGACGCGCCAAATGCTCCGATCATAATTGGCGGCACTTACGAGAGCCCCGAGTTCTTCCATGAGGGTGGGAATTTTAACAGCGACCTGTTCTATCGCCTGAACGTGATGACCTTGCGGGTGCCGTCGCTGAAGGAACGCCCAGAGGACATTCCCGACCTGTTCCGCCACTATGTGAATATCGCCGCTGAGCAGGCCGGCACCCCTGCCCCCGAGGTCACGCCCGAAACGATCAGCACGTTGATGGCCCAAGACTGGCCTGGAAATGCGCGGGCGCTGATGAATGCGGCGATGCGGTTCACACTTGGGGTCTCGGATGGCGAGAGCGGAGAGGACCTAGGACTGGCAGAACAACTGGCGCGTGTTGAGCGGTCTTTACTGACAGATGCGCTCAAGCGTTTCCGTGGGAATGCGACCGAAGCCGCCAAGGCGCTGAAGCTGCCGCGCAAGACGTTTTATGACAAGCTGACGCGCCACGAGATTCGCGCAGAGCTTTACCGCTAACGGATTTGTGCGGATTTTCGCACAGCCCCCAAAACACCATGTGCGAAAATCCGCACACAGTAGAAATACGGATAAGAGTGACCACGCGAAAACCACGCCCTACCCTTTGTTTTCTTTAATTTTTTCCGAAGTTCACAAAAAATTTAGAGTTTCTCTTGTTCGCTCAACCTGCCTGCTTTTCATTAAGGCTGGGACAGACTTCCTGTCTGCTAACAGTGTTTAACACTTGGGAGGAAACACTATGAAATTCATCACCGCAGCCGTTGCGGCCACCATCGCGTTTGGCGCAACCACAGCATCCGCGTCCGGCGCATGTGATCCAGGCGAAGTGGTTATCAAATTCAGCCACGTCACCAACACCGACAAACACCCTAAGGGCATCGCGGCATCCCTGCTGGAAGCGCGCGTGAACGAAGAGATGAACGGCAAGGCTTGTATGGAAGTCTTCCCGAACTCTACCCTTTACGATGACAACAAAGTTCTCGAAGCGCTGCTTCAGGGCGATGTTCAACTGGCGGCCCCTTCGCTGTCCAAGTTCGAAGCCTTCACCAAGCAGTTCCGTCTGTTTGACCTGCCGTTCATGTTCGCAAACGTAGACGCGGTTGACGCGTTCCAAGCGTCTGACGCGGGTCAGGCAATGAAAGACTCCATGCAGCGCCGCGGCTTGCAAGGCCTGGCGTTCTGGCACAACGGCATGAAGCAGATGTCAGCAAACGTGCCTCTGATCGAGCCATCTGACGCAAACGGCCTGCGCTTCCGCGTTCAGTCCTCTGACGTTCTGGTTGCTCAGATGGAAGCCATCGGTGGCTCCCCACAGAAAATGGCATTCTCCGAAGTCTACGGCGCGCTGCAACAGGGCGTTGTGGACGGTCAGGAAAACACCTGGTCCAACATCTTCGGCAAGAAGTTCTTCGAAGTTCAGGACGGCACCACCGAGACCAACCACGGTATCATCGACTATCTGGTTGTGACCTCCACAGAATGGCTCGACGGTCTGGATGCGGACGTTCGTGACCAGTTCATGACCATCCTGGACGAAGTGACCGCGACCCGGAACGCAGAATCCACTGCCGTGAACGAAGAAGCCAAAGCAGCTGTCATCGCAGCAGGCGGCGTTGTGCGTCAGCTGACACCTGAACAGCGTCAGGCATGGGTTGAAGTTATGAAACCTGTCTGGGCACAGTTCAAAGATGACGTAGGCCAAGAAAACATCGATGCAGCGCAAGCGATTAACGCGAGCATGTAATTTGATGTAACGTTGAAAGAGCCCATCCTTTGGGTGGGCTCTTTTTTTATGCCTGATCGCAAGACAGGCCACACTGAAAAGGAGCTGGGACATGCAGTCGAAACCTTCTTCCGGGTTCGTCGACAAGCTCGAAGAAAACCTCATCGCTGCTCTGCTGGGTGCCATGACATTGCTGACATTTGCCAATGTTGTTGCACGCAAAGGGTTCAATTCAAACATTCTCTGGGGGCTTGAGGCGACGGTTTTCCTGTTCGGCTGGCTGGTCCTGCTAGGCGCATCCTATGCGGTCAAGAAAGGCGCGCATTTGGGCGTTGACGTCATGATCAACGGCATGTCCGAGAGCGCGCGTCGCATGACCGGTCTGATTGCCATAAGCGTCTGTATTGCCTTTGCTTTCCTTCTGTTGAAAGGCAGCTGGGACTATTGGGCAAACTTCGCAAACCTTCCGAAAACAGAAGGCCGTTGGTTCCCACTGGGCTTTGAAGACAAGTTCCTCGCCAAAGGCTGGTACGAGCTTGATGACATCCCACATCCAACGATCCTGAAGTGGATGGAAGACGTCTTTAACGAAGGCGAAGCCTATAACAAAATGCCACGCCTTATTCCTTATGTGGTTTTGCCTATTTCCTCTGCCCTTCTGCTCTTCCGCTTCATCCAAGCTGGCATCGCCATCTGGAAAGGCGAAACAGATCGCATCGTCGCAAGCCACGAAGTCGAAGACGAAATCGACGAAGCACGCGAAAAAATCGGAGACTAATTGACCATGTCAGTCCTATTTCTATTCCTACTGGTCATTGGCTTTTTGCTGATCGGCGTCCCTATCGCTGTATCGCTTGGCATGTCCTCAATCCTGTTTCTGCTTATCTTTAGTGACACCTCCCTGGCCTCTATTGCACAGACGCTGATGCAGGCATTCGTAGGTCACTTCACTCTTCTGGCGATCCCATTCTTTATTTTGGCGTCGTCGTTCATGTCGACTGGCGGTGTTGCCCAACGCATCATTCGCTTTTCGATTGCCTGCGTGGGACATCTGCGCGGAGGCTTGGCGATTGCGGGCGTATTTGCCTGCATGATGTTTGCAGCCCTTTCGGGTTCATCCCCTGCAACCGTCGTCGCTATCGGTACTATCGTCATTGCTGCTATGCGACAGGCGGGGTACACCAAAGAATTTGCAGCAGGCGTGATCTGCAATGCAGGTACTTTGGGCATTCTTATTCCCCCGTCTATCGTGATGGTGGTTTACGCAGCGGCTGTTGAGGTTTCCGTGGGCCGGATGTTCCTCGCAGGCGTTATTCCTGGGATCCTTGCGGGCCTAATGTTGATGATCGCGATCTATGTGATGGCGCGTATTAAGAACATGCCAAAAGGTGAGTGGAAAGGCTGGGGCGAGATCGGCGCGAGCTTCCGTGATGCGTCTTGGGGTCTGTTGCTGATCGTGATCATCATGGTAGGGATCTACGGCATTCCGGGCGTGACTGGCGCGTTCTTCACGCCGACTGAAGCGGCGGCTGTGTCCTCTGTCTATGCCTTCTTCGTGGCCTGCTTCATCTATCGTGACATGGGGCCGCTGGCTGCACGCGACGGACAAGAGCGCAAATCGATCTTGCAGGCGCCTCAGGCGATCATCACTGCTTGGTTCCACGAAGACACTCGCAAGACCCTGTTTGAAGCAGGTAAGCTGACGGTCACCCTGTTGTTCGTGATCGCCAACGCCCTGATCCTCAAGCATGTTCTGACCGAAGAGCAGATCCCTCAGGCTGTGGCTAACGCCATGCTGTCGGCGGGCTTTGGCCCCGTGATGTTCCTTGTGGTGGTCAATATCATCCTGCTGATCGGCGGGCAGTTCATGGAGCCATCAGGCCTCTTGGTTATCGTGGCACCGCTGGTGTTCCCAATCGCGATCGAGCTGGGCATTGACCCGATCCATCTGGGTATCATCATGGTGGTCAACATGGAGATCGGTATGATTACGCCTCCGGTTGGTCTGAACCTCTTCGTGACCTCGGGCGTGGCTGGGATGCCGATGATGAGCGTTGTCCGTGCGGCCCTTCCGTTCCTCGGTGTGCTGTTCATCTTCCTGATCATGATCACCTATATCCCAGCGATTTCGACATTCCTGCCGAACTCGATCATGGGACCGGAGCTGATACTAAACTAATAACACTCCCACTCAAACTTAAGCCGCGCAGAGGAGACTTTGCGCGGCTTTTTTGTTTTTAGAAGAGTGGCTTATTTGATTTTCTTAGTCTCAGCCAATAGGCCCTTTAGATAGGTGCCATAGGCGTTTTTGGAATAGAACTCCGCGCGTTCAGCCAAGGCATCGCCGTCGATCCAGCCAGCCTCAAAGGCGATTTCCTCAAGGCAGCCAACCTGCATCCCCTGACGTTCTGACAAGGTACGGACGAAGTTTCCGGCATCCAGAAGGCTCGCGTAGGTGCCCGTATCGAGCCACGCAAAACCGCGACCGAGTTGCTGAACGGTCAGCGAACCTTCGTCCAGATAGAGTTCTAAAAGAGAGGTGATCTCAAGCTCGCCGCGCGCCGAAGGTTTGACTGATTTGGCTTTTGCAGGAGCTGTGCCGTCGAGGAAATAAAGACCTGTGACTGCGTAAGGCGACGGCGCGACCTCGGGTTTTTCCACGATGGCGGTAACTTTGCCGTCGGCATCGATATCTACGACGCCATAGCGTTCGGGATCGGTGACGCGGTAGCCAAAGACCGTGCCGCCCTGCGCCTGTTTTGCGGCCTCTTCGAGGTGATCAGGCAGGCCATGGCCGAAAAACAGGTTGTCGCCCAAAATCATCGCACTTGGCGCGCCGCTCAGGAAATCCTCGGCCAGAATATAGGCCTGCGCGAGGCCATCTGGGCTGGGTTGCTCGATATATGTGAGCGACACGCCCCATTGGCTGCCATCGCCCAGAGCACGTTCAAATTGCGCACGGTCCTGCGGTGTCGTGATCATCGCGATCTCTCGGATGCCTGACAGCATCAGGACCGAAATCGGGTAATAAATCATAGGCTTATCATAGACCGGCAAAAGCTGTTTTGAGACGCCGCTGGTGATCGGGAACAGGCGAGACCCCGTGCCCCCTGCGAGAATAATGCCTTTGCGCTCTGTCATGATCTGTGCCTGCTTTGAATTTCTTGTCTTCTTGTGCCCAGTAACGCGTCGGTTTGGCAAGAAAAACTGCGGAAAACCCGCAGGCACGGCGGCAGGCGTTGCGCATTTTGCCTGACCAGCGTGCGCCGTGCCAAGGAGATCGCAACCGTCTTTTCGCAGCTTTGGCGAAACCAAGCCGGAGCAATGACATGCCGATAGAAACATCCCCGATCCTCGCCCTGCCCTATATTCAAGCCGCACAAGCCCAGAAACATGTGACCCACAATGAGGCCATTCGATTATTGGATATTGCGGTGCAACTGGTGGTGCAAAGCCGCAGCCTGACAGCACCACCTACCTCCGACGTCGAGGGACATCGCTATATTGTCGCGACCAATGCGACAGGTGGCTGGGCGGGTCATGACGGAGAGATCGCGATCTATGAAGGCGGGGCCTATTGGTTCATCGCCCCCCTGCCCGGTTGGCGCGCCTATGTGATGGATGAAGCGGAGATGGCGGTTTTGAACCCAAGTAACCTTTGGGGGACCGCCCGCGATTTGCCTTTGGAAATCGAGCGCTTGGGCGTGAATGCAACGCCTGATGCCAACAATCAGATGATCCTCAGCGGGGCGTCGACGTTGTTCACCCATGATGGCGCGGGGCATCGGCTAACGTTGAACAAGGCCACAGAAGGCGACACCGCAAGCTTTCTGTTTCAAACCGGATATGGCGGCCGTGCCGAGGTTGGGACGACCGGAAACGATGACCTGACGATCAAAGTCTCGGCAGATGGCAGCATCTGGGTGGATGCTTTGCGTGTGGATGGCGACAGCGGGCATGTCACGGGCGCTGCGGTGATGGCCTCTGCGACGGATACGACGGCTGGTCGGTTGATGCGGGCGGATTATGGCTATGGGCCAGGTAATTTGGTTGGCAGTGTCGCGGAGGCGGCAGGCGTACCGACTGGGGCTGTGATCGAGACCGGATCAACCGCGAATGGCAGCTACACGCGCTTTGCGGACGGCACGCAAATTTGTGCGCAGGCCCTGACCACAAGCAGCACGAGCGTGACAACATGGAGCTTTCCAATCGCGTTTTCGACGCCTCCAAGCTGTGTCGCAAGTGCCCAAGCCAGCGTGCCAAGGTTCACGACGACAGGCGCGTCGAGCACCACCCAGACCGACGTCGATTGCTGGGACACCACCGGCACGCGACAGGCCGAAACCGTGCATCTGATCGCCTTTGGCCGCTGGTTCTAGGTTTTCCTGACCTCAGAGGGATTTCCCCTCGCACCACTTGACGCGAGGCGCTAAAACCCAAGCAAGTATTTGGATTGGGTGGGATTATGGCTCCGAAATTTGGCACGAGCGGTTTGCGTGGGTTGGTGACAGAACTGACCGCTGACTTGGTGCAGGATTACACACAAGCATTCATCGCGAGCTGTGACACCGGCGGTGCCGTGCATGTGGGACAAGACCTGAGGCCTTCGTCCCCTGAGATCGCGTCCGAGGTCCTGAAAGCCGTTGAGGCCGCGGGACTAGAGGCCATTGATTGCGGTGTGCTCCCGACGCCTGCTCTGGCCTTTTCGGCGATGGCGCAGGGGCATGGCGCGATTATGATCACCGGCAGCCACATCCCGGCAGATCGCAACGGGTTGAAGTTCTATGTACCAAGCGGCGAGATCAGCAAGGCTGACGAGACGGCGATTGTCGCGACTTTGGGCGGCGCGTCGAAGGCGGCAAAAGGGGCGCGTTCTCGGCAGGATAGCGCCACGGCCTTTGTGGCTCGCTACACCGATGCTTTCACGAAAGATGCACTAAGCGGCCTACGCATTGGGGTCTATCAACACAGTTCGGTCGCGCGTGATCTCTTGGTGACAATCCTTGAGGCCTTGGGGGCAGAGGTCACGCCGCTGGCGCGTTCCGAAGTCTTTATTCCGGTGGACACCGAAGCGGTCGATCCAGAGACCCGAGATATGCTGGCGGGCTGGGTACATGCACATGGTCTTGATGCCATTGTCTCCACTGACGGAGACGCAGACCGTCCGATGCTGGCGATTGCACCGGGTGAGATTGTGCCTGGCGACGTGCTTGGCGCGCTGACGGCGGAGTATGTTGAGGCCGATGTCTTGGTGACGCCAGTTTCCAGCAATACGATGATCGAAGCGATGGAGGGGTTTTCCACCATCCACCGGACTCGCATCGGGTCGCCCTATGTGATTGCAGCGATGGAAAAGGCCTTGGGCGATGACGGAGCCGTCCGTGTCGTTGGATATGAGGCCAATGGGGGCTTTTTGTTGGGGTTTGAGGCCAAAGGCCTCGCGCCGCTGATGACTCGTGATTGCGTCTTGCCGATCCTTGCGCCTTTGGCGTTGGCGAAATCTCAAGGCGTTTCGCTGGCGGATTTGGTTGCGGGTTTGCCGCCGCGTTTCACAGCCGCAGACCGCTTGCAAGGGATCGCCACTGAGGCGTCGAAGGTGTTTCTGGCGGGTCTCAGCACCGACGCGGCCGCTCGGGCTTCGTTTTTTGAGGGTTTGCCTAAGGAAACTGCGGTGGACCAAACAGACGGGCTACGCGTGACGTTTGAAGACGGTGATATCGTGCATCTGCGCCCCTCAGGCAATGCGCCAGAGTTTCGATGCTATGCCGAAAGTGACAGCGCCGATGCCGCAACGGCTTTGGTCACAAGGCATCTGGAATTGCTCAGGGCGCGTTTGGGTTAGGCCTCTAGGTCGCGCAAAACCTCGTCCAGTGACGCGCGCCAATCGGGGATCGTTACGCCGAAATCTGTCGTCAAATCGGCGCAGTCCATTCGCGAATTGAGCGGGCGTTTGGCAGGCGTTGGATAGTCCGATGTTGGGATATCAGCGACCTGCATTTTCCGACCTGATTTCACGAAAATTACCCGGGCGAAATCGGCCCAGCTGACTGGCGGCTGGCCTGCGAAATGATAGGTGCCGCCCTTGCGGGCCCCGAGCTGGGGCGCAATGGCGAGCAACGTTTTCGCGATGTCGCGCGCGGCGGTTGGGCCTCCGATTTGATCGGCGACGACGGTGAGATGGTCGCGCGTTTCAGAAAGCCGCAGCATGGTTTTGACGAAGTTATTGCCATGGGCCGAAAACACCCAAGAAGTGCGCAGGATGAGATGGGCCCCGCCTGCCGCGCGCACAGCCTCTTCACCCGCCAATTTGCTTCGGCCATAGGCGTTTTGCGGGGCGACGGGATCACTAGGCGACCAAGGGGTTTCGCCTGTTCCGTCAAACACATAGTCGGTTGAGACATGCAAAAACGGGATATCCTTGGCGGCACAAGCCCGCGCCATCGCACCGGGCGTGTCGCCGTTGATTATGGTGGCTAGGGCTTCTTCCTCTTCGGCCTTGTCGACCGCCGTGTAGGCCGCGGCGTTGATCACTGCGTCCGCGTCACTTTGGGCGACGATCGCGGCGCAGGCCGCGGGGTCTGACAGATCCGCCTGATCGCGGCCCAGGGCCGTGATCTCATGCGCGCTGCCTTGCAGGATCAATTCCCGCGCGACTTGTCCGGTTTTGCCAAAGACGAAGAGCTTCATCCGCCCTGCCCGAGCCGCTCTCCGACGCCGTGACGCGCCATGAGCGCCTCAAGCCAGTCGCCGTTTTCGAGGTACCATTGAACCGTCTTGCGCAGGCCTTCCTCGACAGTCACAGAGGGCCGCCAGCCGAGTTCTTCGCGCATGCGGGTTGGGTCGATGGCATAGCGCAGATCGTGGCCGGGGCGGTCGGTCACAAAGGTGATCTGATCTGCATAGGGCGCGTCGCCCGGGCGTAGATCGTCGAGGATCGCGCAGATTTGGCGGACGAGGTCGATATTGGTGGCTTCGTTCTCGCCACCGATGTTGTAGCTGCGGCCCAGCTCGCCTTTTTCAAGCGCAAGCAAAAGCGCGTCGGCGTGGTCTTCGACGTAAAGCCAGTCGCGGATGTTCTCGCCTTTGCCATAGACCGGAATTGGCTGACCTGCGAGGGCGTTTAGGATCACTACGGGGATCAGTTTTTCAGGGAACTGATAGGGGCCGTAGTTGTTGGAGCAATTGGTGATGACGACCGGCAGGCCATAAGTCTCGCCCCAGGCGCGCACGAGGTGGTCGGAGGCGGCTTTGGACGCGGAATAGGGGCTGTTGGGTGCGTAGGGCGTGTCCTCGGTGAACAAGCCGGTGGCGCCGAGCGTGCCATAGACTTCGTCGGTGGATACGTGATGAAAACGGAAGGTGTCTGGTCGCCCCTGTGCCTCCCAATAGGCGCGCGCGGCCTCGAGCATCACATAGGTGCCGTTGACGTTGGTCTCGATGAAATCGCCAGGGCCGTCGATGGAGCGGTCCACGTGGGATTCTGCAGCCAGATGCATGATGGCGTCGGGTTTGTGGCCGTTGATCGCGGTCTGAATAGCCAGAGCATCTCGGATGTCGGCTTGCACGAAAGTGTAGTTTGGCGAGAGCGCCACAGGGGCCACATTGTCCAGGCAGGCGGCATAGGTCAGCGCGTCGAGGTTGATCACTTCATGACCGCGTTCGATGGCGAGGCGTACGACGGCAGATCCAATAAAGCCGGCGCCGCCGGTGACGAGAAGTTTCATGGTGCGGTCCATTCAAATGGGGAATTGAAATCTGCAAAACTTTGGGCGTTCGCGTCCTTGGCGCTGAGCGTTGCGCCGGATGTGTCGCTGCCCCAATCAACCCCGATGTCAGGATCATCAAAGCGCACGGCCCCGTCGCAGTCTGGGCTGTAGTAATCGTTGCATTTATAAAGGATTTCTGTGTCGGGCAGCAGCGTTATGAAGCCATGCAGGAAACCTTCTGGGATCAAGAGCTGCCGGCCGTTTTCGGCGCTGAGTTCCTCAGAAATCCACTGCCCATAGGTCGGGCTGCCTTTGCGGATGTCTACGGCCACATCGAGCAACGCGCCGTGCCCACAGCGCACGAGCTTTGCCTGTGCATGTGGCGGCGATTGAAAATGCAGGCCCCGCACGGTGCCGACCTCGGCACTAAGACTCTGGTTATCCTGCACGAAGTCATAGTCGAGCCCCTGCTCGGCCATGCGTGCCTTGTTCCAGGTCTCACAAAAATAGCCACGGGCGTCGCCGTGGCGTTTGGGCGTTAGTAATAGAACGCCCTCTAGCTTGGTCATGGAAATCTCCAGCACGCGCTGCCCCCGATTGTTTTTCGCAATCTAGGGAATGCGCGTGCTGAATGACAGTAGGTTTTGCTTACCTTCCGCGGATTCTTGGATCCAAAGCGTCGCGCAAGCCGTCTCCGAGGTAGTTCACCGACAAAACCGTCAGGGAAATCGCGATGCCGGGCAGCATGACGCGTTCGGGGAAGGCCTCCATTCGCGACACAGCATCCGCCAGAAGTTTGCCCCATGTGGGGAAGTCTGACGGGAAGCCGACGCCGAGGAAAGACAGCGCGGATTCGGTGATGATCGCCGCCGCGAGACCCAAAGTGGCCGAGACCATGATCGGTGAGATCACATTAGGCAACAGATGCCTGCGGATGATCGCGCTAGACGACGTGCCGATAGAGCGCGCGGCTAGAACGAATTCTCGTTCCTTCAACGCAAGCACTTCGCCACGCACGATCCGCGCGGTCTGCATCCATGACGTGATGCCAATGATGCCAACGATCATAATGAACATGCCGCCTTCGGGGCCGAAACGACTGACCAGAGGTTGGCGGAACAGGGTCACGGCCACCAGCGTGATGGGCAGGATTGGCAGGGACAGCACCAGATCGGTGAAACGCATCAGGAGCCCGTCTGCGCGGCGGAAAAAGCCTGCGGTCACCCCCACAAAGGTGCCAATCACCATGGTCAGCGCCATGGCGAGCCAGCCGACGGCCATAGAGACGCGGCCACCTTCCAAGAGGTTTGCGAGGATATCTCGGCCCAGTTGATCGGTGCCGAAAGGGTGGTTCCAGCCGGTCTTGGCGTCTCCGTCCCAAAGTGCCACATAGATCGGGCGCATGTCCTTGGCGCGGATGTCCAGTTTCTGTGCGTCAATGGTCCAGACATAGGGCCCGACGATCACAGCCAATGTGATGAACAAAAGGAATCCCCCGCCCCAGACCGCGCCTTTGTGTTTGCGGAACTGGTGCCAGACGTCTTTCCACTGACTGGTGGGTGGCTGATCCGGCACTTTGTCCTGCAGCGCGCCGTAGGTTTCCACGGTGTTTTCAGAGGTCTCAGTCATAGCGGATCCTCGGGTCTAGGACGCCGTAAAGCACGTCCGCGATGATGTTGAAGACAACGATCAGGATGGCAAAGATGAAGGTCAGCGTCATGACCATCGGCAGATCGTTCGCAAACAGCGCCGTGATCAGAAGCTGACCAATGCCGTTCACCTTAAAGATCACCTCGGTGATGATCGCCCCGCCAAAGATCTGCGGCACGTTGAGCGCGATCACAGTCACAACCGGGATCATCGAGTTCCGAACCACATGCGCCAGAACCACAGTGCGTTCCCGCAGGCCTTTGGCCCGTGCCGTGCGCACGTAATCTTGGTTGAGGTTATCCAGCGTCGACGCCCGCATAAAGCGGTTGAGCTGCGCCGTGATCTGAAGCGCCAGCACCATCACCGGCAAGACCATCTGTTTGAGCTGTACGACAAAACTCTCCCAATCCACGACCTTGTGGACCGTGTTGTAGACCGAAGGCAGCCATTCAAGCTGCACTGCAAAGATCACGATCAGAAGCGGGCCGGTAAAGAACGGCGGGATCGAGAAGCCGATCATCGATACAAAGGTGCCGACGTTGTCAAAGACAGAATATTGTTTGTAGGCCGAGTAAATCCCGATCGGAAGAGCAATCAGGATCGCAACTACATATGCGGTGCCCACAACCCAGAGCGTCTGAGGGATACGCTGCACCACGATGTCCATCACCGGAGAGCGCGTCTGCCAGGAAATCACCCGCAGTTTGCCCTCAGCAAATCCGGTGCCAAAGTAGTAATCGATCAGAACCTGAGGTTCGACCCAGAACATCTGCACCAGCCATTTGTAGTATTGAACATGAACAGGCTGACCCAGTCCCAGCGCCTCGCGCATCTTTTGTTTGACTTCGGGGGGGACGGTCAGAGGTACCTGGGCCATCGGGTCTCCAGGGGCCAACTGCAATAGCAGGAAAATCGCCAGACTGATGAAGATCAGCGTCGGTACGGCCAGAACCAAGCGGCGAATGGTATAGGTCAGCATACGCTTCCCCTTACGCAAGCATTATTAACTATTGGGTACGTTAGGACGAAAGATCCGCGAGGCGCAATATGGTTGCGCCTCGCGGGCTTTGTCAGATCAAGTGCAGATTACTTGCGGTACCAGTCGGCCACATTCCACAGCTCGGAGTCCCATACGTTCAGGACAACGCCGCCGAGGGAATTTGCGTGCGCAGAGACACGACCACGCTGCACCAGCGGGATCATACCGCCGTTGGACACGAGCATGTCGTTCAACTGCTTGCCGATCTTGGCGCGCTCATCAATGCCTGCTGTGGTGGTCAGCTGAGCATGCAGAGCGTCATATTCTGGCATACAGAAGCGAGAGATGTTCTCACCCTGCCACTGGGACTCAGGCTTTGGTGCCTTGTCGCAGAGACCGTTACCCAGATACGCCTGCGGATCGGTGCCGTTGAAGGTGTTCGCATACATCTGAACGTCTGCGTAGAACTTCTGGAAGGTGTCAGGGGAGCCTGGGTCACCGCCGAAGAACACGGATGCGTTGATGTTGCGCAGCTCGGTTTCAATGCCGATCTCAGCCCACCATGCTTTGATCAGGGCCTGGAAGTCCTGACGCACAGCGTTGGTAGAGGTCTGATAGAGGATCTTCAGAGGCACACCGTCTTTTTCACGCACGCCGTCGCCATCGGTATCCACGATACCTGCTGCATCCAGCATTGCGTTCGCGCCTGCGATGTCTTGGGTGTCGCAGGTGAAGGTGTCAGAGTTGAACGCCGCTGGCGCTGGAACCCAGTTACAGGTCACGTTGCCTGCGGTGCCGTAGCCGACTTCAACCAGAAGTGGGCGGTCAAGCGCCATGGACATCGCTTTGTAAACCGCTGGATCACGCAGGAATGGGTGTGGTTCTGCAGCCGTAGAGCGCACGCCTTCCGCCAGATCTGGCGATGGGTTGGTTTGGTTCAGCATCAGACGCTCGACCAGTGGGCCAAAGCCCGCAACCGGTGTACCTTTGCCGCCTTCTGCCATCTTTGCGATCACGTCAGGTGCCAGCTGCAGGTTCCAGCCATAATCAAATTCGCCGGTTTCCATAACCGCACGACCGGAATCTTCTGCAGAGCCGCCGCCTTTGAAGGTCACGGACGCAAAGGCAGGCTTCGCTGGGTCACGGTAGTTCGGGTTGGCTTCCATGGTGATCACGTCGTTCGGGCGGAACTCGGTGACAACGAATGGGCCGGTGCCGATTGGGCCGAAGTTCGCGTCTGTACACTCAGGTGCTTTGGCACCAAGACAGTCTGCGAATTGTGCCGCTTGGATGATTGGGCTTTCGCCACCAACAAACGGGCCATATGGGTTTGGCGTTGGCGCCGCAAAGTTCACAACGACAGTGGTCGCGTCTGGTGTTTCAACAGAGGAAACGCCTTCGAACTTGGTCACCTGCGCACAGCCACCTTCTGGGTGGGTACAATAGTCATAGGTGAATTTCACATCCGCAGAAGTGAAGTCAGAGCCGTCAGACCATTTCAGACCTGGGGTGATGTTCCAGGTGATGGAGGTCAGGTCAGAAGACACGCCACCATTGGAGGTTGTTGGGATCTCATTGACCAGCCAAGGAACGAGCTGGCCATCTTGGTTGTAGCGGGCCAGAGGCTCGATGATCATGGAAGCGGATTCAACATCCTTGGTACCGCCTGACAGGAACGGGTTCAGGATGGATGGCGCTTGCCAATAGATGATGCTGACATTGCCGTCGCTTCCGCGTTCAGCAAAGGCAGCTGGCGCAAATGCTGTTGCAGCAATTGCTCCCATTAACAGGGTCTTAATTTTCATATCATACTCCTAGTTGGACACATGCGTGTGCCGGTTGGGACGTCTCTAGATGGATCGTCTCCGCGCAAACCCCGAGAAAGATCAAACGCTAATAAGAACATTCGTTTAATGCTTTTACCCCTCAAGTTGCATCGCCATCGAAGCACAAATTAAGAAAAAAGCAAGCGGTCAAAAAACAATCATTCCCCTTTTTCCGCCGACTTAGGAGGATTTCCCGACGAACTGCCGAAATACGGGCATTCAGAGGATCAACTTCTTTCCTTTTTGGTCAAATTTTTAGCCTTTTGTTTCTTTTCTTCGCGAAAATAAGTCAGAAAATTCTGTTCTGGCCAGGCGCCGTAAGGTCATCTTGGACCCAAGGTCACTTTGTTTGACAGTTTGACGAAATGAGGCGTAGCCTGAGCGTAATTCAGTGAGGGTTCCTAATGCTTGATGTCCAAAACTCCGCGCCAATCGCGCAGATTGAAAACCTGCGCGTGGAGTTTCAAACCAAAGACGGTCCGGTGGTCGGCGTCGAAGATGTTTCCTTTAAAATCAACCCCGGAGAGACGGTTTGCGTCGTGGGTGAGTCGGGCTCGGGCAAGTCGGTCTCGTCTTTGTCTTTGATGCGGCTGGTGGAATTTGGCGGCGGTGATATTGCGGGCGGACGGCTGTTGTTTGACCGCGGTGAGTCGGAGCCAATGGACCTGTCCAAAGCACCTCAGGACCTGATGCGGTCGATCCGCGGCAATGAAATCGGCATGATTTTCCAAGAGCCGATGACGGCGCTGAACCCGGTTTTCACAGTGGGTCGACAGCTGACAGAAGGGCTGCGTCTGCACAAAGGTCTCAGCAAATCTGAGGCCGACGCGCGCGCATTGGAATTGCTGCGGCAGGTACGAATTCCGGAACCTGAGCGGCGTTTGGCGCAATATCCGCATGAATTGTCGGGCGGGATGCGCCAGAGGGTGGTGATCGCGATGGCTCTGGCCTGCGAGCCGCGGCTTTTGATTGCGGATGAGCCAACCACGGCGCTGGACGTAACCATTCAGGCCGAGATCCTTGCTCTGATGGACCGCCTGAAACGCGAGACCGGCACGGCTGTGATGTTCATCACGCATGATATGGCCGTGGTTGCGCAAATGGCCGACCGCGTGGTGGTCATGTTCCGCGGCAATAAGGTCGAAGAAGGCACCGTCGAAGAGATCTTTGAGAACCCGCAACACCCTTATACCAAAGCGCTTTTGGCCGCGGTCCCCAAGCTGGGCGAAATGCGCGAGAAGGCCAATCCAGAACCCATGAAGCTTTTGGGTCGTGAGCAAGGCAAGATCGAACCTATCATTGGCACACAAGAACCTCTGCTTAAGGTCGAGAACCTGACCACGCGGTTTGCTGTCAAAGGCGGATTCTTTCGCCGGACCGTGGCGAATGTTCACGCGGTTGAGGATCTGAGCTTTACGCTGAACAAGGGGCAAACCCTATCGCTGGTTGGGGAATCTGGCTGCGGGAAGTCCACGGCGGGGCGTTCAATCCTAAGGTTGGTCGAGCCGATGTCGGGCAAAGTCACTCTTGGCGACACCGATGTGATGGCGCTGAACCCCGGCGATCTGCGGGACATGCGGCGCGATATGCAGATGATTTTTCAGGATCCCTTCGCGAGCCTGAACCCGCAGATGCAGTTGGCCGAACAGGTGGCCGAGCCGATCCATAACTTTGGCACGCTCAAGGGTTCGGCGATTTCGGATCGTGTCTCAATGCTGTTTGATCGCGTTGAACTGCCGCGCAGCTTTATGCGCCGCTTCCCGCATGAGCTCTCCGGCGGCCAACGTCAACGTGTCGCGATTGCCCGCGCGCTTGCCTTGAACCCGAAACTGATCGTCGCGGACGAAGCGGTTTCGGCGCTCGATGTATCCGTACAGGCGCAGGTTCTGAACCTGATGATGGAGCTGCAGGCCGAACTTGGCGTGAGCTATCTGTTTATCTCTCACGACATGGCGGTCGTGGAACGTGTCAGCCACCAAGTTGGCGTCATGTATCTGGGCCGCATCGTTGAAATGGGCTCGCGCGCGCAGGTCTTTGAGAACCCGCAGCACGCTTATACGCGCGCTTTGATGAAGGCCGTTCCCATCGCCGACCCGCGCCAGCGCAAAGAGGAAAAAGACTTGAATTTCAAGCCGATCCCCTCCCCTATTCATCCGATTGGCTACGAGCCCGAGCCATCCAAATACGACGAAGTCGCCCCCGGCCACTTCGTTCTGACCACTGACAGCGGCTATTGATCCGCCCCACTGCTTGATCTGATTTTGCGAGGACCAGAAATATGCCAGTAAAGAACCGTTTTGCCGAGCTGCACGCGGATATCACCGAATGGCGACGCGACATTCATGCGCATCCTGAAATCCTGTTTGAAACCCACCGCACCTCTGCCCTTGTCGCCGAAAAACTGCGCGCCTTTGGCTGTGATGAAGTGGTCGAAGGCATTGGCCGCACGGGTGTCGTCGGAGTGATCAAGGGCCGGACGGACAGTGGCAAGGTTGTTGGTCTTCGCGCGGACATGGATGCGCTACCGATTCATGAGGCGACTGGGCTTGAGTATGCGTCGAAAAACGAGGGCGCGATGCATGCCTGTGGGCATGACGGCCATACCGCCATGCTTTTGGGTGCAGCGCAATATCTGGCTGAGACCCGCAATTTTGACGGCACAGCCGTGGTGATCTTCCAACCTGCCGAAGAAGGCGGCGGCGGCGGTCGTGAGATGTGCGAGGACGGCATGATGGACCGTTGGAACATCCAAGAGGTTTACGGCATGCACAATTGGCCAGGCGCGCCGGCGGGATCCTTCTCGATCCGCCCGGGCGCGTTTTTCGCGGCGGCCGATCAGTTTGAGGTGGTGTTTGAAGGCAAAGGCGGCCACGCGGCCAAGCCACATGAGACCATCGACACCACCTTGATGACAGCACAAGCCATCGTGGCGCTACAGTCTATCGCCAGCCGCAACGCAGATCCGGTCGAGCAGATCGTGGTCTCTGTCACCGGCATTCAAACGCCGACCATGCCGTTTAACGTGATCGCTCAGACGGTGACCATTCGTGGGACGGCACGGACTTTGTCCAAAGAAAACCGTGACCTGGCTGAAAAGCGTATCACCGAAATCTGCGAGGGTATTGCGACCACTTTCGGCGGTGTGGCCCATGTGAACTATATGCGCGGCTATCCGATCATGGCCAACCACGAGACCGAAACCGAATACGCGGCCAAGGCGGCGGCGGATGTGGCTGGCTCTTGCTCTGACGCGCCTCTGGTCATGGGCGGCGAGGACTTTGCCTATATGCTCGAGGAACGCCCCGGTGCTTATATCCTGATGGGCAATGGAGACACCGCGGCGGTGCACCATCCGGAATACAACTTCAATGACGACGTTATCCCGATGGGCTGTAGCTGGTTCGCTGAAATGATTGAACAGCGGATGCCTATCGCCAGCTAAGTCGCTCACAAATCAAAAAAGGCGCGCCCGAGGGTTGGCGCGCCTTTTTCTTTGCCTGTGTTGCCCTGCCCTATTGGGTCCACAGCTCTGTGTCTGGATGGAACTGAGACCACGCAAACCAAAACGCCTGATGGCTGCCAAGGTCTGACCCATCCGCGTCGACGGCTTTGATCCCGCCTGCCTCTAGTTTCAGACGCACGTTTTCAAAAGCGATCTCTTCGCCCGCTTGCAGCGCAAGGAAGGCGGTCGCGCGCTGGAAAGCCACCGGCTTGCCTGAGGCCGTGGTCACGCCGATGATGTCTTCGTGGATGGGCAGACGGGGGTCGACGTCTCCGACAGGAAAGATCGGCCCGTCTTTGTCGCGGTTGTTGCGGAAATCAAAATCTCGGCCCAGCGCCAGTTCTTCGACGAGGACGGTGGTTTCTGGATGTTGGGCTTTCCATGTGCCCCAGTCGGTGGTGATGACCGTGGCCTGATCCAGTTTCAAACCGATCTCGGCCAAGGGGCCGGTGACTGCGTGACCCAGGAAGGTGTCAAAGACGGAATAGGTGTTGTGGTCATACATAACCTTGTTTGAGCGGATCAAAAGACCGGAGGTCCTCAACACCGGACGCTCAACACCCGCTGGCATGTTGTCGGTGAAATAAGCCTGCATCGCGCCACAGAGGGTACAATATGGGATGCCCAACTGACGCCCGCCCAGCGTATCATTGACCATCTCGCGCACTTCCATGATGCGGCGCGGATAGGCGCGGGTTTCACCGTTTACTTCGACGCCAAAGACGATGTCGCTGTCCTTGAGCCACGTCGCTTCGTCTGCGGTGCTGACGGCCGGATCATCGGCGGCAGGGATACAGTTGTTGCAGATCTCTTCCAGCCCGAACGGTCTGTCATCGATCAGAACGCCTCCCCATGAGACAAGCCGCCAGTCAATGTCGCCTTCAACAAAGATGCGGTCCCATCCGGGGACAAAGCGGGTAAAAATCGTCCGCTTTTCATTGAGATAGCCCGGATAAGACGGCACATCCCAAGCGATCAAATGGTTGGTGATCTTGTTCCAGCGATCAAAGCTGTCAAATGAAATGCCAAGCAGCTCGCCTGCGGTATCAGAGAGCGCATTGTGGAATTCGAGCCGCCATGTGAAGCGCATCATATCGGCGATTGTCCAAGCCAGACGTGGATCGCCAGAGGCTGCGATGACGTCCAAAGCCTCGCTTTGATCGGTGCCCCAGCGGCCGTTCTCCAGGCTTTCCACAAAGACCACACGCACTGCCTCTTGCAACTCGGGCGACAGGTCGCCTGTTGGAATGGCGGGCGGCTCGCCAAATTGCGCGATCGCGTAGTCTGTCACCGTGTCTTGCGCCTGAACGGCCCCGGTAATGGGGGCAAGCGCCAAGACTCCGGCCAATAGAGATGCGGTGAGCTGTTTGAACGTCATGGATCTTCCTCGGAGGGTTCGTTGCCCAGAGCATCCACAGTTTCCGTTCACAGAGCCAATCACGATTACCTCAACAGGCAGTGAGAGGCCTGGTGGCACGTGATTTTAGCTTCCTCCGGTGGACCTTTCCCAGCCAATGGCGCATGGTCGTCGCAAAGATCGCGCAGAAACTGAGGCCACGCGCATGTTGGATATTTTCACAATTGTTGCACCGGTCTTTCTGGTGGTCGGCGCGGGCTATGTCGCTGTGTGGCAGGGGCTATTTTCTGATCAGGCCGTCGACGGGCTGATGGTGTTTTCCCAGAAGTTCGCCATTCCCTGTCTGCTTTTTGCGGCCATGGCGCAGCTGGATTTGAGTACCGCTTTTGACCCGAAGGTCCTCTTCGCCTATTTCGCCAGCGCGATTGGGTGTTTTTGCATCGGCATTGCTGTCGCCCACCACCTATTCGCGCGCCCCTGGCCAGACAGTGTCGCGATTGGCTTTGCGGCGATGTTTGCCAATACCGTCTTGCTTGGCCTGCCGGTTATGGAGCGCGCCTATGGCGTCGACGCCTTAGAGGCCAATTTCACCATCGTCGCCTTGAACGCCGCCACTTGCTATCTGATTGGCATTTCCACCATGGAATTCATTCAGGCCAAAACACGCGGCCGCGCCTTGGTCTTTACCGTGGCCAACGCCATGTTCCACAATTCCATTATGATCGGCATCGCGCTTGGGTTGTTGGTCAACGTCAGCGGCATCGCTATTCCTTTGATCTTTGCCGACGCGCTGGACCTTATGATCCGCGCCGCCCTGCCAGCCGCGCTCTTTGGCATGGGTGGTGTTCTGTTTCGCTATAAGCCTGAGGGAGATCTGCGCACGATCCTATTCCTCTGTGGTCTGTCCCTGATGGTTCAGCCTGCGATGGCTTTTGGACTTGCGCATTTGGGCGTGCTGGAAACCGCCAAGCTCCGGTCGGTGGTCGTGACCGCCGCAATGGCGCCCGGGATCAACGCCTATCTCTTTGCAGATATGTATGGGGTCGCGAGACGCGTAATCGCGACGTCTGTCTTGATCGGAACCGCACTGACCGTGATCACCGCATCATTCTGGCTATTGGTTCTCCCCTAGTTCAGCACGTGGGGGTTCGCGGTTTTAAAACTCAGCACGAAGCGCGTGAATGGACTGACTGAGTAGGACTTGATCTACAGCCACAGCCGTAAAGCTCGAGCCTAATGCGATCCAGCGTTTCGCGGCTTCTACATTGAGATCCATGAGCCCAATGGGCATGCCGATTTTCTTGCACCTCTCAAAGGCCTGCTCGATGGTTTTCACGACCTCAGGGTGGTCGAACTGACCCGGATAGCCCATGCTCGCGCTGAGGTCCGCCGGGCCAATAAAGACCGCATCCACCCCATCAACACCCGCGATCTCTTCAAGCGCCGCCATGCCCTTGGCGGTCTCGACCTGCACAATCAGGCAGAGCTCTTCTTCGGCGGTTGTGAAATAGTCCTCAACCTGCCCAAAGCGCGTGGCGCGAGTCATGCCCGCCATGCCGCGTATCCCGCGTGGGCCATAGCGCATAGCATCAACGGCGGCCTTCGCCTCGGCTTTGCTTTCCACATAAGGCACCATGATGGTCTGTGCGCCCATATCGAGAACGCGTTTGATCAGAACGGTGTCATTCCCCGCAACCCGCACGGCCGCCGAGGTCTGAGGATAGGCCGCTAGAGCTTGCAAGGCTGGCAGAGCGGCCGTGGCCTCAATCGGGCTGTGTTCGCAGTCGATCATAACCCAGTCATAGCCTGCATTGCCCAGCATCTCTGTGACGCCGCTTTCGCCGATCGAGTTCCAAATACCGAACTGATGCGACCCGGCCTTTAGCCCCGCTTTGAAAAGGTTCTTTGGGTTCTTCATGACGCCTCCTCAGCTCTCATGGCGGCCAGGGTATGTTCCAGACCGCGCAGAATATGGCGTTTCAGCACAGTCGCGGCCGCGTCGCCGTCGCGCGAGGGGGGTATCAAAAATATAGACTTTGCGACACAAGACATCTTTACCACAAAAGCGATCCTCTAGGATCGCGCGCTTCA
This sequence comes from Cognatishimia activa, assembly GCF_017798205.1. Taxonomy (NCBI): domain Bacteria; kingdom Pseudomonadati; phylum Pseudomonadota; class Alphaproteobacteria; order Rhodobacterales; family Paracoccaceae; genus Cognatishimia; species Cognatishimia activa. Next base: position 2,428,413 of record NZ_CP060010.1, on the reverse strand, counting down.
GAGACTTGAGATCACGGCAAAAACGCATCTTTGGATCTATGCACTAGCCTTCTAGCGCGGATCAGTCGCGTGCTATTGAGATGCGGTGCTCTACTTTTTTCCGACGAGTTTATCGGCATGTGCCGCCGCCCAGTCGTGCATTGCCCGTAGCAGCGGGATCAGGCTTTGACCCAAGGGTGTCAAACTGTATTCCACATGTGGCGGGATCGTCTTGAAGTCTTTGCGCGCGACAATCCCGGCCTCTTGCAACTCATTCAGCTGTCGCGTCAGCGTGCGATGCGTGATGTTGCCAAGATTGCGCTGAAGTTGGTTAAATCGCGACGTTTCTTGCGCCAACCAATAGATCACGAGCAATTTCCACTTGCCCGAGATTGCTTCAATCAGCGGTTCGACGAGGCAATTCTCGTCGGGTTCGAGCTGTGCCATTTCAGTATCCTCAATGATCGTACTTGTCGTTTTGATCTTGCATTTTTAAGTAAGCTTCAGACACAGGAAACACAATGAGGATCGTAATGCCGTCTGCCGAACCACGCCCCACTTCTCGGCAAAAAGGTGGCTCATTGCCGCCAAAGGCAATTAGGTCACAAGACACATGAAAGGTAAGGCGCTCTTCATCCCCAAATACCGCAAAGCATTTCGGCGATAGAGACAACACTCTAAAGAAAAATACCGATGACAGGCATAGATCTTCCTAAATACCCGACACGTCACGGCTATATGACAGAGCGCATTCAAGAGGCCTATATCAAGTCGGCTGTCGAAAAAGAGCTGCTGCCTGCAGAGGCGCATCGAATGCCCGAAGTTGTCTCGCTGACAGCGCCGAGCGAAACATCCAAGCCCATCCAGTTCTGGCAGTTATACTCCATTCTGGGTCAGGAGCCGATTGTTGGCATCGTGAGCCGTTTCTATGAGCGTGTCTTCGCAGATGAACCGTGGTTCGTCTCCGTTTTTGAACGGGTCGGAGGCCTGAAGCACCACATCGCGACTCAGGCGTCCATGTGGATCGATGTCATGGGGGGCGGCCCTTACTATCACGGTGGCGAATACCGCCTGAGCTTTCACCATACACACAACGCTATGGCCCTCATGAACGACAAAGGGGCCGAGCGCTGGGTGACGCTCATGCGTCAGACGTTGGAGGATTCTGCGGATTTGATGACGGAAGATCCGCGCGTGCGTCAAAGCATCAACACGTTTCTTGCGTTTTTTATGACCAAATATGCCGACGAATTCGCGTTTGAGGATCGCCATATCTTTGGCGAAACCAATCCCCCACTGAAACGCCGCATCAATTTGATGAGAATGACCACTGAAGCTATCGAAAGCCTGAGCCAGCAAGAGCTGAGCGATGCCCTTGCAGAGCGTGGGGTGGATGTTTCGCAATATCAGGACAAACGCGCACTGGTCGAAAAAGCGCTGATGTTGTGAGGCCGGGCGAAGGGGAAAGTGGCTGCGGAGGCACCCGTCCATTCGGGTCGACACATCTAATTTTTCAGCATTATTTCAGAACCTTATGGGAACTTTCTCGTCCCAAGAAATTTGGCCCACGCGGAAAGACGCAGGCTATTTCTGACTCTCCATTTTTCTTGCGCCGCCCCCACCCGCTTCAACCGGATGTTTTGTAGGTCGAACCCGAAGCTGTTTCCTTGACGCAGCGGTTCAAAATTATCATATTCGAATTTAATAATTCGTAAGAGGTCTGCCATGAATTTCTCACGTAGACGGGTTCTAAGCCACGCTCTAGCTGCTCCTTTCGCCTGTGCTTTGCCCCACTTTGCCAAATCAGAAATCGCTTTGGGAAGCGCGTCTCTAACTACGGTGAGTGACGGAAGCCTGATGCTCCCTGGAAGCTTCATATTTGAACCGATGCCGCAGGATCAGTTGGACGACGTCCTTTTAGAGTTTGGCGTTTCGAAAGACCGCCTGACACCCGAATGCAATCTGGCGCTCTATCGAGATGGAGAAAACACAGTTTTATTTGACGTGGGTTCCGGCCCCGACTTCATGCCAAGCGCAGGCACGATCGTGGACAGCTTGGATGCGCTTGGATTGGCTCCGGAAGACATCACCCATGTGGTTTTCACGCATGCGCACCCGGATCACATTTGGGGGCTTCTTGACGAGTTCGATGACCCATTATTCTACGACGCAACCTACATGATGGGTCGACAAGAGTGGGACTATTGGTGGAATCCCGAGACCGTCTCGACCATCGGTGAGGCTCGCGCGGCTTTCGCGGTTGGAGCCAAGCGACGGATGGAGGCGATTGAAGATTCTGTTGTCCTATTTGATGACGGATCGGAGATTCTTCCGGGGATCGCCGCAGTTTCCTCGCCCGGGCATACTCCGGGGCATATGGGATTTGAAATTCGAAACGGGTCCAACGCAGCGCTTGTTGTTGGCGATGCGATCGGAAACCACCATGTTGCGTTTCAGCGTCCCTCCTGGGAAAGCGGATCAGATCAGGACGCAGCGCTGGCCGTCAAAACGCGGCAGATGCTTTTTGATCGGCTGACCTCAGAAGACCTTACGCTGATTGGGTTCCATTTGCCCGACGGTGGCATGGGCAAAGTCGAGCGGTATCGCGATGGTTATCGGTTTATTGGGATCTGATGATGCGCTATGTCCTTCCTTTCATTTTTTTCGCGTCACCACTTCTGGCCAGCGAAGATATTGCAGATCAGTACCCTGCATCTGCGCTCTATTCCAAACCCATCGAAGTCATCCCTCATGTTTGGTCTGCAATCGGTGCGACAGCTCCCCCGACTTATGAAAACACGGGGCATAACAACAACCTAAGCTTCATTGTCACCGGTGACGGCGTCATTGTTGTTAACGGCGGCGCGGCCTATGTGCTAGCGCAAGCGCTGCATCAAGAGATCAAAGCAATCACGGATCAGCCGGTAAAATTGGTGATCAATGAAAATGGCCAGGGGCATGCGATGTTGGGCAACTCCTATTGGTCTGAGTTTGGCGTCCCTATTCTCGCCCATGTGGATGCAGCGCATGAAATTGCCGAGCGCGGTCCGTTCATTCTCGAGAATATGAAACGCTACAATCGTGACAAATCGGAAGGCACGTTCATCGCGCCCCCAACCATTACCTTTGAAGATAAACATTCAATTGAAATGGGGTCTTACACGATAGAGGTGCTTCACCTCGGCCCAGCACATGGTCCAGGGGATATTCAGGTCTGGTTGCCGGAACAAAGCCTTGTCATCGCCGGTGACATGGCATTTCACCAGCGTATGCTTCCGATCTTTGAAGACACGATCGTCTATGACTGGATCGAAACCTGGGAAACCGGGTTTGAAGCGTTGAATGCCACATATGTGATACCGGGACACGGCACGCCAACGAATATGGACCAGGTCCGTCGCTACACGCGTGACTACCTGGTGTATCTCCGCGAGAAAATTGGTGAGCACCTAGACAATGGTGGCGATCTCGCTGAAGCCTACTATGTTGATCAGAGCCCCTATAGACACCTCGATACGTTCGAGGAACTGGCGACCAGAAACGCCGGTCGCGTGTATGAGCAGATGGAGTTCGAGTGAGCAAGTCAGTCGCGAGACAACGCAATTCCCTAAAGCATATGCGCTTTATGTGGTTCAGCGCGGTTCTTTTGGTAGCGATCCTGAAAGCTGGCCAACTGCTTGCCGAAGCCCCGATCATGAGTGCCGAGCAAGCTTTGGAAAGCGTAGCATCAGGAGACATCGTGTTGATCGACATTCGCTCGGAACAGGAATGGAAGGAAAGCGGGTTGGCCGCGGGCGCGTGGCCTATTTCAATGCACCGCCCTGATTTCGCAACGCAACTCCAGACGCTGTTAGCTCAATACGCCCCAGAAAAGATCGCACTCATCTGCGCAACGGGCGGTCGCTCGTCCTATATCGCAGAGGTGTTGGAGCGTAACGGCATCGCAGGTGTCGTGGATGTATCAGAAGGCATGTTCGGCAATCAGCGCGGCAAAGGTTGGATTGAAAAGGGCCTTCCCCTGGTTGATCTAAAAGACGCGGCGGATGCCTATGACGCCGCGCGCGACACTTGGGCGGCTACGAACTAAGGTCTTCAAATCCACCTGCGTGTTTGCGCCAAATAGGACTCGGCTTCGCCTCCAAAGGTTTCTTTGAGTAGCTCTTCTTCAATCGCAGCAAAACGCGTATCCAACACACGCCATAGGGCAAGCGTGACGAATAGACCAAATACGGAGCCCGCGCCCAATGCAGAGGCCGCTGTGAGCATCACAAGCGCAAGATAAATTGGGTTCCGAGACACCCTGTATGGCCCTTCGACAATAAGGGCCTTGGGCGTGTGATGCGGCTCGATTGGCGTTTTCTTTCGCCAAAACCAAATGGCCGACCACATGATCAATGCGAGCGCAGCTGCAAGAATCACACGCGAAAGTAATTCCAAAATGGCGCTCTCAGCGTGCAGCCCAGGTGCGACCCACCCAAACGCATGAATGAGGGCGATACTCGCAACCCACCAGATCGGAGGAATATCCGGAAACCCTTTCACTATTGTGCAGCCATAGGCGCGCGTGCGAGCTCACATTGCGTCCAGAGGTCCTCAAGCGCGGACACCAGCCTTTCCACATCATCACTGCTGTGAACAGGCGATGGCGTGATCCTGAGGCGTTCTGTGCCTTTTGGGACGGTCGGGTAGTTTATGGGCTGGATATAGATGCCGTACCTCTTAAGCAGCGTGTCCGAGATAAACTTACATTTTCCCGGATCACCCACAACCACAGGGATAATGTGACTTGGATTGTCGATATGCGGCAGTCCGATCGCATCCAGTCGCGCGCGCACTTCGGCCACACGAGCCTGATGGGTCTCGCGCTCTTTGCGACTGTTCTTCAGGTGTTTGACAGAGGCCGCCGCCCCTGCCGCAACCGAGGGCGGCAATGCGGTTGTAAAAATGAACCCGCTGGAAAACGATCTAATAAAGTCGCAGAGCTTAGCCGAGGCGGCAATATAGCCCCCCACGACACCAAAGGCCTTGCCCAAAGTGCCCTCGATAACCGTGATCCGATCCATCAAACCACGCTCTTCTGCGATCCCACCACCCCGAGGACCATAGAGCCCGACAGCATGAACCTCGTCCAGATATGTCATTGCCCCATATTTATCTGCCAGATCACAGATTTCCTTGATTGGCGCGATATCGCCATCCATGGAATAGACGCTTTCAAAGGCGATCAGCTTTGGTTGCTCTTTTGGGAGCGCCCGCAACTTCGCCTCTAAGTCGCCAACATCATTGTGTTTCCAGATCACTTTCTGGGCTCGCGAATGACGGATGCCTTCGATCATTGATGCATGGTTTAGCGCGTCCGATAGCACAACGCAGTTCGGTATCTTTGAGGCCAAAGTTCCCAAAGCTGCCCAATTGGAAACATAGCCCGACGTAAACAGCAAAGCGGCCTCTTTGCCATGCAAATCTGCGAGCTCTTTCTCCAAGAGTACATGCGCATACGTGGTGCCCGAAATGTTGCGGGTGCCCCCTGCCCCGGCTCCGGTTCGATCAAGCGCGTCATGCATCGCTGCAAGCACCGCAGGATGCTGCCCCATTCCCAGATAGTCGTTTGAGCACCAAACCGTCACCTCGCCCGGACCATTGTGACACGTGGCATTTGGAAATGCGCCGCGGTGGCGCTCCAACTCGGCAAATTCTCGATAGTTGCCGTCGTTCTTTAGCGATTGCAGTTGCTGGTCGAAAAAGGCTTCAAAGTCCATTAGAACGCACTCGCATCCGTCACAATATCCTGCAGCAGCGCTTGGATTTTTTGCATCGGCCCCTCGGGATAGGTCCTGTGTCCAATGGAGACGTCGCCGTTTATCTCAGTGACGAAAATTCCGTATGGACAGAATTGGATATTGCTGGGATCTGCCTCCATAACCTCTCGGGACAGGACCGCAGAACAGAAAAGAAAGATGTCGGCCGCGTCAAAGATTGCGGCATCGCTCCCAACATCTACTCCGGTTCGGTTGAGCATGTCGCCGACGTGACTGACGTAGTCAATCACAAGTCCCCGATCCACAATCGCACTTTCAACGGCAAAACTCGCGTCTTCGAAACTCCCGTCATAGGGGACGAGCACAGGCGCCTCAGAAAATGCCGGCGTGGCGAGCAACAACAGGGGCAGCACAATGTTGCGCATGGCGAACCTCAACAATTTGGAAAACCCGGGCCACAAGAGGCCCGGGTTTTATAGTACTAGCCAAACATGTCGGCTGTGATACCGGAATACCAGCCTTCGGACTCTTCGTAAGTCGCTTTACGAACATCCGCGGATTCACCGGTCTGAGAGATGAAACCGTCAACCTTGGCGATCTTCTCAGCCGTCGCTTCATATGTCGCGCCCACTTTGACACCGTCATTGGTGTCAATCAGAGACCAGCACGTGTTGGAGAACTTGGCTGGGAAGATTTTCGACCCTGTCAGCGCGCCGCGTACCGCGTTTGCACAGACTTTCGCCTGAGAGTTCGCAGAGAAGCCAGACTTCGGCATATCGCCTTGCTGCGACGCATCCCCCAAGACGTAAACATCAGGATCAGCTTTGGTGGACATGTCTACGGCGTTGACTGGAGCCCAGTTGCCGTCGGTTACGCCCGCGATATCCGCGATTTTGCCCGCTTTCATGGCAGGGATCACGTTGCAAACATCCACTTTGTTGACGTCACCGTCGATGGACAGAGTCATCGCATGGGTATCAACAGCAACATTGCCGCCACCGAAGTCTTCGCCGACCCATTCGATCATTCCGTCATAGTGGTTTGACCAGCCTTCTTGGAACAATCCCATCTTAGAGAACTTTGGCTTCGGATCGGCAATCAGGATCTTGGCCGTAGGGTTGTTGTTCTTGAGGTAATGGGCAACCATCGAAATCCGCTCGTATGGCCCTGGAGGACAACGATACGGGTTTGGAGGCGCAACCATTGCAAAGGTCCCGCCCTGTGGCATTGCCATCAGTTGAGCTTTCAGTAGTTCAGTCTGGGACCCTGCCTTATAAGCATGCGGCATCGCGTTTTGCGAGGTGATGTCCCATCCAGGAACCGACATATCGACGAAATCGATACCGGGGCTCAGGATCAACTTGTCGTATCTTAGCGCAGAACCGCCAGCCAGCGTCACTGTCTTGGTGTCACGATCAACGCCAATTGCCCAGTCGTGAACAACATTCACGCCATTCGCTGCGAGCCCACCATAGGTGTGGCCTAGATCGTCCATCTCTTTAAAACCACCAAGATAGAGGTTTGAGAAGAAGCACGTGTAGTATTTGCGGGTTGGTTCAACCAAGGTGACGTCGATCTCACCTTTGCTGTCCTTGGCAATGTAACGCGCAGCGGTCGCACCGCCGGCACCACCGCCGATGACAACAACCCGTGGCTTGCCATGACCTGCACCTAGAACCATCGGTGCCGCAAGCGTTGCCGAAGCGGCCACCGTCGTTCCTAGGAAAGTCCTTCTGTTCATAGTCATATTGGGGTCTCCTCCCTTTTATTTTCGCCTCAGTTCCCGAAGCTTTTGAAATACGCTGCCAAGGCTGCGATCTCGTCATTGGCTAATCGGCCAGTAATCATCTGCATGACTGGGTTTTCGCGGTGCTTTTCCTTGTAGGCGTGCATTGCGATCACAAAGTCTTCAGTCTCCCACCCGACAATCGAAGGTATGCCGTCGTTGCCGCCATTTGCCTGGTGGCAGGTTGTGCATTCTGACCCTAAATACTCCCCATATTCAGGGTCCCCTTCGATCGCGAGGATCTCTTGTGAAACGGTAAAACCCGTCTCAGGGGCCGCAGCTTGCGCGGCGTCTTCGCCACTAGCGAAAGCTATTCAGGTACGCGACAATGGCTTCCTGATCTCCTTTCTTCTTGAGGCCTGAGAAGGCCATTTTGGTCCCTTTGATGTAGGACTTCGGCTTTGCTAGAAACGCCGCGAGAGACTCTTCATCCCAAACGCGCCCTTCTTCCATCAACGCTTTGAAAGCGTTGGAATATCTAAAGCCGTCAACCGAACCCACCGTGCGCCCAATCAGGCCGTTCAACTGAGGGCCGGACTTGTTCTTGGCACCATCACCGACTTCGTGGCAGGCCTTACACTTCTTGAAGACTTTTTCACCAGCCGCGATCAGTTCCGCGCCGGCATCAGCGCCCGTTGCAGGCTCGGCCGCAGCCTCCTGAGCCGCAGGCGCTTCGGGCTTCGCAGTAGACGCCGGGATGAACGAAGGACCATTCGCCGTGAAAGACGGAATCCCCTCTAGCGAGCTGTGGTTCATCACAGAATTGGATCCACCTTCTGGGGGCGTTTCCACCAGAAAGACCGAGCGCATCGTCACGGCAACTTCGTCTTTACAGTTGCTCATACAGGGCTCGGCGCGCCATTCCGCATATTCCAGCTCAGGCCGATCATCGATCACAAAGCCCTTGGCGTTGTACATGTCGAAATCCGAGAAATTTTCGTTTGAAAGAACGAAGTCGTCATCCACCAAGTCGTTGGAATATAGGATGTAAGCCACAATCGCGTAGGTCTCATCGGCGGTCAGCGTGCCCGCTTCCCCAAAGGGCATAGAGCGGTTGATATAGTCCCAGGCAGTCGAAAGATGTGGCCAATAGGAACCGACAGTTTTGACTGGGTCTTCGTCGGCGAGCGTGTCAAAGCCCCCTGCCAGAACCGGCCAATTGTCTACACCCTCAGCGAAATCACCATGGCAAGACCCGCAACGGTCGGCAAAAACTTCCTCGCCGGTCCAAACGTCACCCTGTCCAGCAGGGAGCCCGCGACCGTCTGGCAAGACATCCACGTCCCATGCGGCAATTTCTTCGGCCAGCGCTGCGCGTCCAAGACCAAATGTGCCCTCAGAAACAGGCGCTGGTGCGGTCAGAGTTGCAGTCATCATGGCCGCTTCAGCTTTGGCGGCTTCGAGTTCGAGGGCCAACGAAGACGCAAGTTGTTTGGACTCTGCGGCTTGCGCATCGACCTGCGCAATTCTGCCTTCCAGCATCGACATGCGGTCGTCGGCATATTCGCGGTTTGACATGACCAACGCCACGGCGATGACCAATGAGATCCCACCAAAGGCCGGCAGATAAATCTGATTAAGAGACTTCGACATTCTCGGCCACCCCTTCTACGTTGACGTACCAAGTCTGGATACAGTTGTTGTGATAAACGGCGTTTTCGCCGCGCTGCTCGCGCAGTTGATCTTTCGTGGGTTGCACATAGCCGGTTTCATCCATCGCGCGGGATTGCAGAAGCATCGGCGCGCCATCCCATTCGGTGTCCAGATAGAACCGTGTCAGCGCTTTTGTGTCGCCCTGTTTGCCAAGACGCGCGGTTTCCCAGGTGATCCCGCCATCTTTGGAAACATCGACGCGTGTAATCTGGCCGTGACCTGACCAAGCAAGACCGGAAATCACAAGCGGGCCTGTGCCATGTGTGATGGGCATCTGTGGGCTGGGAGAGGTAATCACAGATTTCGCATCCATGACCCAGGTCCACTTGCGAGCGGTACCGTCCTCATAGACGTCCGTGTATTTGGAGGTTTCTTCGCGACTTTCGACAGCGGTATCAACGACCTCTATTCGACGCAGCCATTTCACCCACATGTTGCCTTCCCAGCCAGGCACAACAAGGCGCACTGGATAACCGTGCTCCATCCGCAGCGCTTCGCCATTGGCCTTGAACGCGACGAGAACGTCATCAAGCGCCTTTTCCATTGGGATCGAACGGCCATTGGAAGATGCATCCGCACCTTCAACATAAACCCATTTATCAGACGATATGTCTGCACCCGCCTCTTGCAGCAATGTCCGCAAAGGCACGCCGGTGTATTCCATATTGTGGATCATACCATGGGTGAACTGAGCCCCATTCAACTGAGCTCCAGCCCATTCCATCCCTGTGTTGGCCGCGCATTCGCAGAAGTATACGTGGTTTTCACGCGGGAAACGCTCGATATCTTCGTAGGTGAACACCAAGGGTCGATCGACCAAGCCATTGATCATCAGGCGATAGTCTTCTTTACGCAGCTCAATGGCGCCCGAGTGATGACGCTCAAAGGCACAGCCTTGTGGTGTAATCGTTCCATCCAGAGCATGGATCGGCGTAAAGTTGATCGAGGAAATGGGCGAGGCTGTGAGCCATTCCACATTGCGACGCACGACATGGGATTCATATTGGATCGGCATGCCATAGGGCGTTTCATCAACCCCTGCACCGGTGTACGACGCCCAGTCCTGCAATTCGGTGATCAAAGGATCTGGCGTCTGCGCCCCGGCAGCGCCAGCAACGGTGCCGGCGGCGGCAGCGGCGCTTCCCCTTAGGAAGGCCCGGCGGGATGGCTTTGACAGCTTGTTCATTCGTCTCAAAGTCTCCGAGGATTAAATGCCGACAACGTCGACGCTGTTGTTGTCTTGCACCGTGACCGTACCCAGCTTGCGAATGTGGCTTTCAACCACATCCCAAATCTGAGGGCCTTCGGTGCCTTCATTCACGCTGGCCCAACCGGCCACGACATAGGATTTTGAAGGGTCAATCTGCTCGCCAGTCGACAAGAGCGTCATGTTAGAAATACGCTCACCTTGAGGCTTGCTCACGTCGACGCGGTAGCCGAGGCCACCCGTGCGCACCATATCCCCACCCTGCTGGTAATATGGGTCTGGGTTAAAGATGTTATCGGCGACGTCTTCGAGCACAACCTTCAGGAATTCGCCTGTCATTTCAGTGCGATAGGCCTCGCCATATGTCATTGAGGTCACGCCCCAGATGTCCTCGCGGGTAATATCCTGACCCGCGATAAGGCTTGGCCCCCAACGCACCCCTGGGCTCAGAGCAATCTCGGCATCGCGTTCGCTGATCAGCGCATCGCAAATCACATCGTCCCACGTGCCATTGAAGTTGCCGCGACGGTAGAGCGTGCTATCAGTCTTGCCGATCACTTCACCCATCGCCGCCTCATATGGCGCGCGCTGTGCATCAATCAGGGCGGAAACTTCTGGATCTGGCGCAATAACGTCCGAGAAAATTGGAATGAGCTTGGTGCGATAGCCCATCATCTGCCCATCGCGAATGTCCAGATCAACGCGGCTCACGAACTTACCATTCGACCCTGAGGGTACGATGATCGTCTTACCAACCAAAACCGGTTCTGGCAGCGCATCATGCGTGTGACCTGACAAGATCACATCAATCCCTGGCACAACGCTGGCCATTTTTTTATCAACGTCAAAGCCGTTGTGGCTGAGCACGACCACACATTCCGCGCCCATGGAACGCACTTCGTCCACCATAGCCGCCATGTTTTCATCGCGAATCCCAAATGAGTACTCGGGGAACATCCACCGCGGATTGGCGATCGGCATGTATGGGAAAGCCTGCCCGATAACGGCGATTTTTGTGCCGCCACGCTCAAACATTTTGTAAGGCGGGAAGAGTTCCGTCGGCTCGTCCCATTCTGCATCAAAAATATTCTGGCCAAGCGCTGCAAACGGCAAGCTTTCGACGATCTCGTTGACCCGGTCGCTGCCAAGGGTGAATTCCCAGTGGAACGTCATCGCATCAGGTTTGAGCGCGTTCATGACGTTGACCATGTCCTGACCCTGGGTGTGATAGGTCGTATAGGAGCCGTGCCACGTGTCACCGCCATCGAGCAGGATCGCATCCGGCCGATCCGCGCGAATTGCGTTTATGACCGTCGCGACGCGATCCAGACCGCCGACGCGTCCGTACCCCTCTGCCAAAGCTGCAAAGTCACCGGAACTTAGGGCATAGTGGCTCGGGCTTCCGTCATTGATGCCATAGAGCTTGCGAAAGTCTGCCCCCGTTACATGCGGTACTGCACCTTTGTTAGAACCGACACCAATGTTGATGGACGGTTCGCGGAAATAGATCGGCTTAAGTTGCCCATGGATGTCTGTCACATGGATCAGCGACACATTTCCATAGGTGTCAAAATTCAACAGTTGATCTTGCGTGAGCTTTTGCTGGGCCGCCAGTCGTGCCCAGTTTCCAAACCCCGATGCCCCAAGAAGCGCTGAGGCCGCCATGCTGACTTGCAGAAAATCTCGACGTGAGATCATTGACTTTTCTTTCTCATATTCGAATTCGTTAATATGTATAACGCATGAAGACCCCAGAACTCACACTCCGGGGTCTTCAGAATTAGTTACGTACAGAAGGAGTTTCGACGGACAGACCTTGTCCACGCGACGCGATGTACAACTCCAGAGCTTTGAACTCGTCGCTGCCTTCTGCGTAAGGCGTCGCGCGAATATTGCTCATGCACCCCTTGAATCGACCGTGGATCGAGTTCAGCTTTGCGTTTTTCAAACGATAGGTGGGGAAGCCATTGATCTGTCCCTGGCTGAGGTGGTCCGCACGGATCATCACACCGTAGTTGTCTTCGTGGCAATTAGAGCAAGCCATATCAAGCTGCCCAACACGTTGGTAATACAGCGCTTTGCCGGCTTCCCAATGAGCCGCTGCGTCTCCGTCGATCGCAACGTTCATAGGCATACCCCTCGACTGCAAGCCAATCAGCGCGGTCATCGCTGTCATGCTGCCGCTAGACCACTTCCAAGGGTCGGCCCCCATATGCTCGACACGGCTTTTGTTGATGAGATCTTCGAGCGTTACCAGCTTGCCGTCCTCGACCCGCGGAAGCGTAGCACGTAAACCGGCAAAGTCCTCTATCGCATGGCAAGAGGCGCAGGCTTTCCCCTGAGATCCATCCTCTGTTGCCCAGATTTCTTCTGCCTGTTCCACAAAGACGAAAGCGGGATTGTCAAAGTCGTCCATCTCTAGCGCCTGGGTTTCAGGCGCCCGGAAACGCCAGCCAGAATAGATGGTGTCGACATTATCCATGTGTGATGGCGCGGCGATCTCTGTCACCATTGGCACGCCATCAATTGTCAAATTGCTGGCATCCTGGGCGGACGCCACCGACCCAAAGATCGCTATAGCGGCGGATGTAATCCACAGTCTAGCTTGCATTGTATTCCTCCCTCGTCGAAGATCTAAGCACTTACGAAACGCTGATTTTTTTCGCTGTTTCGTAGACAGATCCGTCGTCGTCATACCACGTGAACTTGAACTCGCCGCTTTCCGGCACAACCGCGTCGAACTGGAAATAAGGGTTGGTCGAGATTGCTGGCTCGAGCGCCACATCAATCACACTTTGCCCATTAAACTCGGCGACAAAGCGGTTGATGATTGAGCGTGGGATTGTATTGCCGTCTGCGTCTTTACGCTGGCCGCTTTCCATCTTGTGGCTGATCAAGGTTTTGATCGTAATCGTATCGCCCGCAGCTGCGGTCTTTGGTACTTTGACGCGTGGTTTTACACCAGATGCCATGATAATTCTCCTTACCGCTTTTAGCCGCCGCAGCCGCCGATTGTGACCTTCACGTTGGCCTTCGCCATCTGGAATGATCCGTCTTCCATTTTCGCCACAGCAATCACGTTTTGCGTGGACGCCAAACGAATACGCGTGGAGGCGCTACGAGACGCACTCAGCGGTCCGAACTTGAACGTTGCGACGTTCGGAGTTGGGTTGCCGTCCGCATACAAGGTAACCTCAACCGCGCCTGGCGCATCGACACCGATTGGCACAGTGTTGCCGTTCTCTGCGATTTCCGGAGCGGTCAGGGAAATAGCCCCCTCACCCAGTTCTGCGCCACTCGTCAACGCCGCGATTGCATCGTCCGCCAAGCTTGCAAAAGCTGGCAGAGCGGACAGGCTCGCCATTGCAAAGCTGCCAGTTCCAAGCGCGAGGAGGTCTCGCCGTGTTAGTTTCATGTTACTCTCCATTTCAGGAAATCATTCTTCTTTCAGCGTAAGTAGATACGCGACGACATCTTCAACTTGCTGAGCTGTCAGGATGCTTTTGCCCTCGAATTTCTCGAGCGGGCGTGTGTAGCCGGCATCGATATAGAACGCAGGCATGATGGTATCATCGAACATCATTTTCGCGTTTGTCACGATCCCACGCAGCTCTGCTGCGGTCCAACGATCAGCCACGCCATCCAGAGGCGGCCCAACCTCACCGTGGAAGCTTTGTTCATCCAGATCGGCATTCATATGACAGGCGAGGCAATTGCCTTGCTTTCTATTGGCGAACACCTTGCGGCCGTTAACCGCGTCGCCTGCTGAACCGGTCAATGCATCCGAGACCGCACCATCAGAGAAGGCAACTTTTTGTGGGGTGACATCTGCCGCTAACGCAACAGACGCGCACATTATCAGGCCAACGCCATATCCAATCGCTTGGTTCATAACCCCTCCCTAGGTCGATTCCGTGCCTTGGTTAGAAGTACACTACGGTACACCTGCGATTTCTTGCAACAACAAATTCGCTTTTATGAATTTTTTCATATGTTCGCTGTCGCAGAAAATTTTGAAATTTTATTTCGCTACCGCAGAATTTTATCCCTTCTGTTCCGCGAACTTTCGGGCGTGATACTTTTGAAACGGCTCGTCGCCAAGATACCCCTCTTCGACGACCCAGGTTAGCATGTTCAACGTCGTCCACCGCCCAAAAGCCCCTGGCATATGAGCGACCGCCGCTTGCGTGGCAACGGCATCCTGAGGCACTTCGGTTGGGAAAAAGTAAATACTAGGCGTAAACAATGCGCCCCACCGTTTGACCATGTCTTTTTCTGGCAGAGTTGTGCCGTCGAAGTCAGTAACTTCGACATCTCCGAACATATTGATCTGCACGACAAAGAAGTTCTCGGTGATAAAATCCTGGATCGCGGGAACAGGGAACACTTCTTCATGCATCTTGGTGCAATAGATACAGCCGCGCTGCTCGACCATGACCATAAGCCGCTTGCCTTCGGCATTTGCTTCTTCCAGGTCTTCACGCAAATCTTTGAATGTGTCGCGCATCCACGGGGTTTTGTGCAGACCGTCGTCGCCAATCTCTGCGGCAACAACCGCCCCACCCCAGATCACAACCACCAAACCTAACAGGAAACGTTTCATCGCAAGTCCTCCATTATCCAATCGTGGCGAACCACGGAATATGTCTCAGCATCCATTCGGCAATGACGTTCACCGAATTCGTCGCAATCAAAAGACCAAAAACGACCAGCAAAACCCCGGTGATCTTCTCGACAGTCCCAAGATGTTTTCGGAACTTTGACATCCACCGCATGAATGGCCCGACAAACAAAGCCGCAAGCACGAATGGCGCGGTCATCCCGATCCCATACGCAAAGAGCAAACTGGCCCCATGCGAGGCTGTTTCTTGACCGGCAGCCGTAAACAAGATCGCTGCCAAAACTGGACCAACACAGGGCGTCCAACCAAACGCGAAAGCCAAACCTATGACATAGGAACCAAGGTATCCCACGTTGCTGGTACTTCCGACATCTGCCCGAAACTGACGGTAAAGAATGCCAATCTTGAATATCCCGAGGAAGTGGAGCCCCATTGCAAGGATGATCGCAGCAGCAGCCCAACGCAAAACATCAAAATATTGCCGAACCAACTCACCAAAAACTGTCGCAGTTGCGCCCAGAGCCACAAAAATCGTGATCACGCCCAGCGCAAAACAAATCGCTGAAAAAACCGCGCGAATCCGCACAGATCTGGGGATCTCGGCATCTGCTGAGATTTGGTTCATTCCCACGCCAGCAAGGTAACTTAGGTAAAACGGAACGATTGGCAGGATGCAGGGTGACAAAAAAGACAACAAACCTGCCACCAATGCCCCAAAAAGCGTGACATCGAACATGAAACGCCCCTCCTCGCCTTGTCATATTCACAAATTATATTATGTTTGAGTCAATAAATGCGTCAACAAGAGTTTCATTGTGAAAACGTTCTTGGCATCAATCACCGCCCTTTGGATGGCGACTACGGCTTTTGCCGAACCTTATCTGCTGATGGCGGAAGAGGATGGGTGCTATTGGTGTGAGCGTTGGAACCAGGAAATCTCTGCGATTTATCCGAAGACACCGGAAGGACACGCGGCCCCTCTTCAGCGTGCTGACATACACGCTTTGCCTGAGAGCGTTTCGTTTGCGCGCCGTGTACACTTTACGCCAACGTTTATCCTGATCGACAACGACAAAGAAATCGCGCGGATCGAAGGCTATCCCGGAGAAGATTTTTTCTGGGGATTGCTGGGAATGATGCTCGAAAAAGCCGAAATACCCTACAAAAATGCTGGTTAATACCCTATGAACCAAAACATGACACAGCAAATCGAAACGAGCACAACGCGCCTACCCGTGTTTGACAAGAACATGTGCGCGAGTGAAATGGATCGTATGGCCGAAAATGCGGTCAATGCAGCGAACTTCCTCAAGGCCCTTGGCCACGAAGGTCGCCTGATGATCCTGTGCCACCTCGTCACCGGCGAAAAGTCTGTCACAGAACTCGAAGAGCTGTTGTCCTCGCGGCAATCGGCGGTTTCCCAACAACTGACGCGACTGCGCCTGGAAGGTTTTGTCACCCCACGCCGGGACGGGAAGACCATCTACTACAGCTTGACAGATGATCGACCGAAGCAAATCATGGAGATCGTCTACGATCTGTTTTGTCGTAGCGAGTAGTCGCGTGCGTAGGTGCGTTTGGTTTTGGGAGGAACCAAATGCTTGAATGGTTTGGCGAAGGTAATTTTGCCGCATTGGTAGGACTGCTGGGTGGGATTGCCCTTGGTCTGGCCGCGCGCATCGGGCGGTTTTGCACGCTTGGCGCGATTGAAGACTTCCTTTATGGCGACAGCACTGCGCGCTTGCGAATGTGGGCGATTGCGATCGGCGTCGCTGTTATTGCCACCCATGTCGCCATTGGATTTCAGCTTTTTGTACCATCAGACGCGGCCTATCTCGACCGTGTTTGGAACCCATTGGGCACCATCGTTGGAGGACTGATGTTTGGGTACGGGATGGCTCTTAGCGGGAATTGCGGTTACGGCGCACTCGCCCGTTTAGGAGGCGGTGATCTGCGGGCGTTTGTAATCATCCTGGTTATGGGACTTTCGGCCTATTTCGTTATGTCTGGCCCCTTGGCAACAACGCGCGTTTGGCTCTTTCCCGTAGAAACTGATGCGACTTCGCCGCAGGGATTCTCGCAGTTACTTGAAACCTTTGGCATCAAAGCCGCCTACTCTGGCGTGGCAATCGGCTTGGCTATTCTCGCCGGAACACTCTTTTTCTTTAAAGAGTCTTTGCCCGCAAAATCTATATTCTGGGGATCGGTAGTTGGCCTTGCTGTCGCATCCGGTTGGATCGGCACCACGTGGATCGCTGAGAACGGATTTGCCGTCGAACCGGTCGAGACCCATACATTTGCGGCGCCTATTGGCGATACGATTTTTTATTTCATGACGGCTTCGGGCAATGAACTGTCGTTCAGCGTGGGCTCAATACTCGGTGTGCTCATTGGCGCAGCCATGGGTTCTTATTCCAAAGGCCATTTCCGTTGGGAAGCTTGCGAAGACCCTCGCGAGCTCAAGCGTCAAATACTGGGAGCCAGCATCATGGGCCCAGGCGCGATCCTGGCCGTCGGTTGCAGTGTCGGCCAAGGTATTTCAGCGTTTTCGACCCTCGCCTTTAGCGCGCCGGTCGCATTGCTCTCGATCTTCATCGGATGCGCATTTGGTTTGAGACAGCTGATCGTCGGTTTCTCGGCGACCTCCAGTTAACGCGGTTTCATAAGCTGGTAAGTTTTGGAATTGGTTCAAAATTGAATCTAAACGCTATCCTCCGGTCGAGTTCATTCGTAGGCCAATTCCCGAAACGCATCATTCTGTGACAGGAACACCTTCCCGTTCAGCTGCTCAAGGAGGTGACCGCGTTTCAACCGGTCCATCACAGGTCCTTTAACTTCTGAGAAGTGCAACCTGACCCCAATCTCGCCTAGTCTGAAGTTTATCGCTTCGAGGCTTTCAAACGCCGAATAGTCCACCTCATTTACAGCGGAAAACATAAGCACAACGTGCTTGATGTCTGTCCTCTCAGATACACGGTTCTGCACAAGATCTTCCAGAAAGCGCGCATTCGCAAAGTACAGGCTTTCGTCAACACGCAACGTCAACAAACTTGGATGCGTCTGAACATCATGACGCAGAATGTTTCTGAAATGCTCGGTGCCGGGGACACGGCCGACCTCTGCCACATGCGGGCGTGACGTTTTGTAAAGATGCAGCAGAACAGAGATGATAACACCTGCGGCCACCCCAAACTCTACCCCAAAACCGAGGGTTAACAGAATAGTCGCCGCGACAGCCGAAAAATCCGCGCGCGCATAGGACCAGGTCGTTTTCAAAATCGACACGTCAACAAGGCTTAGAACGGCAACAATGATCGTCGCTGCCAGCGTCGCGTTTGGTAGGTAATAGACCAGCGGCGTGAGAGCCAGCGCGGCGATGGCAAGACCGATGGCTGTGTAGATCCCGGCTGCTGGTGTCTCGGCACCCGCATCAAAGTTCACAACAGACCGGGCAAACCCGCCAGTGACAGGGTAGCCACCGGTAAAGGCCGCCCCCATGTTCGCGGCGCCAAGCCCGATCAATTCCTGGTCCGGATCGATGCGCTGCCGCTTCTTGGCCGCCAGTGTTTGAGCAACAGAAACAGATTCCACGAAGCCGATGACCGAAATCAGGATCGCTGGCATAAGCAACGCGCCCAACAATTCCGGAGCGAACCCAGGCATGGTAAGCGGCGGTAGGCTCTGTGGAACCTCGCCCACGATCTTTACGCCTTGGGTCTGCAGCTCAAAGGCCCAGACTGCCACGGTCGTGGCGATGACGGCAAAGACAGGCCCGGCCTTTGTCAGCACATCGGCGAGCTTCTCAGACGCGCCAAGCATCAGGAGAAAGGGTTTAAAATGCTTGCGCACCCAAAACAGAAACGCGACCGACAGCCCGCCGAGCCCCAATGTGATCCAGTTGATGTCTCCCAAATGCGTGGCGAGCGACAGCAGCATTTCCGGCAGAGTATGACCGTGGCCACTAACTCCTAGAATGTGCTTGAACTGACTTGTGGCAATCAGGATGCCTGAGGCTGTGATGAAGCCTGCGATAACGGGATGGCTCAGAAAGTTCGCTAGAAATCCCAGTCGAAGGACACCCATCACCAGCAAGAATCCACCCGACAGAAAGGCCAAAGTCAGTGCGGCGATGGCATAGCCTGCTGTGCCCTGTTCGGCCACCTGCCCCACCGCGGATGCCGTTAGCAGCGAGACAACGGCGACAGGGCCAACCGCCAGTGCTTTGCTGGTGCCAAACAGGGCATAAAGGATTATCGGCGCGATGGAGGCATAAAGCCCTGCTTCTGGCGGAAGCCCTGCCAAAAGTGCATAGGCCAGCGACTGGGGTATCAGCATGATCGTGACAATGACCGCCGCAATAAGATCTGCAGACAGTTCCTTACGACCGTAACGACGCCCCCAGGACAGGACTGGCATGTATCGCGTGATGTCCATTTGCTTTAATTTGCTACCTGAAGGCCCTGCCAAAGCATTCCGGCACGCTTGCCGGTGCGACAATAGCCAAGCACCGACCCGCTCAATCCTTCCATTGCCTTTTCAAAAGCTGCATGGTCAGCCTCAGTGGCTCCGGTGGGGTCTACAGGCACGTATCTCGCGGTAAGGCCAATTTCATCGGCCGCAGCAGCAATTTCGTAAAAGTCTGGTTGACCTTCGCCTTCACCGTCAGGGCGGGCACAAATGATGGCCTTAAAGCCCTGCGCCTTGATCGCATCCAGATCCGCGACAGTAATCTGTGCCGTTGTGGCAAAGTGGTCGGACATTCGGGTGAGTTCCATTTGGGTCTACTCCTATAGCTTATTAACTGGGACTTTGAGCATCGGGTTGCCGTCGGAATCCGTCGGCACCTCACCTGCGCGCATGTTGACCTGCAGCGACGGCACAATGAGTTTGGGCATGGCCAGCTGCGCGTCGCGCTCTTCGCGGAACTGCACAAACTGCGCGCGAGTTTTGCCGCCGCCGACGTGGATGTTGTGTGCTTTTTCGTCGGCCACGGTTGTTTCCCAAGCGATGTCGCGCCCATTGGGACCGTAGTCATGACACATGAAGAGCCGCATCTCGTCGGGCAGCGATAGCACCTTCTGAATGCTATCATAGAGCGTTCCCGCATCACCGCCGGGGAAGTCAGCCCGAGCTGAACCACCGTCCGGCATGAAAAGCGTGTCGCCAACAAAGGCCGCATTGCCCATCACATGCACCATACAAGCCGGAGTGTGGCCGGGCGTGTACATCGCGACGGCCTGCATATTGCCGATCTGATAGGTATCGCCGTCTTCGAACAAAGCATCGAACTGCGAACCATCCCGCTGGAATTCGGTCCCTTCATTGAAAACCTTGCCAAAAGTTTCTTGCACAACGGTGATCTGCGCACCTACGCCGATCTTGCCGCCAAGCTTTTCCTGAATGTAAGGCGCCGCGCTTAGGTGGTCCGCATGGACATGCGTTTCGATAATCCACTCCAGCTTGAGGCCTTGCGCTTCAATCTGCCGGATCAGCGCGTCGGCGTGGTCAAAAGTGATGCGACCCGCGGCGTAATCGATGTCCATCACACTATCGATGATGGCAGCAGAGGGGCTTGTAGGGTCTTTCACAATGTAACTAATTGTGTTGGTCGCTTCATCGAAGAAGGCCTGGACCTCGGGGATGATTGTCATATCAACCATGTATGTCATCTGGATTTCCTTTCAGGCATTCTTTGACCTAGCCCAAGGGCTTTTCCGCCTCCAAAAGAAGCAAAGCGGGTAAATACGGTTTCCATGTGGTCACTCCGGTGAATCAGCTTAGTGATTGAATACCGGCCTGGCCTTGAGGCCTCAGTGACAATGTCACCTTGGCGTTTTCGAGCTAGACGCTTTCTGCCAAGCGTTGGAGTTCGTTCTTATTTAAAATCGAAATGTGACCACGTGTCTGCCCGATCAGGTTTCGTTTCTGGAAATCATTCAAGATTCGCGAAACGACCTCACGCGCAGTACCCAATTCACCGGCCAAGGTTTGATGGGTGACTTTCAGCTGTAGGTCTTCGCCTGCCAGATCCAGAAGCCTTTGCGCAAGACGCACGTCCATTCGTCCAAAGGCCACGTCATCAACAACACGCAGTAAATCTATCAAACGTCTCGAATAGGCCTGAAAAACAAAGGCGCGAAAGCTGTCTTCTTCCGACGCAAGCCTGTCGAACGAGGGTTTTGGTAAAGTGATCGCAACGACCTCAGTCTCCGCGACGCCTTCAGCATTGTAAGCCTCTTCCGAGAGCATGCAGGCTGTCGTCAGCACGCAGCTTTCGCCGGCCTCAACCCTATAAAGAACGATCTCGCGACCACTCTCGGAGGATTGGGAGACGCGTATGCACCCAGAGTATAGAAACATGAGACTGTCGGGAATATTTTCTGGACCGAACACCTCGGTGCCCTTTGCAAACTTGACCACGCGGGCCTCACGCAGAAGCTTGTCACGCACATTGCGCGGCAAGTTTCGCGTCCCGACAAAGCTTTCTGTCCAATCTCCAATCGACATACCAATTCCCATAATAGAAGGGCCACAGAGTTTGAAGTGCCATCTCGAATTTCCAAAATTCTACCGCCCATACACAATACGCGTACCGGTTTTTGTCGCCATTGAGAAAGCCCGAGGCAAATAGGTTCAAGTCACGGCTATTATACCACCAGTCCGTTTCTATTGGTTGGATTGAGGCAGAGTTATTCAACCCAAACCTTGATAGGCAAAATAGACGGTTTACACTGACGGAAGACAATTCTCGACATGGTCTTTCAATGGAACGCAATCCGCAGCTTAGGCAACGACGCAGAGTTTGTCGCTAAGGCTGTTCGAGATTGGATCACAACTTTTGGCACACTAATCGCAAATATCGAGTAGGTATCAACCTGTGGAAACGTGTTCGGCGAATGCTTAAATGGGCAGTTGAGGGGTGGCCTACTCGGGTCTTAGGTTTTTTGCAGCCTGCGCGAAGCTCAGTTCCTGAGTTGAAAATGGAACAAGCCTACAACACAGTACGTCAAACCAGTGCGTTGGACTAACTCCCGCCAGCCTAGGAAAGCATCAAACCGATTGAGCATTGGCCAACGCGCGAGTAAAAATCAAGCTGGACCAGTCAGATGAGGCTAATCCGCTCTCTTGGCGAGGTCTTCGCTTTTGAAAGCAATCCCGGTTTTTGCCAAAGTCAACTTCAAGTCAACAACACGCCAAGCGGCTTCGATTTTGTGGGGCCTTATGTGGGGTAGTATCTAAATGACACTATTTAGCCCAATAAAAATTGAAGTTAATGGCGGAGGAGGTGGGATTCGAACCCACGAAGGGCGTTAACCCTTGCTGGTTTTCAAGACCAGTGCATTCAACCGCTCTGCCACTCCTCCGGTTTGATCCGTCTAGCGCCCCCGCTTTGATTCTGAAAGACCGCAATTGAGGGAAAATTCGCCTATTGCCTTACGCAGACTTTCCTTGCTGCATCGCTCTCGTTACACTACCGCATAAATAAAAGGGGTCTTGTGGGTGCGATGCCCAACAACGACCTTGGAACAAGCGCATCAGGCAAAGGGCAAGGCAGGATGACAGCAGGGCACATGAACAGGCAGTTCACTATTCTTTCCAAAACCTTAGCGGGCGTTTTGGCGCTTGGCCTCTTGGCCGGTTGCGAGGATTTTCAGGGGTTTAACCTCGGCGGCAACGCGGGTGCGGATGCGCCGGTGGAAACCACGTCAACCACTGTTGTCGAGCGCGATGTCGAAGCGCCCGAGGTATTTTACGTCTCGGAAGCGGGTCTTTGGGACGGTCGACCCTCATTGGGTGGCGTCTGGGTTGCGCATCCGGATGTGACGGAACCCGAGCGGGTGATCATCAAAAACAAAGCAAATGGCAAGTTTGTCATCGGCGCTCTCTTCCGGCGCGAACGTGCGATCCCAGGGCCGCGCGTTCAACTCTCGTCTGACGCGGCGGCGGCGATTTCCGTCCTCGCAGGACAGCCGGTCGAAATCGAAGTAACCGCCCTGCGGCGCGAAGAAGCGCCTGTGGTTGCGGAAACCGTGGACAGCGTGGAAACGGCAGAGGCCGTGACCGAAGAGACGCTGGATCCCATCGCATCGGCGTCCGCGGCCATTGACAATGCCGAGGCCTCTCAACCCGCGGCGGCACCTGTGGTACAATCAAATCTCGCCAAGCCATTCGTTCAGATCGGCATTTTCAGCGTTGAAAACAACGCCAACAATGCTGCGGCTCAGATGCGCAATGCGGGCATGATCCCGACGGTCAAAGCGCAAACGATCAAGGGCAAACCCTTCTGGCGTGTCATCGTAGGGCCTGCGACCACGCGGTCCGAGCTGAATTCCCTGATCAAGCGCATCCGTGACAATGGCTTTACCGACGCCTATGCGGTGTCCAACTAACCCGGATCTTTTGGAGACCCGTTTTATGTTTTCATCTGCCAAACGCTTATTGGCTTCTGTTCTTTGTGCGGCGCTGTTGGCGGCACCTGTGTCTGCATTTGAAAACCGCGCCAAGGCGGGGTTTGTGATTGACCACACCACGGGCACGATCCTGTTTTCCAAGCGCGCGGATGAGGCTTTGCCGCCTGCGTCCATGTCCAAGCTTATGACGCTCTATATGGCCTTTGAGGCCGTGCGCGACGGGCGGCTAAATATGGAAGAGAAACTGCCGGTGTCGCAGCACGCGATGAACTATGGCGGTTCAACCATGTTTCTGGACACGACGGACCGAGTGAAGGTCGTGGATTTGATCCGTGGCATTATTGTTTTGTCCGGCAATGACGCCTGTGCGGTGATTGCCGAGACGCTATCGCCAGACGGAACAGAGGCAGGCTTTGCCCGTCAGATGACCCTGCGCGCGCGCCAAATGGGTATGACTAGCTCGACCTTCGCGAACTCCAACGGTTGGCCCGCGCCCGGGCATCGCATGTCGATGCGAGATCTGGCCTTGCTCGCGAACCGCCTCATTACAGATTTTCCCGAGTTCTATCCGATGTTCTCGGAAACCAAGTTCGAATTCGACGGGCGCGCGCCTCAGAATGTGAACAACCGCAATCCCTTGTTGCGCCTTGGTGTCGGCGCGGATGGTCTTAAAACCGGCCATACTCAGGAAGCGGGCTATGGCCTTGTGGGGTCGGCCAAACAGGGGCCACGTCGTGTGATCTTTGCGGTCTCTGGCATGACAAGCGCCAAGGAACGTGCTGAAGTTTCAGAACAAATCGTCAATTGGGCGTTTCGTCAGTTCAGCACGAAAACCATCCTGCGCGCGGGCAAACGCGTGGCCGACGCTGATGTCTGGATGGGAGATGCGCCGCGTGTCGGTCTTGTGGCCACAGATGACATCGACATCCTTGTTCCGGTTTCAGCAGGCGATGAGATCGCGGCCGAAGTGGTCTATAACGGCCCTCTACAAGCCCCGATTGAGGCCGGCCAAGAGATCGCCGAACTCGTGATCCAAGCAGGTGATCTGCCAGAGGTCCGCGTGCCGCTGGTTGCGGAAAGCTCTGTTACCGCGGGCGGGTTTTCGGTACGGATGCGCACGGCGACTGCGGTTCTGATGAAGAACTTCGGGCTTGGGTCCTAAAGGAAATTCAAAGACATGGGCAACGGCGCATTCATCACCTTTGAGGGTATTGATGGGTCTGGGAAATCGACCCAACTCAAGCGTTTGGCCGAGGCGCTCAAGGCCGCTGGCCACGACGTGGTTGTCACGCGTGAACCGGGCGGATCAGAAGGAGCCGAAGAGATCCGCTCTCTTGTGCTTGAAGGCGCAACGGATCGCTGGTCGGCTGAAACCGAAATCCTCCTGTTCACAGCCGCCCGGCGCGACCACATGGAACGCACGATCCTGCCCGCACTTGAGGCCGGA
Source organism: Cognatishimia activa (assembly GCF_017798205.1). Lineage (NCBI taxonomy): Bacteria > Pseudomonadati > Pseudomonadota > Alphaproteobacteria > Rhodobacterales > Paracoccaceae > Cognatishimia > Cognatishimia activa. The sequence goes on along the minus strand of NZ_CP060010.1, from coordinate 2,403,550 downwards.
AAAATCGTGCTCTGTGATCGATTTGCCGACAGCACACGCATGTATCAGGGCCTCTCGCGCGGCGACCTGCGCGCGCTTGTTGATCAACTCCACGACCTGATGATTGGGCGCGAGCCGGATCTGACCGTACTGATTGATATGGACCCTGCCACGGGGCTCGCACGCGCCAAGGGGCGGCAAACCGCGGAGGAGCGGTTCGAGGACTTCGGCCAAGAGCTGCAAAACAAAATGCGCGCGGGATTTCTGGATCTGTCCCGAGAATTTGCCGACCGCTACCGGATCATCAATGGTGATCAAAGCATGGATGACGTCGCCGCTGACGTGCTGAAATCTGTGTTAGACTATCTGAATGACTGACGACGCCCTGCCCCAATCCGACCAGATCGACGGTGCGCCTCACCCGCGTGAGACGGCGAAGATCTTTGGGCAAGAGGCAGCAGAACGCGGGTTTCTGGATGTGTTTAACGCAGGCCGTCTGCACCATGGCTGGCTGATCACGGGACCGCGCGGGATCGGCAAGGCCACTTTGGCCTGGCAGATCGCGCGCTTTCTGATCGCGACGCCAAAGGACGACGGTGATAGCCTCTTTGGCGCGCCCCCTGCCCCGACCTCGCTCGCGATTGATCCTGAACATCCGGTGGCGCGTCGCATTCAGGCGGGGTCTGAACCCGGCCTTGTGACGGTCAAACGGCCCTATGACGAGAAAACCAAGAAGTTCAAAGCCCAGATCACTGTGGACGAAGTGCGGCGGCTCAAGAACTTCTTTTCCCTGTCAGCCGCCGACGGCGGCCACCGCGTTGTGATTGTCGACAGCGCGGATGAGATGAACGTCTCAGCTGCCAATGCGCTCTTGAAACTGCTCGAAGAGCCCCCTGCTGACACCACGCTTTTGCTGATCAGCCATCAGCCCTCGCGCCTTTTGCCCACGATCCGCAGCCGCTGTCGCGAGCTGCGTCTTGCGCCTTTGTCGCCTGACGATATGGCGCGCGCGCTGGAACAGGCCGATCCGGGCGAGCCCGCCTCGCCAGAGCTCGCTGAACTCGCCGGGGGCTCGGTCGGGGAAGCGATGCGTTTGGCGCAATCGGGTGGAACCGAAATCTACGCGCAATTGGTGGCGCTCTTTGCGGGCATGCCGCGCCCGGACAGGCAAGCGGCGATGGCCTTAGCGGAAAGTGCCGCGATGCCCGGACAACAAGATCGGCTGGATCATCTGCTTAACCTCATCGACCTTTTGCTCTTGCGCCTCGTACGGGTCGGTGCGACCGGACAGCTACCACAAATCGAAGCCGCGCCGAATGAGGCACAAGTGCTGGCAAACCTGTCCAAAAACCCGGCACAGGCGCGGGCCTGGGCGGATGTGGCGCAGGAAATCTCTGCGCGGAGCCGTCACGGCAAGTCGGTGAACCTTGACCCTGCCGCTTTGGTGCTTGATACGGTTTGGAAGATCCAACAAACCGCGCAGCGTTTTTAATGTCCGAACCACTGATCACTGACAGCCATTGCCACCTCGATTTCCCAGACTTTGAGGGCCAAATCGGCGATTTCGTTGCCAAAGCCGCAGAGGCTGGCGTGCATCGCATGGTGACAATCTGCACGAAACTGAAAAACGAGCCCTCTGTGCGCGCCATCGCCGAAGCCCATGCGCCGATTTTCTATGCGGCTGGGACGCACCCAATGAGTGCAGCCAGCGAGCCATTGGCGACGGTTGAAGAGTTGGTGGCGCTGTCCTCGCATCCCAAATTCGTCGGGATTGGAGAGACCGGTCTGGATTATCACTACACCGCCGATTCCGCCGAGATCCAAAAGACCTCGCTGCGTGTTCACATCCAAGCCGCCCAAGAAACCGGCCTGCCACTGATCATTCATGCCCGCGCAGCGGATGACGATATGGCGCGGATCCTGTCTGAGGAACACGCCAACGCGCCCTATTCCTGTGTGATGCACTGCTTCAGCTCCTCTGCAGAGCTCGCAAAAGCCGCTTTGGATCTGGGGTTCTACCTGTCCATGTCCGGCATCGCCGCCTTCCCTAAAAGCCAGGAATTGCGCGATATTTTCGCCCGCGCGCCGGTAGATCGCATCCTCGTGGAAACCGACGCACCCTATCTGGCGCCCCCGCCCTTCCGCGGCAAACGCAATGAGCCGTCTTATGTGGCCCACACCGCGCGCAAAGGGGCTGAGGTCTTTGGCATGGACTACGCAGACTTCGCGACCCAGACCGAAGCCAATTTCGAACGGCTGTTTTCCAAAGCCACCCTCACGCAGGCAAGCGCTGCATGAGCGGGACGATCACCTTCACCATCCTGGGCTGTGGCAGCTCGGGCGGAGTGCCGCGACTGGGCGGTGTCTGGGGCGATTGTGATCCGGAAAACCCAAAAAACACGCGCACCCGATGCTCTCTGTTGATCGAACGCGAGACTGCAGATGGCAAGACCACGGTTCTGATCGACACCTCTCCGGACATGCGCCAGCAGCTCTTGCGCGAAAATGTGGGGCATATTGATGGGGTCGTTTACACGCATTCTCATGCCGATCATGTGCATGGGATCGACGATCTGCGTATGATCGTGTTCAATATGCGCGAGCGGGTCAAAGTCTATGCCGATGGTCCCACCCAAGACGCGCTGTTGTCACGCTTTGGCTATGCCTTTGTGCAGCCGCCGAACTCGCCTTATCCACCTATTTTGGACCTGCACGGCATCGACGGAGACGTCACCGTGTCTGGCGCGGGCGGCGACATTGTCTTGACGCCGATTGAAGTCGAGCACGGCAGCATCGACTCGCTGGGATTTCGGGTGAATGACGTCTTTTATCTGCCTGATGTTTCAGGGATTTCTGACGAGGCATGGGAGCAGATTTCGGGCCTTAAATGCTGGATCCTGGACGCATTGCGCCGCACGCCGCATCCGTCGCATTCGCATTTGGACAATAGCCTTGAGTGGATCGAGCGCGCCGCGCCCGAACAGGCCGTTTTGACCAATATGCATGTGGATCTGGATTACGAGACCGTCGCGGCGGAAACCGCAGATCATATTATTCCGGCCTATGACGGCTTGCGCCTGACCTTCGACCTTTAGAACGGCCGAATATCCACGCCAGCTTTTGAAAGATTACCCCGCAGGGTCTGGGCGATTTGCACCGCAGTCTCTCCGTCCCCGTGCAGGCAGATCGTATCGACCTGCGTCGGGATCTTCACACCATTCTGCGAGATCAACGCCTGCTGATCGACCATGCGCAGAATGCGATCTGAGGCCTCTTGCGCGTCATGGATCACCGCGCCGGGTTTGCTGCGATCTACCAAAAGGCCGTTGTCCTCATAGGCGCGGTCGGCAAAGATTTCTCCGACCCAGTTGCAGTCCAACGCCCGAACCGCGCGTTCCTGAGCCGTTGCAGCGATGGCCATAATGACAATATCCGGAGCCACACGCAGCGCCGCATTATAGGCAGTGCGCGCCATATCTTCGTCCTCGGCACACATATTGGCCAAAGCCCCGTGCAGCTTGAGATGCCGCAACGATGTGCCCAAAGCCGCCGCTGTCGCCTGCGCCGCACCCAATTGATAAATAACGAGGTTTTCCAACTCGGTCGGCGTCAACTTAATGCGCCGCCGCCCAAACCCTTGCAGATCCGCAAACCCCGGATGCGCGCCGATGTTGACGCCATTGTCCCGAGCCAAGGCCATGGTTGTGGCCATCGTATCCGCGTCACCTGCATGCCAGCCACAGGCCACATTGGCGCTGGTGACAATGTCCAACAAAGCCGCGTCATTGCCCATCGGCCAAGGGCCAAAGCTTTCGCCCATATCCGCGTTCAGGTCTACTTTTGCCATTTAGCCCTCCGGGTCCTGTCCGGCTGTGACGCCACTGATCAATTGATAGCTCAGAAGATCGCGCATGTCGGCAGGGTTTCTGACGACCGGAGTGCATTTGCTGCGCAACGCAGCAAGCTGATCCGCCTCGGATTTGGTGCGCGCCTCGGCTTCTTTGCGCGATATCAGCTTGAACCGAAACGGTTTTCCGGGCTGCGCCTGCGCCAGTTTCGGTAGATCATCCGGCACGACAGTTCCGATGCGCGGATAGCCCCCCATGGTCTGGCATTCTGCCATTAGCACATAGGGCACGCCGTCTCCGGTCTGTTGAATGTCCCCCTGCATGATGAAATCCGAGGCAAGCCCCGCCGCCTGATCTGTACCGAACTTGAGGCTTGGATGATCCAAACCAATCCCCTGCCGATTGGCGCGGTTGGATTTGGTGAATTCGGCCTCAAAAAATGCCTTTTGCGTCGCCGCATCAAAAAGATCGGTCTGAGGGCCCGAGACCACATGCAACACGCCGCCGTCAAACCTGTTTTCCGCAGTCAAACCCACTTGCACAGCATTGGGATCGGGATCCTGGGCAAAGGTGATCTCCGCGCCCGTTGCGAGCACCGCGCCAATCCCAGCCATCAGATGCGCAGCCTGACTGCTCAAATGAAGGGGGCTTTCAATGCCGCCCGCGAAGGTCAGATATCCGTAGCTGCCTGCGCGACAGGCACCCAGATCCAGACGTGCGCCGGAGGGGATCAAATGGGTCTGGTTCCAGGCTAGCGGTGCGTCGTCCAAACTCGCAACCATCGGCGCGCCGGTCAGCGCTATGCGGGTTGTGGCTTTGAACAAGAAAGTGCCGCCAAACCCTGCAATCTCCAGCGCTGGCAAGACATGCGCAGCCCCCAATAGTGCCGTTGCTTCAAACAGGGCTAAACGATCCATCGCCCCGCCGCGCGACAGGCCCGCCGCGATCTGTCCCGGGCGTCCGAGGTCTTGGATCGTGATGGCTGGACCGTTGCCCTGAAAAATAACGCTCATCGCAAAACCTCGAGTTTCGCGCGGCCGAGGCCGTCGGCATTGTCGGCCACAATGCTTGCCATCTCAGAGCTTGCGACCGCTTCAAATCGCAGGACGTCGCCTGCGCGCAGCAAGATTGGCTCGGCACGATCAAGAGCAAAGGGCAAAAATCCGGACTGACCAATGTGATGCCATCCCGTCGGATTTTCATTTGTAAAAATAATGACTTGCCTAATAGCAAGGATGAGCGCCCCGGCGGGAACGGAGGGGTTTATCGCCGACATTCGGGGGATATCCCACCGTTCTGGCAAAAAGCCCAGATAGGCCTGCCCCGGGGCGAAACCCAGCGTCAGGACTTCGACCTCTTGGGCACAGAGCTCTGCAACCGCGTCTGTGTCAGACAGCCCGGCAGCACCTGCGGCTTTCGTCAGATCAGGGCCACAGGCGTCACCAAAAGCGATAGGAATGGTCCAGCGACGCAAAGGATCTGGCCGCGCCGCTTTACTCCAGTCACGGGCATCGAGCCGCTTTTGCAACGCCTCCTGCACACGTGCGCGTGCCGCAGAGCCTCCGTCGACCTCGACCATGACGGTCGTCAAAGATCCGGCCACCTGCGCAACACCGGCGATTGGATCTGACGTCAGATCCGCGACAAAAGCGCGGACCGCAACCGTCAGCTCTGGCCGCGCGGTCAACCCGAACCGCACTATCAAGGACGTGAGGCCAAGGGGTAAAATCACCGGTTGTTCAGGAGTGGACGTCGACATCGGAGCCTTGCTTTGCAACGCCCCGAAAATGTCCCGCGCCGCGCCGGATTACAAGAGGCTTAGCCCACTTGGCGACCGTGGCTCCAGACGCCTCGAATAACCGGCATGTCTCGCAGAGTTCGAACGCGGATCATATCAGCGTGCATCCCGGGCTCGAACGTGCCGCGATCCGTGAGGCCTGAGGCCCGTGCTGGCGCTTTGGTCACGGTTTTCACCGCGCGCGGCAGGTCGTCCCAGAGCTTGGCCAGGCGGAAGGCAGATTGCAGCAAAGCCGCAGGCACATAGTCAGAGGAAATGATGTCCAAAAGACCCAGCTCTGCCAGTTCCAGTGCCGAGACATTGCCCGAATGACTGCCCCCGCGCATGATATTGGGAGCCCCCATCATGATCGCGATGCCATTGTCGCGACAGGCCCGCGCGGCCTCTACTGTGGTGGGGAATTCCGCGAGGCGGATACCATGACCTGCCGAGGTTTCGACTTGCTCAGTTGTGGTGTCATCGTGGCTTGCCAAGACCGCGCCAAACCGTGCTGCTTCGCTGACGGTCATGGCTTCGTGCTTGTCGCCAAGGCGTGCACGCAGGTCCAAGAGAGTATCGAAATGCTCTTGGTATTCCGCGTCATTCATGCCGGATTTGCCCATGACATAGGCTTTGAATTTCTCGGTGTCGCGGAACTGACGCTGCCCCGGCGTGTGATCCATTAGGCTGACAATGCCAACGCGGTCGTTTTCGTCAAACTCGCTGAGTTCTTCGATCAGGGTTTCAGAACAGACCTCAGCCCGCAGATGCAGGAAGTGGCTGATTTTCAACGCATTCTCGGCCCGCATCGCCAGCATCTCGCGTGAGAGTTGGCGGGCGTATTTCAGATAGCGCCCCTTGCCTGTCGGAATAGACCCAACCCGCATGGCATCGAACACCGTGGTGATACCACAGCCCGCGAGCTCTGCGTCATGGGCAAGGATCGCGGCGTCATGCGGCCAGTCGACCTTTGGGCGCGGCTGGATGTGGCGTTCCAGATTGTCTGTGTGCAATTCGACAAGGCCAGGCAGGATAAAGTCGCGATCACAATCAATGGCCCCGACGGGACATTGCCCCCCTTCAACCACGTCAAGGATCTTGCCCTCCGCCACATAGATCGCGCCAGAAACAACGCGGTCCTCTAGCACGATCTGCGCATTTGCGAGGCAGAAAACACCGCTATCGACATCGTGGGACAGGCTTGGAGAGTTCATGTCAAAACATCCTCTGGATAGAGCACAGCAAGGGCCGCGGCGATGGTCTCGTCAAGCGCGCCGTCATTGCTGAGGTCGGTATAGGTGACGCCCGCAAGCATCGGAAAATCTGCGCGCTTAAGGCGCTGTTCGATATCTTCGGCGGTTTCGCGACCCCGGCCTGATAGACGCGCGCGTAGCGTCGCGTCGCTGGCCGTCAAACGCAAGGTCACGAGATCCGGAAAGGCCTTTTGAGCGGCGGGCAGAACTGCACGGCTGAGGTTCACGAGCAGGTCATGCCCCTTTGCGAGGTCATCATGCACCGTCTTGGGAATACCATAGAGCAACCCATGCGCGGGCCAGTCCAAGGCAAACGCGCCGCGCGCTTTTCGGCTCTCAAACTCCGTGGTTGAGACGGGCTCATAGTCCTCGCCGCCCAGACCCTCAGGCCGGGTGATCACACGTTTGACCAGCCCTAGGCGCGGGTGTGCCACAACCAGCGCTTCCATGACGCTGTCTTTGCCGACCCCGGAGGGGCCGACAATCGCTATGAGCCGCCCCGCCATTTAGGCCGCCGCCAGAGGGCTGAAGCCCGTGACGTCAATCTCTCGATCACAGACCCGCTCGCGCGCGGCCTCGTCGTGAAAGATACCGACGATGGCGGTGCCATTTGCTTTAGCCTCTTCAATCAGCCCCAGCACGATTTCGCGGTTGGTGGCATCAAGGCTCGCGGTCGGCTCGTCCAACAAAAGCGCGGGATAACTATGGGCAAAGCCGCGCGCGATGTTCACACGTTGCTGCTCACCACCCGAGAAGGTGGTGGGCGAGAGCGACCACAGAGGCTCGGGGATGTTGAGCTTTTGCAAAAGGCTTGCTGCGCGCTCCTTGGCCTCCTCCATCGGGGTGCCCAGTGACAAGAGCGGCTCGGCGACGACTTCGATGGTGGGCACACGCGGCACGACACGGAGGAATTGGCTGACATAGCCAAGCACTTCGCGGCGCAGCTTCAGGATGTCGCGTGGCTCGGATTGTGTGACGTCGACGCCGCCGACCACCACGGATCCACCCGCAGCAAGATAATTGCCATAGATGATCCGCATCAGCGTGGATTTGCCCGCACCCGAGGCTCCGGTCAGGGCGACGCATTCACCCGCTGGCACTGTGAGGTTCGCTCCGCGCATGACTTCGAGCACGGCGCCGCCTTGGTTGTGTAAGGTGAAGGTTTTCGAGACATTTGTCAGTTCAATCATCGTCTTATACCTGCAAAACAGAGCTGACGAGCAGCTGGGTATAGCCATGTTGCGGATCATCCAGGACCTGATCGGTCAGACCCGTTTCCACCACATGGCCGGATTTCATCACCATCAGGCGATCCGCTAAAAGGCGCACGACGGCGAGGTCGTGGGTCACGATAATGGCCGACAATCCAAGATCCCGCACCAGACCGCGCAACAGATCCAAGAGGCGTGCTTGGACCGAGACGTCAAGGCCTCCGGTCGGCTCGTCCATAAACACCAGTCGCGGGCCGGTCACGAGGTTGCGGGCAATCTGTAGGCGTTGTTGCATGCCGCCGGAAAAGGCGGTTGGGCGATCGTCAACACGGTCTTCGTCGATTTCCACGCGGCCCAGCCAGTCCACAGCCTGCGCACGGATATCGCCATAGTGGCGCTGGCCCACGGCCATGAGGCGTTCGCCCACATTGCCGCCAGCCGAGACACCCATACGCAGCCCATCGCGCGCATGTTGATGCACAAAGGCCCAGTCGGTGCGGCCCAACATCCGACGCTCGGACTCGCTCATTTGCAATGTGTCGCGCGGGCCATCGGTGCGGGTGTCAAAGATCACTTCGCCTGTGTCTGGCGCATGATGCCCCGCAAGGCAGTTCAGCAAGGTCGACTTGCCAGAGCCAGATTCGCCGACAATGCCCATGACTTCGCCGGGATAGAGGTCAAACCCCACATTCGCACAGCCAATCCGGTTGCCGTAATATTTGCTGACGTCTTTGACAGAGAGCAAAGGTGTCATGCCGCCACTCCTTTCGGTCCAACATGGCCCTCGCCACGTCGGCTTTCGCAGTAGTCCGTATCAGAGCAGACAAACATCCGCCCGCCTTCATCGTCGGTGATGACCTCGTCCAGATAGCTGTGGGTCGCGCCACAAAGATCACAGACATGATCGGCCTTGGAGGCCTCAAAGGGGTGATCCTCGAAATCAAGGCTCACCACTCTGGTGTGTGGTGGCAGCGCATAGATCCGCTGCTCGCGCCCTGCCCCAAACAGCTGGATCGCGTCCATTTCCAATTTGGGGTTGTCGAATTTCGGGATCGGTGACGGGTCCATCACATAGCGCCCTTCGACCTGCACCGGATAGGCATAGGACGTGGCAATATGACCGTGCTTGGCGATGTCCTCATAGAGCTTCACATGCATGAGGCCATATTCCTCAAGCGCATGCATTTTGCGGGTCTCCGTCTCGCGCGGTTCCAGAAAGCGCAGAGGTTCCGGGATCGGCACCTGATAGACGAGTATCTGATCCTCGCTCAGAGGCTCTTCGGGGATCCGGTGACGGGTCTGAATGACCGTTGCCTCGGAGGTCGCGGTGGTGGTTTTCACCTCGGCGGTGTTCTCAAAGAACTTGCGGATCGACACCGCATTGGTCGTGTCATCCGCGCCCTGATCGATGACTTTCATCGTATCCTCAGGCATCAAGGTTGCGGCGGACACCTGCACGCCACCTGTGCCCCAGCCATAAGGCATCGGCATCTCGCGGCTGGCAAAAGGCACCTGATAGCCGGGGATCGCGAGGCCTTTGAGGATCGCACGACGGATCATGCGTTTGGTTTGCTCATCAAGATATGCGAAATTATAGTCGCTCATTCCGCGGCCTCCTTCTGCTCTGCAGTCGCCTCGGCGCGCAGTTTTCGGATGAGTTCGAGTTCCGCCTGGAAATCCACGTAATGCGGCAGTTTGATGTGCTCGAGGAACCCCGTCGCCTGAATATTGTCCCCGTGATAAAGCACGAATTCCGCATCCTGCGCCGGCACGCCTTCGTTGTCTTCACCAAATTCTTCCCAACGCAACGCGCGGTCCACCAGCGACATGGAAATCGATTTGCGCTCGTTCTGGCCAAAGACCAGACCATAGCCTCGGGTGAACTGCGGCGGTTGCGATTTAGAGCCGACGAATTGGTTCACCGTCTCACATTCCGTCAGGGTGACCTCGCCGATTTCAATGGCAAAGCCCAGCTCTGGAATGTCCATTTCAACCGCAACTTCGCCAATCCGCAGCTCGCCCACAAAGGCATGGGTGCGCCCGTAGCCACGTTGCGTGGAATAGGCCATGCCAAGGGTGAACCCCTCGTCTGACCGCGTCAGCGCCTGTAGGCGCAACGCGCGCTCGGCAGGAAGTTCCAGCGGCTCGCGGGTGAGGTCTGGCGGTGTGGTCTCTTCGGGGAAGGTTTCCTCGATGAGGCCTTCTTTGTTCAGGAATTCAGTGACATGCGGCACGTCAGCTGGCTCCGCGTCACGTTCTGCCGCCTGAACTTCTTCGCCCTCAGCCGCCAGTTTGAAATCCAACAGGCGATGGGTGTAATCAAAGGTCGGGCCCAAAACCTGCCCGCCCGGCAGATCCTTGAAGGTCGCCGAAATCCGACGTTCGCAGGCCATTTTGCTGGTTTCCACCGGATTGGAATTTCCAAAACGCGGCAGTGTCGTGCGATAGGCGCGAATGAGGAAGATCGCCTCGATCAGATCGCCGCGCGCCTGTTTGATCGCCAGCGCGGCAAGGTCGGGATCATAGAGTGAGCCTTCGGCCATAACGCGGTTCACTGCCAGCTTGAGCTGCTCATTGATCTGATCCACGCTCAGTTCCGCGACCGTGGTGTCTCCACGGCGTTCCTCGGCCAACCAGGCATGCGCGTTGTCAATGGCGCGCTCGCCACCCTTTACGGCTACATACATGCTGTGATCTCCGTTGAGCGAGGCAAGGCCGCAAATTCTGCGCCTTGGGTGAAATAGAAATCGCGACCCAGCGGAAAGAGCGCGCGGTTGTTTTGGAACGGCGCGACCTCAGGCAAGGCAAAAGCCTGCGTGTCTTTGATGCCCGGGCCTTTCAAGGTGACGTCCTCAGCCCCCTGCCCCTCGATCACCAAAGTCGTGGAGCGGTCGGGATATTCCGCATCGCCAATCGCAAAGCGATCAATTGGCGCGAGCTCATCCCAGCGCCCGACCGCGAAATCAGCCTTCATCGGGGCCACAAAAGGCGCGCCGATGTGGAAGCTGATCCAGGTGCGGATCTCTTCGGTGTCAAATTCCGGCGTCAGATAGATCCCGGTGTCGCCATCACAGAGCGTCAGCAACAGAACGCCCGCCGCAATGGACATGGGGGCTGGTGGCAGAGCGCCCGCAACCTCATGGGTCGTGCCGGGCCGCGCCATCGCATTCATCAGAGCACGAAACGCGCGTGCTGAGTCATGCGGAGGGTTTTTGAACCCGCCTTCTAAAGCTGTCGCGCTCATCAGTCTTCTCCTCGTGCCATGGTGAAGAAATCCACTTTCGTGCTGGCGGCCTTGCGCGAGCGCAACTCGCGGGCCTCACGTTGGGCGGTTTCCAGAGGGGTCAGGACATTCGCGCGAATAGCCTCGGCCTGATCCGTCTGCATCAAGGCATCGACCAGGGCAGCAGCCTCTGAATCAGCTTTGCTGCGCCCTTGTACATAGCCATGCCCGACGACGCCGGCGTCCAGTTTCAGCGCACAGCGCGTCACGGTCATCTCGCCCATATTAAAGGCCGAGCCCGTGCCGCCCATGCGCCCACGGATCATAACGCTGCCCACTTCGGGCTTGCGCAGCCATTCAAATCCTTCGGTTTTGCGATCCCCTAGAAGATCCGCAATCCGCCCCTTGGGGGCCTTTGCCAAGAGCCCCATCCAGGCCTGGCGATCTTGTGTTTCCATCTGTCCCATCTCTGTCTCGACAAATTTTCGTTACACTATACAACTAGACTTATTATGCGAGATTCGGGGCTATCGAGCCAGAAAGATTTTGTGAAACTTGCGTAACGGAGAGACGACATGAGCAAGACACCTCTATGGCAGGCGATCTCAAACGCCTTGCGTGAGGACATGGCTGAAGGACGCTACAGGCCCGGTGACAAGCTGCCCACCGAGGCTGAGCTGGCCGAGCGGTTTGGCGTGAACCGTCACACAATCCGGCATGCGATATCGGTTTTGGTCGAAGATGGGCTGGTGCGTACACGGCGCGGATCGGGGGCTTTCGTGAAGGGGGCTCCGACGGATTATCCCATTGGGAAACGGGTAAGGTATCACCAGAACCTACGCGCCGCGGGCCGTGCTCCGTCTAAGAAAGTCCTGCATGTGGAAACCCGCCCAGCCACAGTCAAGGAAGCCGAGCGGTTAGACATGACGCCGGGCGAATTGATCACTTTGCGCCATGGTGTGTCCTATGCGGACCACCAGCCGATTGCTCTGTCGATCAGTGAATTCCCGGAAACACGCCTGCCCGGTATTGGCGACCTGATGCGCGGTGAAACCAGCGTCACCAAAGCACTTGAGAGGGCTGGTATCACCGACTACACGCGCGAATCCACCCGCGTGCGTGCGACTTTGGCCAACGCAACCCAAGCGCTGCACCTGGAACTTCGGGAAGGCGCGCCTTTGATCTACACGACCAGTATGAGTGTCGATCAGCACGGTCAAAAAGTTGAATTCGGACGTACCTGGTTCGCCGGGGACCGCGTCACACTAACCCTAGAGGAAGACGCCTAGCGCCGGACGCCTTCGGCGCGAGGATATTTTTGGCAAGAGAATGAGCGCGCGCTTTCATCTTGCCCAAAATACTCTGGGGTGAGGCCCTTGGGCCGAGGGGCAAAGCCCCTATGCGCCCTCGTATTTTTCCAGAAAGGCCGCGGCAGAGAGGCTGCGGAAATCTTCCAATGTTTCGCGCAAACGCGCGTGGTCCCAATCCCACCAGGCAAGGTCTATCATGCGCTCTGCGATGTCGCGTGGTTGGCGCAGGCGCAAAACGTTGGCCGGCGTGCCTGCAACAATTTCATAGGGGCCAACGTTTTTGGTGACAATCGCGCCAGCTGCTACAACAGCGCCATCGCCCACCGTCACTTCGGGTTTGATCATCGCGCCATGACCGATCCAGGTGTCATGGCCGATACTGGCACGGCGGGAGGCCCGGTGTTCAAAGAACTCTGCATCGTTGTCCGCATCATCCCAATAGTCAGAGGATCGATAGAGGAAATGATGCAGCGACGCCGTTGTTAGCGGATGATCCGTGGCCCCCACCCGCACGAAGCTCGCGATGTTTGAGAACTTGCCGATGGTCGTATTGGCGATGTCGCAGAAGCGTTCGCAGTAGGAATAATCCCCAAGCTCTGAATTCAAGAGCCGCGCGCCCTCGCCGACCTCTGTGAACGCTCCAAGCTCGGAATTCACCACGCTTGCATTGGCATGCAGAAACGGAGCTTCAGCTTTTAGTCGCGCCATCAATGTTTGTCCTCTGCTGTGCCGATCAGGCGGCCACGCAGCCAGCCCGAGACCCAATCCATGAACATCACCATAAGCACGACGAGGACGATGTAGTAAGTGACTTCTTCCCAATCCTTCTGGGTGATGATGGCCTGGGTCAGCAAGAGGCCGATGCCACCGCCGGTGATCGCTCCGATGACGGTTGCCGAACGGGTGTTGGATTCCAGATAGTAGAGCACCTGACTAAGAAGGATTGGCGTGATCTGTGGGATCACTCCGAAACGGTATCTTTGCAGCGGTTTCGCGCCAGTGGAGCGGATACCTTCGATTTGCTTTTTATCTACATTCTCAAGGGTTTCGGAGAACATCTTACCAAAGGATCCGGTGTCCGTGATCAGAATAGCCAACGCGCCTGTCAAAGGTCCAAGCCCAAAGGCACGCGTTAAAATGATGGTCCAGACAAGCCCATCCACGCCACGCACAAAGTCAAAGAAACGGCGCATGGCAAAGCGAACGGTGAGCAGCGGCGTGAAATTCTTGGCCGCCAAGAACGAAAGTGGCAAAGCCACGACAGCAGCCCCGAAAGTGCCCAGGAAAGCCATCAGAATGGTCTCGCCAATCGCCCAGGCCACGTCGCCGTGACGCCACATGGCGTTGTTCCAGAAGTCACTTGCGATGGCCCCTACTTCGCCCGTGATGGCGCGAGAAATTACCTCGCCAAATGACAAACCGTGATAGGGGCTGTCGAGCGTAAAGAAGAAGAGCTCCCAGCCGCCGAAATAACGGAACACCTCAGAACGGTTGCGGGTGACAGTCAGTCGACCGGCCTCTGTTGTGACCGCCATACGGTTCTTTGAGGCGTTGACCCACGCGGGGATCTCATCCGTTGGGTACTCCTGGATCACACCCTGCGCACGGGTCGGCGTGGCTTTGATCATGCCATAGCCGGGGACGTCGTAGGTGATTGTCTCGGGGCCAAAAGTCACGATATGACCCTCGCCCAGATCGATCACCGTCGTGTCGCCAAGGGTCACCCACTCTGGCGACGTGCCTTCGGGATAGCGGCCTTTCTTTTCGCCTTCGATAGCCACAGTAACCGCCGCATTCCGGTTGTCGCGGGTGACGTGGACCTTGTGGCTGTAGGTGTCAGCCACCAGCGCACGCGCATTGTCGCCATTGGCCTTTTCGATCACATCAGGGATGTTAAAGGCAAAGAAGACATAGATAAGATAGGCCAGGATCAGAGCCGGAACGCTAAAGGCCACCAGGCGTTTGCGTAGAAAAATCCGGTCGGCTTGCAGTCGCAGCCCAGCATTTGCGTCAAGAGTGGCCATCAGTGCGCCCCTTCGCCTGAACCGTGCACCAGACGGTCGCGGTAATAGCTTGAGATTTGGTCGAAAAACATGATCGTCAGGAAGAGCAGGATGAACATCGCCCCTGCTTCATCAAAGCGCCCCTGCCCCCAAGAGATCGCGTTCTTGAGTTCATAGCCAAGGCCGCCTGCGCCCACAAAACCCAGAATCGCCGAGGCGCGAATGTTGATTTCAAACCGCAAAAGCGCATAGCTCAGCCAGTTCGGTGCAACCTGAGGCACGACCCCAAGTAGCATCTTCTGGCTCCAGGTGGCACCAACCGAGGCGAGGCCGTCCACCGGCTTGAGATCGGCGTTTTCATTGACCTCGGAGAAGAGTTTGCCCAGCGCGCCAGCGGTGTGGAACGCAATCGCGATCATCGCAGGCACTGGCCCGCCGCCGAGGATAAAGATCAACACAAGCGCGATGACGATTTCCGGTACAGCGCGCATGATATCCATGGCGCGGCGAAACACCGGGATCATGCGTGGAAACCGCGCCAAACCACGCGTGGACAAGAGCGACAGCACGATCGCAAGCAGCGCTCCGATCAAGGTGGAGACCGCGGCGATATTGACCGTTTCGACCAGCGCTGGGAAGTAGGTCACGAAATGCGCGGGCAGCTCTGAGGATTTCTCGACCGCTTCGCTGACCACTTCGGCAGGATAGTCAAAGAAATTGTCGATCCCGCCCCAGAAGGAACCGCCATTGCGCGAGGCAGCGGTGTTAAACCCCGCCACCATCACAAAGATAAAGATCACTAGGGTCAGAAAGCCGTAACGTCTCTTTTTCTGGGTCTGCGCCATATAGGCGTCTTGGATCATGGTGATCCGCGGGGGGCTTACTGCAGCCTCTGTCATGGTGACGTGCCTTATCCTCAAAGCGTTGTGGACTGGGGCTTGCGCGAAGCCTCACTCCGAAACGCTTGAAATGTCATGAAAAAGCGGGCCCCGATGAGGGACCCGCCGCAAGCCTGTGTGGCTTATTTGGATTTCAGCTTACGTGCTTCGATGATGGAGACGTAAGTTTCGTGGGTCACTGGCTGGAAGCCCAGAGTGTCGCCCGCTGCGATGTTGTAGGCACATGCCGCGTCGTTTTCGAACATGTCGTCAACCAGCTTGGTCATGGTTGCTTTGACGTCCGCTGGCAGGCTCTTGCGCAGAACGATTGGGCCTTCTGGGATCGGCTTGGATTTCCAGATTTGTACCAGGTCGTTCATGTCTACGAGGCCCGCGTCAACCGCTTTGCGCAGCGCGCCAGAGTTGTAGCCGTCTTCCCAGTCGCCTTGGCCGTCTGCCCAGGTCACGCCGCCGTTGATGTCGCCGTTGTTGACTGCAACGATGGTCTGCTCGTGGCCGCCGGTGAATTTAACTTCGCCGAAGTATGCGCCGGATTCCATGGTGATGCCGTCTTTGTACTGAGGGATCTCGATGGATGGGATCAGGTAGCCAGAGGTGGAGTTCGGGTCACCAAAGCCAAAGACTTTGCCCTGCATGTCGTCCAGAGACGCGATACCGCTGTCTTTGCGGGCAAAACCGATGGAGTGATAGCCGATGGAGCCATCCACGTTCACTTTGATCAGAACTGGCTCAACCGCGTCTGCGTCTTGCAGGTAGGTCGCCGCGTAAGAGGACGCGCCCAGCCATGCAAAGTCCAGCGTGCCGCCAACGAGGCCCTGGATAACACCCGCATAGTCCGCAGGCGCGAACAGCTTGGTTTCAACGCCCAGCGCGTCTTCGGTGTAAGAGCGCAGGCACTCGTAAGAGTTCAGACGGTCTTGCGCGTTCTCGCCGCCCAGGATGCCGATGCGGAATTCTTTGATGCCTTCTGCGGAAACCGCGCCAGACAGCATGGTGGTGGCCAGAGCCAGTGCTACTACGTTTTTCATCTCTTTCTCCTAGTGATGAAGTGTCCGCCCGCGTCCCCCAAGGCCACGGGTCGAAAAATTAGGCCGGAACTGCGCGTGCAGAGTCCGACCGATCCAAAGTCTCGATTTCGGTGCTTGTGGCGGCTTCAGAAAAGTCATCGCCAGCGCCATAAATGTCGCGAGCCACACCTGTGGTCAGCTGCGCAGGCGTGCCGTCAAACACGATACGCCCGTCGCGCATGCCGATCACCCGGTCGCAATAACGACGCGCCGTATCCAGCGTGTGCAGGTTGCAGATGACCATGCGGCCGTCTTCTTCGTGAATGCGGCGCAGGGCCTCCATCACGATTTGTGCGTTCATTGGGTCAAGTGACGCAATCGGTTCGTCCGCCAGAATGATCTGCGGGTCCTGCATCAGCGCACGTGCAATGGCGACACGTTGCTGTTGGCCGCCAGACAGGGCTTCGGCGCGTTTGGCCGCCTGCTCGGCAATGCCCAAACGATCAAGGATTTCAATGGCTTTGTGGATATCCGCCTGCGGATAGAGGTTGAACATCGACGCCAGCGTCGAGCGGCGATTGAGCGTTCCGTGCAGCACGTTGGACACCACATCCATACGCGGCACCAGATTGAACTGTTGGAAGATCATCGCGCAACGGGATTGCCATTCGCGTTTGTCAGCACCGCGCAAGGACGAGATCTCGACGTCGTTATAGACCATCGACCCTTCGCTCACATCTGCGAGCCGGTTCATCATCCGCAGCAAAGTGGACTTACCAGCGCCTGAACGACCGATGATTCCGATCATGGCGGGCTTTTCTACAGTAAAGCTGGCCTTATCGACCGCTGTCTTATCACCAAACCGTTTGGTAAGGCCTTGAACGCTTAGCATGGCATTCCCCCGATATTCCGGAGGAACCCTAAGAAGCGCAGTTGAAGTTAAATTAACGCTTCTGTGGCGCTTAGATGTCGGCAATGCAAAGCTTTGGTAACAGAAACAGCGCTGAGGCCGAATTAGTCTAACGACGTCAAAATTTGTCTATTGCGGCGCGATCGTCGCAATTTCGTGCGGAGCAGAGAGAATCTCGGACCAGAATTGCGCGGTGAACTCCCAAACGTCATCCTGCATCGCCAGATGATGCGTCAACAGCCCGAACGGCTCTTGGTTGTCGTCCTTGCCTTGCCGTCGCCGCTTGAGAGTAGTGACCAAATTGCCGACCAGATAGGTCGTGTCATGTAGCCCTTCTCCGTCTCGCCAGGCAATCGGATCAAGATGGGTATTGATTTGCAACAAGCCCTCAAAAGGTTCTGCCGTGTGACGGGCGTCACAGGTCGAGAGAACTTTGTAACCCAAACTTGCCAGCTCTTTCGCGGCCCCCGGATCGATGTGGTTCCAGGGTGGCACAAAGACCGGAAGAAGGCGTTCGGGCATCAACCTTCGCATCGCCCGGAGCGCGGCTTCGGCGTCGTCGCGATTTGCCTGGGGCGGGCGGGCATCTGTAAACTCCGAGCGATCCCCAAGACCGCGCGCGTGATTTCGATGGGCCCAACCGTGGACGATGGGAACGATATGCGACTCGTTGGCCAAACGCGCCGCCAGTTGCGGTGTCGCTTTGCGCGGGATCACGGCAAGGTGCACTGGCACTCCCACTTCCTTCGAGAGAGAAATCAGCCGATCCAAAGCAGGCCCATCGGTTTCTGCATCATCATCGCGCCACCAAAGCGGCAAGGTCAGCCCCTTTTGGTGCCACTTGGAGAGTTCGTCTCTGAGAGGTGTCCAATCAATCTGCATCTTGCGTCCATCCGCTCACAGATATGCAAGTTTCTTAACAAAGGAGCAATGCATCTGATTTCGACTGTTATTGCAAACCACTAGCCCCTCTCAAATAGAAAGATCAGTTCTCTCATTTTACACAACGGAATGAAAGAAAGTTGAACAAATCGCACATTTTTCTCCGTTCTGGTGAATAAGTTAACCGTTTCGTCTTGGTTATTGAGATGCGCTTAGATAATATCTTGGCAGAGGGGATATTATGAAAAAATCAGCGTCTTCGCCTTTTGAGCTGCCCGATTTCTTTCTAAACGAACTGCCTACAGGCTCTGTGAAAACGGCGGTCGATAAATTGGGTCGAATGATTGCACGTGGAGAGTTCGCGGAAGGGGTGACCATCCCCGTCGAGGCGGAACTTTGTGACATGTTAGGTGTGTCCCGAACTGTCGTACGCGAAGCGACGAAGGTTTTGTCTGGCAAAGGCATGTTGCGGACAGCTCGCCGGTACGGAACGCGGGTGTTGCCATTTGAATCCTGGAACCTTTTGGACCCCGATGTCATTGTCTGGCACGATCCAACCAGCCCTGCAGCGACGCGGATTTATGCCGCCAGCACGCAGATGCGCCTGATGGTCGAACCTGAGGCTGCAAAACTGGCCGCCGAAAATGGCACGCCTGAACAGCGGGAAAAGATCCTAAAGGCGGCTCAGCACATAAATCCCGAGCCCTACGGCATGGATGGCATGCTCGCCGCGGACTATACGTTTCACGCAACGATCCTTGAGGCCACAGGCAACCTGATCCTGGCGCAACTGCGCGGCCTTATTCGGGCCTTGTTGCAATTTAGCTATTCCACCGGCGCCGAAGTGGTGCCCGAAGTGCAAGTGAACAGTCAGGCCCATATCGACGTGGCGCAGGCAATTGCCGCCGCGAACCCGATCGAGGCGCGGCGGCTGATGTATCAAATGCTGACTGAAAACAGCGACACGGCTGAAAAGATTATCAACGCAAGTCCTGCGGAATAAGCGCCTCTGGCAGGTTTTGATAGCTGACCGCCTTTAGAAAACGACGGATCGACATCGCGCCGACAGATGTTGCACCAAAGGTCGTTGACGCTGGATAAGGCCCCCCGTGCATCATTGCATCACAGACTTCAACGCCGGTTGGGAACCCGTTGGCCAAGACACGGCCTGCTTTATGTTCCAAAATCGGCATCAGGCTTTGGGCCAGCGCCTCATCGCCTGCTTCCAGATGCAGGGTACAGGTCAGTTGGCCATGCAGGGATTTTGCCACAGCCCGCATGTCTTCTTCGTTTTCGCAGATAACGGCCAACCCAAAGGGTCCAAAGACCTCGTCAGCGAGCGTATCGTCAGCCAACCAATCCGACGCCGAAACGCGCGCAAGAGACGGCGCTGCGCTGCGGGCCGCGAGCTCTGGTGCAATCAAGGAGGTGACTTGCGGCTTGTCCGAGATCCGCGCCTGTCCGGCCTGATAGGCTTGGCCAATCCCATCCGTCAGCATGACCTGAGGCGCAACCCCACCCAACGCCGTTTGTGCCGCATCCAAGAACGCATCTGCGCCCTCGCTTGCAATCATCACAACAACGCCCGGGTTGGTACAGAACTGCCCTGCCCCCATCGTCAGCGATGCCGCCCAACCCTCGGCTGTGGCTTTGGCTTTGCTGGCCAGAAGCTCCGGCAGAAGGAACATGGGGTTCACGGATCCGAGCTCTCCGAAGAACGGGATCGGTTCGGGGCGGGTCGCGCAAAGGTCAAACAAAGCACGCCCACCTTTGAGCGATCCGGTAAATCCGACCGCCTTGATCAGCGGATGTTGCACCAGAGCCGCTCCGACCTCAAGCGGACCACCCTGGATCAGACTGAAGACACCGGCGGGCATGTCGCAAGCCTTGATCGCAGCATCGATGGCCTGAGCCACAAGGTCAGACACGCCGGGATGGGCATGATGACCACGCACGACCACAGGGCAACCAGCCGCCAAAGCCGCAGCCGTGTCACCCCCGGCCGTCGAAAACGCCAATGGAAAGTTGGACGCTCCAAAGACTGCAACAGGCCCGATCGGACGTTGCATCAGTCGCAAATCCGGGCGCGGCAAGGGCGCGCGATCCGGCAAGGCTACGTCATGGGTGCGATCCAGATAATCGCCTGCCTCAATCGCATCGGCAAAATAACGAAGCTGGCCCGTCGTGCGCCCGCGTTCGCCTTCCAAACGAGCCTCTGGCAGACCTGTTTCTTTGACGCCCATCGCTGTGATCTCGGCACCGCGAGCTTCGATTTCATCAGCGATTTTGCGCAAGAAGGCGGCGCGCGCGTCTCGCGTGGAATAGCCGAAACTCCAAAACGCATCTTCTGCCGCACTTACCGCTTGATCGACATGCATCTGGGAGCCTGCCGCGAATCTGTCCGCATTCCCGGACACAGGTTGGTTCTCAAACCGCTCTTCTGCGTCCACCCAATCGCCAGCAATCAAATGTTTTTTCTGTAACATGGTCGTTCCACTTAGTGTTTGGCTTACCAGTTGGCGAAGCTGCCGTCTTCTCGGCGCAGCATTGGCAAATGTTCTGGTTCAAATGGGTATTTTGTAAGCGCCTCGATATCAACCTCGACCCCAAGACCCGGCTTGCCGGAACAGGTCAACCAGCCATCCTCCCAGGTCTGATCCGTCGCGATTACATCATCCAAACACTCGCCCGGCCTCTTTGGCAGTTCTTGCACCAAGACATTTGGGCTGGCCATATTCAGATGCAAACAAGCTGCCGTTGACACAGGGCCTATCGGATTGTGGACGGCAAGATCGACCATATGCGCTTCGCACATGGCCGCAATCTTGCGCCCTTCGGTAATCCCTCCGGCAATGCAGAGATCCACGCGGCAATAATCCATAAGGTTGTCCTGCAACATCTGCACAAATTGCCATTTCGAGGCAAACTGCTCGCCTGCGGCCAAAGGCACCGACGTCTTGCCCCTTAAAGAACGGTAGGCATCGGTATATTCACTGCGTAGCGGATCTTCGACAAACATTGGCCGCTGATCGGCGATTGCATTGCAGAAATAAGCGGCCTCAGCGGGTGTAAATTTGGTATGGGCGTCAAAAGCAAGTTCAATTTCAGGACCCAACTCACTGCGCAGCAAACGAAATTCCTCGATAGCTTTGTCCATCGACCAGCGTCCGCGCATGATCATGTCTTCGCCATAGCTCGGCTCCCAACGAAGGGCTTTCCAGCCCATGGCGACATGCTCTTTGGCCGAGGCCAATGTCTCTTCGGGCGTGGCGCCGCGCAGGTGGCAATAACTGAGAACCTTCTGACGTGCCCGTCCGCCCAGCAGCTCATATACGGGCGCGCCAAGCGCCTTGCCTTTGATATCCCACAGCGCAATATCGATGGCAGCAATCGCGCTGGACAGCACCTGTCCTGCCGGATGAAACCCCGAACGCCACATAGTCTGCCAATGGTGTTCGATGTCAAAGGCATTCTCGCCGATCAGCAGGGTCTTTAGATGATCAATCATGCCCGCGACCGCATATTCGCGACTGGTCAAACCGCTCTCTCCAACACCGATTGTCCCGTCATCGGTTTCCACGACGACGAACAGCATAGTGCGCCATTCTTTCAGCAGATGAGTGGTGATATTCTTGATCTTCATGCGTCACCTTTAGGGGTGCCATCCACGGTCAACCCGAGGACGTCTTGCCAGTTGTAGTCCGGTTCAAACCCCAAGAGGTCGCGGGCTTTGGAACAGTCCAAAAGCGCCATGTGACCTGTGATCTTGGGATCGAGTTTTGATTGCGGCATCACCGTGTCGACCAGCTCTTTGGTGGGCTGGCGCATCAGCGTGTCTTTTGCGGCGATATTGAACACCTCGGCGCCCGAGATATCCGCCTCAAGAGCCAAGCGCGCCGCCCGCGCCGTATCGCGGCTGTCGATATAGCCCCAGAGGTTGAACTTGCGGTACGGCATGTCCTCCCAGTAACCGGGGATTTTCTGAAAACTCGGCACGGCGTTCACGTCGTCATAGAGCACATTGGACAGCCGCAGGCCGATGAACGTCATGCCGTAGAGCTTGGCCATTTGTTCAGCCAGGGTCTCGGAGATCATCTTGGACAGCGCATAGCCACCTTGAGGCTGAGGTTCAGAGGTTTCGTTGACCGGCAGCGTTTCTTGATGGTTCGTGTCAAAGGGGAAGCCAAAGATGGTTTCAGATGAGGCCCAGACCACGCGTTTGATCCCATGCGCCTGAGCCGCATTGAAGGCGTTAAACAGGGCGCTGGTGTTATTGTTGAACCGGTCCGCGGATTCCCAATGGTCAAAGTCAGGTTCCGGATTGCCCGCGAAATGAACCACAGCATCACAGCCGGCCATCGCCTCATAGACGGCCTTATAGTCGGTCATATCGACCTCAAAGAAAGGGCAATGCTGGGACTTGGGCGGTTTGATGTCGATGTTCACACAGTCATAGCCATGCGCGAGCAAATGCCCAATCACCGCATTCCCAGCGCCGCCACTTCCTCCGGTTACGCAAATTTTCTTCATAGTTTCAAACCCTTTGCACCGATCCATCGTGGCCGAACAGATGCATACTTCCTATCATTGGCGTCATGTAAATCTCGTCCCCTGACCGCATCGAGACCTCTCCTACCAGCCGTACGGTCATGGCCCCGGTGTCTGGGCTTTCGACATAGGCGATGGTGTCTGAACCAAGGTGTTCAACGTGGCGCAAACGGCCTTTCCAAGCGCCTTCCTTTGGGCTGACGCGGATATGTTCAGGGCGGACCCCGATGGCTTTGGCGTTCAGATCCATCGCGACAGCGCCTTCGATCAGGTTCATCTTGGGCGAGCCGATGAACTCGGCCACAAAAGGCGTGTTTGGCTGGTTATAGAGCGTCATAGGCGCGCCGGTTTGCTGTATTTCCCCGCCTTTCATGATCACGATCTGATCGGCCATAGTCATGGCTTCGACCTGATCATGGGTGACGTAGATCATTGTGGCATCCAGCTTGGAATGCAGCTCTGCCAGCTCGACCCGCATCTGGCTGCGCAGGGCGGCATCCAGATTGGACAGAGGTTCATCAAATAGAAAAACCTTGGGTTTGCGCACAATCGACCGCCCAATGGCCACACGCTGACGCTGACCGCCGGACAATTGCTTGGGTTTGCGATCCAAAAGTGGACCAAGCTGCAAGATCTCGGCAGCTTCTTCGACGCGTTGGTTGATCTCGTCCTTGGCCAACTTTGCCAGACGCAGGCCAAAGCCGATGTTCTGGCGCACGGTCATATGCGGGTAAAGTGCATAGGATTGAAACACCATAGCGATGCCGCGATCCGAGGGCTGGGCGTTGGTGACATCCACCCCATCGATATAGATCGACCCGCCCGAGACCTCTTCGAGACCCGCGATCATACGCAATAGGGTAGATTTACCGCAACCAGACGGGCCCACGAGCACGGTGAAAGAACCCTCTTTGACGGTCAGATCCAGTTGAGGAATGACATTCACGTTGCCAAAGGATTTCTGAACGGAGGTAAGGCGTACTTCTGCCATGGGTTACTCTTTCCTATTGCGATACGAGAAGCCGAGGAAATCGGCGTGCAGACCCGACCCGTTCAGGTCTTGGGCTGCCATGCCGATGAAGGCTCCGGTAAAATTTGCGCGGTCGCCGCGGCCGGCTTCGTCAGACAGCAGGGACGCATCGAGGAGAGGAGCTGTGGGACACCAGTCCCCTCCTACGCTACGCCAGCGGAACTGAAGTCCGCTGAGGTCGACATCTACACCAAGCTCGATCAGCCCGTCGGGCAGGTCCACGGGGGCCTCAAGCGGGAAAGTAAGTTCCCCTTCAGGCCAATCGCCGTTGCAGGATTGAATTTCTAGCTGGCGACCGCCCTTTGGGCCGACGGTGATATAGAGGTAGTGAAACTGATGGCGGTTATAATAGGCAATGAGCCCCGCCATGGTCTGATAATCGCGCGGGCTGTAGTCGATCAGCGTCTCGGCTGAATAGCGCCAGCCGGTCTGACGGCGCGCGACCAAACCCTGTTCAAAATAGGACCCAACGCTTTCGCGGCCAAATATCCTAAGGGCACCCGCGCGATCTGTCAGCGAGAAGAGACGATCTTTGTCAGGCGAACGCAGCCATTGAAAGGCATTAGGGAGCTTGCCATCAAACGCATAAGTCGCAGTGTCTTCGTGAAAGCCGTCATCTATTGCTGTGTGCTGAGGATCATCCAGCACCAGCCAACCATCCTCCCAACGCGCTTTGGTGATCCCCGTTTCGCGACCCAGAGGGCTGAACGGCCTGCCGAGCAAGGGGCGTGAACACAGGAAAGTATGCCACCACGTGTCGCCCTCGCCCTTAACAAGCTGTCCATGTCCGATGCGCTGTAAGGGCGCGTCCGGTTCGTCCCGCGCTGTCAGCACATTGGGCTCGTCCGGAAGCACATAGGGCCCGGTCAAAGCATCGGCACGCGCATAGGTTATGCAATGGCCATATCCGGTCCCGCCCTCGGCGGTACAAAGGTAGTAGCTTCCGTCGTGTTTCAAAAGATGTGGCGCTTCGGTGAAACCCGCCTCGGACCCTTCAAAAATCCGGGTGACCTCTCCGACCAGTTTTCCTTGCGCGGGGTCGTATTCCTGCAAGAGGATGCCCGCAAAGAAACTCCGTGGGTCCGCGCTGTTCCCGCGATGGTCCCAATCCATATTCACCAGCCATTTGCGCCCGTCATCGTCATGAAAGAGCGAGGGGTCAAAGCCACTGGAATTCAGATAGATTGCGTCACTCCACGGCCCTTCAATAGAGGGGGCCGTGACCAGATAATTGTGGGTATCCTTATAGTTCCCATCATAGCGTCTCACGTCCGTATAGATCAGCCAAAAGAGACCGTCGTGATAGGACAGACAGGGGGCCCAGACGCCGCAGCTGTCAGGCTCTCCACGCATATCGAGCTGTTGCGCGCGGTCCAGAGGACGCGCCACCAGCGACCAGTTTTGCAGGTCGGTTGAGGCGTTGATCTCAACGCCCGGGTACCACTCGAAGGTCGAGGTCGCGATGTAATAGGTCTCGCCCACGCGGCAGATCGAGGGATCGGGGTGAAAGCCCGGTAGGATTGGGTTCTGAATATTCATCCTTTTACCGCGCCTCCGGTTAGGCCTGCGACAATGTATTTCTGAGCCGCTAAGAAGAACACCACTGCAGGCGCTAGGGTGGCCGAAACAAAGGCCAGCGTTCGGTTCCACTCGGCCGTATACTCTCCGCGATAATCCATTGCGCCGAGCGTCCAGGTATAGCCCGCGCGGTCATTCAGCATGATCAGCGGCAAGAGATAGTTGTTCCAGCTCTGCACGAACACAAAAGTCGCGATGGTCGCCAGGATCGGCGTCGAGAGGGGCAGCGTGAACAGAAAAAAGAACTTGATATAGCCGCAGCCATCGACCCGTGCGGCCTCGAAAAGTTCCGCCGGCATCTGGGAGAAGAACGTGCGGAAGAACATGATCGAGAACGCCAGACCAAAGGCGACTTGGGGCAGAACGACGCCCCAAGGGGTGTCAAGCAAGCCAAGATCCCGGACCGTCAGGAACAGGGGCATAATGGCTGCGGCGAAGGGGAACATGAGCCCCAACAACATATAGCTGAACAGAAACTCTGACCCGAAAAACCGAACCTGCGCAAAGGCATAGGCGGCCATTGCGCCCATCAGCACGGTCAGAAACACCGTCAGCAAAGAGATCAGGAGCGAGTTCCAGAGATAGCGCCAGAAATTCGCATCCGCAAAGATTTCACCATAGAATTCCATATGCCATCGATCCGGGATCCCAAAGGGCGACACGCGCAGCTCACCCGAGGTTTTGAACCCTCCAAGAACCGTCGCGGCCAAGGGGATCAGGATCAGGGACGACACCAAGAGAAGCACGGAAATGCGACCGGCGTCTTTCCAATCAAACATCTTACTGCCCCCTCTGGACGGTGTTGCGATAGACCAGCGCAAAGACCACGCCGACCGCGAACAGGAACACGCCAACCGCCGAGCCAAAGCCCACGTTCAGGCGGACAAAGCCGAAGTTGTAGAGATAGCTCACCAACGTATGGGACGAGTTCGACGGGCCTCCGGCGGTCATCGGCATCACAAGGTCAAAGACCTGCAATCCCCCCAGTACCGAGTAAAAGATCGAGATCGTAATGGCGGGCCACAGAAGGGGGATCTGTATAAAGAACGCACGCTGTGTAGCGCTCGCTCCGTCAATCCGCGCGGCCTCGATCAGCTCTTTCGAGATCGACTGAAGACCGGCGATGTAGATCATCATGTGAAAGCCAAAGTACTTCCAGACGATGACCGCAAGGATCGAATAGAACGCCCAAGGTTTCTCGGCCAATGGGAAGAAAGCCGTTTCATATCCCATAAGGTCCGAGAACCATTTGGACAGGCCATAGTTGCCATCCAGAACAAAACTAAAGATCAGACCCGTCGCGACTTCTGCCATGATGTAGGGCAGGAAAAACACCAGTCGAAAGATCGTGTTGATGCGGCTGTTTTGATAGATCAACAGCGCCAGAAACAAAGCGATCGGCAATTGAATAAGCAGCGAGACAGCGATCACCAGAAGCGTGTTTTCAAAGGCCTGTTGGAAAGCGGAATGCCCCCACATGCGTTCGAAATTCTGGCTTCCGACCCAGCGGCCAAATTCGCGGCCGGTGTCTTCGTTCAGAACCCAGGGAGCAGGTCCATAGCCCGACCATTTGTAGGGCGCAAAGAAACCGGCCTGCAGCATGGGCAGGATCACGAAGACCGTGAACACTAGCAGTGCTGGTGGCAGGAAAATCAGCAACATCTTAAGCTGGCCGTCTGTCCACATGCGGCGGAAAACGTTCGGCTTAAGCGTTGCTTGGGTTGCGTAGTCTGTCGTGGTGACCATCTGTCTTGCCTTAGGTCGCTCTCCCCTTTGGCGGGGAGAGCAATTTCACTTTAGGTCACTGAAACGCGCGGGTTTCTTCGAGCAGTTTTGCAGCAGCTTCGGGCGTGATGTCGCCGGTTGCCATCTGCGCAGAGACGTCGTTGATCGCGCCCCCCAGCTCGGAGCCAAAGAATTGATCCAGGAACAGTTGGTGATAGGTCGAGGCACCCCCGATGGCTGCGAACTGCTTGAGGATCACGTCCTCTACCAACCCACCTGCAGAGGGAACAGTTGGGATATATACCCCACCGCTCGCGGCAGCTTTCTGAACGTCTACGCCCATGAAATACTTCAGGAAATCAATCGCTTCATCCGGCGCATCCTTGGTTAGAACGAAGCCAGAGGCCCCGCCCAGCGTATCGGTGATCGCACCTTTGCCGCCTTCGATCATTGGGAAAGGGATCACGCCGAGCTGGTCATCAGACAGTCCGCCGTCGCTCGCCGCACCGCGCGATGCGCCAAGATCCCAGTCGCCCATGAGGTGGAACAGAGCCTCTCCGTCGCCCCAAAGGCCGGTTGCCCCATCGTATTTCACACCCATAAAGCCCGGCTGAAACGGCTCAAGCTCGATCAGGCGCATGTATTCCTGTCCGGCACGCACCCAATCTTCATTGTTAAAGCCGCCATTCTCACCCGCGGCCGAGGCCGCCATGCCCTCTTGGCCCATGATGCGCATCGCGATCAGGGAATAGAAGAAATGCAGAGGCCATTTGTCCTGACCGCCGACAACAAACGGGGTCACGCCGCCTGCTTTGGCTGTTTCCACCGCGCCCAAAAGCTCGTCATAGGTTTTGATAGACGTCGGGTCGATACCCAATGCGGCCGCGTGGTCTTTGTTGTACCAGATCGCAACGTTCTGAGAGGCCTCAGGCGCGCCGTAGTATTTGCCATTGTGAGACAGGGCCGCCATGCCACCTGCGGACAGATCTTGCTGCCATTCAGCGACGGTTGCGTCATCTAAGGCACGCAGGAAACCTTGCTCTGCTTGCTCATAAAACACGCCGCCGGACCAGCTAAAGAACATATCAGGTGCAGCATCAGACTGCAGCAAAGTAGGCAGTTTCTGCTTAAACGCCTCATCTTCCATGAACTGCAGGTTCACTTTGACGCCTGGGTTTGCGGCTTCAAACGAGGCAACAGCATCGGTGTAGAGCCCCAGCCAAGGTGTTGAATCCCGGTTGATCGACAAAACGTCAACGGTCACATCCGCAAATGCGGATCCGGCAGTGAATGCCAGCGAAGCCGCGAGCGTGAGTGAGACGTGTTTCATAGTTTCCTCCAGTTTTTCTAACTTTAGACCGGGGTGCCCGGACTTTCATTTGATATTCATCATTGGGTGCCTGAATTCGTCTAAAACTGTTTCCTCCGAACAAGTCCTAGGCAGACACCGGCGCTTTTTGGGAAGCGCCCCTTCAAACCCACTTAGGAGAAGCGCTGTGACAAGCAGCGCCTCTCCTGTTTCGGGGCACTATTTGCGAAAGGAGCTGCAAGGTATGGGAGCTTGCTTGCAAATAGCGAATTTGAACTGCCCGAAGTGCGCCCGCTGGGGACATCGCCTTCAAGGGACCAAGAGCGCGGTATCGGGATGGGGTCAGCGTCGGCAAGCGGGTTAGCGCACTTGCCGTGTTGATCAAGGCGTCACGGGTAAAACCAGGCAGCGACATCAAAATACTCATACTCTTCCCCCTCCACTCGTCGGCGCGTCCTCGGGGTAAGGCCTAGCCGACCAAAGCACATTTTCATTGCGCTTTAGGTGTGATTTAGAATAGATATCGCATTAATTTCGTCAAGAAAAATAATTCATGATCGCAGTTTGCATCATGTGCTTGCGATGAGGGATTGAACCGCCAATGTGTAAAAAAATGTTTACTTCCATGGGGCTAGAATTTTCTGGAAAACGCCCAACTTTCCTCGATTTTGTTCGGAAAACAGCGGGATTTTTGGCTGTAGCCTCATACGCGCAGTCCCGAATCTATAGATCACACCTGATTGGCGACTCAGGTCACCTCAACGAAGGGCTGACCGCAAAATGACTGCGCATGAACCACAGGAACTTGGCGCAGACCTGCTGCTGGATTGCGAGAACCAGCTTGGCGAAGGCATCCAATGGAATTGCACTGATCAACGTCTCTATTGGACCGATATTTTCGGAGAGATGCTTTGGTCCTGTGACGCCAATGGTGGCGATCCTCGGTCGATCCCACTGCCCGGTAAACTCTGTGCTTTCGCGTTTCTGCAAGACCAAACCCTGCTCGCCGGATTTTCTGACGGGCTGTATTATTTCAATCCGCAATCCGGCGCGCGTGACAAATTGCGCGGCTATCAACCAGGTGTTCCTAACACCCGCATGAACGACGGCAATCTGGACCGCGAGGGGAATTTCGTTATTGGCGGCATAAACGAAGATTCCATGGCCCCAACGACACCGGTTTGGCGCTGGAATGGCAATGGGTGCGAAACCCTTCTTGAAAACATCGGCTGCGCGAACTCGATCTGTTTTTCGCCCGACGGCACGCTGATGTATTTCGCGGACAGTGCAGGCACCGCCATCTATGCCTATGACTACGACGCACAAGGCGCGCTTGGCGAAGGGCGTCTTTTTGCGGATATCAAGGGCTATGGGGTGCCAGACGGCTCGATCGTGGATGCCGAGGGCCATCTTTGGAACGCCCGGTTTGGCGGAGGGTCTGTTCTGCGTTTTACACCTGAAGGTCACCTTGACAAAGTCATCACCCTCCCCGTGCCCAATGTCACTTGTTGTTGCATTGGCGGCGCAAATCTGGATCGTCTGTTTATCACCACAGCGCGGGTGGGAATGGACGCAAAGGCACTCCAGCAGACACCACAGGCAGGCGGGCTCTTTGCCCTCGATATTCCAGTCAAAGGCCTGCCGCATGGCCAGTTCATCCCGCAAGAAAGGACCAGTACATGACGTTTTTATCAAAGGCTGAACATGCCGGAACTTGGCTCGGCCGCGTGTGGTCGCCCGAGGCAAGTGGGCCCTGCGTCGTCACCCTGCGCGACGAAGAGGTTGTTGATATCACGTCCAAATCCGCGCCATTGGTGCGGGATATCTGCGAGATGGACGACCCCGCGCGCTATGTGGCGACGGCAGACGGCGTCTCGATGGGATCGCTTAACGAGATCGCGGCGGCTCCGGCTGGGGATCGCGCGCAGATCCATTTTCTTACCCCCTGCGATCTTCAGGCCGTAAAGGCCTGCGGCGTCACCTTCGCGGGGTCGATGGTGGAACGCGTGATTGAGGAACGCGCGAAAGGGGATCCCCAACGCGCCGAAGACATCCGCGCGCGCATCGGTGGCGCCATCGGAGACAGTCTGCGCAACGTCAAAGCCGGCTCTCCTGAGGCACAAAAGGTGAAGGCTGCATTGATCGAAGAAGGTCTGTGGTCGCAATATCTAGAGGTCGGCATCGGCCCTGACGCCGAAGTGTTTTCCAAGGCGCAGGTCCTATCTGCCGTCGGCTATGGTGCTGATGTCGGACTGCATCCGGTGTCGACCTGGAACAACCCCGAACCCGAGGTGGTTTTGGCCGTTTCCTCAACGGGTCAAATCGTTGGCGCAACTTTGGGTAATGACGTAAACTTGCGTGACGTGGAGGGGCGCTCGGCGCTTTTGCTGTCCAAGGCAAAGGACAACAACGCCTCAGCCGCCATTGGCCCGATGATCCGCCTGTTTGACGAGGGCTTTACGCTGAACGACGTCCGCGCGGCTGAACTGACGCTGACCGTGCGCGGCGAAGACGGCTTTGAGATGACCGGCCATTCGTCGATGAAAGAAATCAGCCGAGACCCCGAAGACCTTGTCGCACAAACCTTGGGGCGTCATCACCAATACCCCGATGGGCTGATGCTTTATCTTGGCACGCTTTTCGCGCCCACACAGGACCGAGATGTGCCCGGCGAAGGCTTTACCCACAAGCTTGGTGATCAGGTCGAGATCAAAGCCCCGGGTCTCGGCACGCTGCGCAATCGCGTTCAGCTATCAACCATATGCGATGAATGGACCTTTGGGGCCAGCCATCTGATGCGCAATCTTGCTGCGCGCGATTTACTTTAACGAGGACGAGTAAGGTTATGAAACTACAACGCTTTCAGAACGCTGAGGGATCGATCATTCCGGCAGCATCTATGGACGGAGACACTTGGCACGGGCTGGAGACCATCTGTGACGACATCTCGCCAGATGCCTTTGCAGAGGGGCTGATGGATCGCTTGGCCTCGATTGACATCAACACTCTGGAACAGCTCGACACCGCGGGCCTTAGTATCGCAACGCCCATCGCACAACCCCGCAATATCTGGTGCATCGGCCTAAACTATTCCGACCACGCCGAAGAAGCGGGCCTGCCGATCCCTGAGGAGCCGATCTTGTTTAGCAAATCCTCCGCCACCTTTTGCGAGGCCAATGCCGACATCCCCTACCCGCCCCATATGACCAAGCTGGACTGGGAGGTCGAACTGGCCTTGGTCATTGGCAAGACCGCGCTTTGTGTGTCGATGGAGGACGCGCTGGATTATGTTGCGGGCTATACGCTGGCCAATGATGTGTCCGAACGCGCGTGGCAGATCGAGCGTGGCGGGCAATGGGTGAAAGGCAAGAGCTTTCCGAACTTCTGCCCGACGGGTCCGATGCTTGTGACGCCGGACGAGATCGCCGATGTCCAGAACCTCGAGATGTGGCTGGATGTGAACGGCACGCGCAAACAGACGGGCAATACCTCAAAGATGATCTTTGATGTGCGCACGATCATCCATCACGTGTCGCAGTTCGTGCAATTGGAAACCGGAGACTTGATCCTGACGGGGACGCCTCCGGGCGTCGGCATGGGCTTTAAGCCGCCGCAGTACCTGAAACCGGGCGATGTCGTGGAACTTGGCATTACAGGGCTGGGGCAACAGCGCCAGACCGTGGTGGCCTGGGACTAACGCCTATTCGCCTTCCCATTCCGGCATTGGGGCTTTGGTCACAAAGGCCCCGATGCCACGTTCTGCGTCCCGCGCCATCATATTGTCGGCCATGGTACGACCGGCATAGTCATAGGCCTCGGCCAAAGTCATCTCGGCCTGCTCATAGAAGGCACGTTTGCCGATTTTTACGGCGACCGGAGACTTGCTGACGATCTTGGCAGCCATCTCGCGGGTAGCTGCCGCGACCTGATCCAAGGGCACGACGCGATTGATAAGGCCCATCTCTAAGGCCTTGTCCGCATGGATAAATTCACCCAGCAACAGCATTTCCATCGCAGCCTTGCGCGGCACATTCCTGCTGAGCGCCACCATGGGCGTGGAACAGAACAGCCCGATGTTGATGCCAGAGGTCGCAAAACGCGCCTCTTCAGAGGCGACGGCCAGATCGCAACTCGCCACAAGCTGACAGCCCGCAGCCGTCGCAATGCCCGTAACCTCAGCGATCACGGGTTGCGGCAGGTTCACGACCGACATCATCATCTTGGCGCAGGTGGCAAAGAGGTCGTTGTAGTACTGATACCCGCCATCCTCATCGCCCCGCCGCGCGGTCATTTCTTTGAGGTTATGGCCTGCACAGAAATGATCCCCTGCCCCACGCAGGATCACCACTTTGATGTCGCGGCGCGTGGCAATGTCATCAAGCTGCGCTTGCAGGGCTGCCAACATCTCTTCGGACAGCGCATTGATCGAGCGTGGTCGTTCCATGGTCAGCGTGGCAATGCCGTCGGACACCTCAAGCGTGACCGGGTCCATTGGCGGTGTCGATCCATCATGCATGTCTGATCCTCCCAGAGTGGCTGACGGGATCATGGGGCAAATGCCGGGGCAATTGCAAATGATCCCAACAGGAACGCGGCGTCCTAACGGGCAGAGACCATATGGGTCAGAGTCGCTCCGGCCTCGTAGTAGACTTCCTTCAGGCCCGTCAGCTTTTCAGTATGCGCTTTGGTGGGCACCACCGGCAGGTCTTGGCGGTCTCCGGTCAAAAGCGCATGGGCCGCCGTCGCGCCAAAGACCGTGCCCGGCCCGATCCCACGACCGGAATAGCCAAAAAGCGCATAGCCTTTGGTGCCAATGTCCAGAATCTTTGGAATATGGTCGCTGGTCATACAGATCGTGCCACTCCAGGCCTCTTGCAGGGTTTCTTTTGCCAGTTGCGGGAAAAGATGCGCCAGTTTGCGCTGCGCCCAGGCCAGATGCGTGCCACGCCCAATGCTGTCGAGGGATCCAACCCCGCCAATCACAAGACGCCCCTCGCCGTCCATGCGAAAGGACGACATAACCATGGCCGTGTCCCAACAGCCTTCTTTGCCGGGCAGGATGCTACGCTGCCATGTGGGCTCCAGCGGGCGCGTGGCCGCCTGAAAATAACCGACTTTGGTGAACTGCGGCGCGGGCAAGCCGCTGAGCCCCTTCAGATAGGCATTTGTGGCCAACAACAACGCCTTGGCAAAGATCACTTGCTCGCCGACCGAAACCATCCAACCCGATGAGGTCTTTTTCACATGATGCACCGGCGCGTTTTCAAACAGATGCGCGCCTGCTTTCATGGCCTCTTTGGCGAGGCCACGCACATAGGACAACGGCTGAATGGTCCCAGCCCGCGGATCAAAAAGCGCGCCTTTGAAACGGTCAGAGCCGACGCGATGACGGGTGGCGTTGGCGCCCAACAGCTCGACCGGAGCACCACGCGCGCGCAGTTGTTTCGCGCGCAATTTCAGATCCGCCAGCCCCGTGTCCGCATGGGCGCAATGCAGGGTGCCATTGCGGCGGGCATTACATTCGATATTCAGCCGGTCGATCAGGGAAAACACATGATCTGGTGCCGCACTGAGGCTCTCGTAAAGATGCGAGCCCTCGCGTTTGCCAATCGTGGCCTCGATGTCTTCGGGCGGCGTCCAAAGGCCTGCGTTCACCAGACCGACATTGCGCCCTGATCCGCCATAGCCGATTGTTCTGGCTTCGAAAACCGCAACAGACGCCCCCAAATCCCGCGCGGTCAGAGCCGCTGAACAGCCGGAAAATCCAGCGCCAATGACCATAAGATCATAGGCGGATTGTGCGCTCGCCAGAATTTTGGTCGCTGGCGGCGCAACGGCGGTTTTTTCCCAGAGGTTTTCCAAAGCCATGCTGCAATTTCCTCAATGCTCTTGCCGCGACTATCCGTGCGCGGCATCGCTTTGGCAAGCGCTCAGAAGGCTTTGAAGGTCTGGGTCGTATGGGTGCGCTCGATGCCCTCGATATTGAGCAGGTTGTCGTTGATATAGCGCCCAACGTCCTCGCCCTCTGGGATGTAGAGCTTCATCAAGAGATCATAGTCGCCGCTGATGGAATAAAGCTCGGAATGAATCTCGCGCAGGGCGATGTCATCTGCGACCCGATAGGCCGTACCGGGGGTGCAGCGGATTTGAACGAAAAGGCAGACCATAGTGATGTCCTTTACTCAGGTGACTTTGGAAACTTGGTGATATTTGGGATCCTTCCAGAGACCCTCAGTCATGATGGTCTCAAGGATCTCGGCGGCGCGGATGACGTCGGCTTGGTCAATGTACAGCGGCGTAAAGCCAAAGCGCATAATGTTGGGCGCGCGGAAATCTCCGATCACGCCGTGGTCGATCAGGGCCTGCACCACCGGGTAGCCCGGATCAAATGCGAACGAGACCTGCGAGCCGCGTTGCTGCGCGTCGCGAGGAGAGGCGAGCGTTACCATAGGGCAGCGCGCTTCGACCTCGGCAATGAATGTCTCGCAAAGATCAATAGATGCGGCGCGAATATCTGCCATACCGACGCCGTTCCAGACATCCAAAGCTGCATCCAACAGGGACAATTGAACGACTGGTGGCGTGCCAACACGCAGGCGCTCTGTCGACATGGCGGGGCTGTAGGCTGGGTCCATCGCGAAGGGCGCGGCGTGGCCAAGCCAACCGGCGAGCGCAGGCTCTACGTCCTCGACAATATCAGGACGGGCATAGATGAAGGCCGGCGCTCCGGGGCCACCGTTGAGGTATTTATAGGTGCAGCCAACGGCGAATTCTGCGTTGCTGCCCGCCAGATCGACAGGCAAAGCCCCCGCCGAATGCGCCAGATCCCAGATCATCACCGCGCCCGCCGCATGGGCCTTTTCAGTGATTGCCTGCATGTCATGTAGGCGTCCGCTGCGATAATCGACCTGTGTGAGCATGACCACAGCGACCTCTTCCGTGATCGCATCCGCTACGTCTTCGGGTGCAGGTGTACGCAATTCATAACCTGCGTCCAGCGTCTTGATCAGGCCCTGCGCCATATAGAGATCGGTGGGGAAATTGCCTTTGTCCGACAGGATCACCTTGCGATCGGGCCGCATTTTCAATGCAGCGGCCAAGGCCTGATAGACCTTGATCGAGAGGGTGTCTCCGGTGGCAACCGAGCCTGGTGCGGCCCCGATCAATCCGGCGATACGGTCCCCGACCTTTTGCGGCAAAGACATCCAATCGGCGGAATTCCATGCGCGGATCAGCTCTCCGCCCCATTCTTGGGAAATGGTGTGCATGGCACGCTCTTGTGCACCTTTTGGCAATGGTCCCAATGAGTTGCCGTCCAGATAGATCACCCCTTCGGGCAACTCAAACAGATCTTTGCGTGGTAACATTGCTCCCCCCTCGTGTCGCAAATCTTACTGAGCCGGAATGGTCAGAGGTTCGCCCACCCGCACCACATGGGTCGTGATCGCCACCATAGGTGCCTCGCCGATATTGGTCAGACCGCCATGCACCTGCCCGTCTGGAAAATAGAGCGTGGCCCCGATCGGGAATTCGATGATCTGCCCGTTTGGGGCCTGTGCCGTTGCCGCAGTGATCACCACGGCGTGCTCGTCGCCAGGATGGCTGTGCATCGGGATCGTCGCGCCCGGCGCGACGGTGAGCTTGCTGACGATGACCTCCATGGTCTCGGACCCGGGCACCGGCACGCGGCGTATTTCCTCGCGTGACAGGTCTTGGGCGAAGGCTGCGGTGGCCGATATGGCGAATGCCGCGCAGAAAGAGATAAATTTCATAACATCATCCTTTGATTTGATCAGAGTTCGCCTCTGACGTTCCAGAGTTCAGGAAAGAGCTCGACGCTGAGCATGCGTTTGAGATATTGCACACCGGATGTCCCTCCGGTGCCACGCTTGAACCCGATGACGCGTTCAACCGTGGTCACGTGGTTAAAGCGCCAGCGACGGAAGTAATCTTCCATATCCATCAGTTTCTCGCCCAGCTCATAGAGCGCCCAATGGGTTGTAGTGTCTTGATAAACCTGCTTCCAGCGCGCTTGGATTTCAGGCTGCGCTGTGTGGGGGCTGTCGAGCTGTGGCGCGGGCATATTGTCTGAGTGCCCATCCAGCGTTTGAAACAGATTGGTCACTACTTCATCATAGAAACTGGGACGCGCCAGTTCTGCCTCTAGCAGCGCATGGACCTCTGGCACATGCGCATGGGGCTGCATCATATGCGGGTTGCGGTTGCCCAAAGTGAACTCGATCAGCCTGTATTGATAGGATTGAAATCCGCTTGACGGCCCAAGCGCTTCTCGGAAAGTCGTATAGTCCGCAGGCGTCATCGTACGCAGCACATCCCAGGCGTTGTTGAGCTGTTCAAAGATGCGGCTGACACGGGCAAGGATCTTGAACATCTGCGGCGTGTCGCCGGTCTTTAGCGCGATCCGCGCGGCGCCGAGTTCATGGAGAACCTGTTTCATCCAAAGCTCGCTGGTCTGATGCTGGATGATGAATAGCATCTCGTCATGGGCCGTACTCTGTGGGTGCTGCTGCGCCAAAAGCCCTTCTAGCCCAAGGTAGTCGCCATAAGACATCGCCTTGGCAAATCCCATTTGCGCGCCGTCTTCGCTGGGGTTGTAGGCGCTAGTCATCGTCGCTCTCCAAGAATTTGGTCATATAATCGAGCCGCAAGATCATGCCCTCGATGTCGTCGGCGTTCAGGCCGCTTAGGATTTCGTCGATCCATCCGGCATGGGCCTTGGCGTGGTCCTCGTAAACTTTGCGCCCTTTGTCGGTCAGTTGCACGAGATGCGCGCGCCGGTCGCCGGGCAAGGGCACGCGGGCTGCGATCCCCTCTTCGCTCAGCTTGTCCACGATGCCGGTGATATTGCCGTTCGAAACGCGCAGCTTCGCCGAGATCTCGCTCATCTTGAGGCCGCTACCTGCGGCCGCCAACGTCGCCATCACGTCAAACCTCGGCAGGGTAGAATTGCACTCGCTGCGAAACCGTCGGCGCAATTCTTCTTCGATCAAACCGCTGGCCTTTAGCAAACGCAGCCACAGCTCAAGACGCTCTTTGCTGAGGTCTCCGTCTGGGGGATCTGGCTTGAAAGGTTTTGGCACGCGGGGCTCGGTGGTTGGAATTTCACTTGCTTCAAGCATGAAATATATTAACCTAAACAAAACGCGCAAGAGATTTTTTGAGACCTGACCATGACACCAGACATCGACTGGGAAGATGCCTTTTCCAATGGCGACTACATCGAGAACGCAGCGGATTTTCCGCCGATGTGGTCAGAACAGGCCGCGCAGTTTCGCGCCTCGGTGCGTGGACGGTTGGATCTGGCCTACGGCGACGCTCCGCGTGAAAAGCTGGACCTTTTCTTGCCTAATGAAAAACCCAAAGGGCTGATCGTTTTCGTGCATGGGGGCTATTGGCAGGCCTTTGATAAATCCAGCTGGTCGCATCTGGCGCGCGGGCCGATAGAACACGGGTGGGCCGTGGCTATGCCGAGCTATACCCTTGCGCCTGAAGCGAAAATTCCTGAGATCACGGCGCAGATTGGTCGTGCGGTATCAATGGTTGCCAACGAGGTCGCAGGCCCGATCCGGCTGACGGGACACTCAGCAGGCGGACATTTGGTGTCGCGGATGGGGTGTGACGACACGCCTTTGCTTGCCACGGTGACGACGCGGATCGACAAGATCGCCAGCATAAGTGGTGTTCACGATCTGCGCCTCCTGTTGCGGCACTCGATGAATGGAAAACTTGGCCTGATGAAAGAAACCGCACACGCCGAAAGTCCCTCACTCAGAGCGCCCTATAAAGGATTTGATTTCACCGCTTGGGTTGGGGCCTGCGAACGGCCAGAGTTCCTGCGCCAGTCTGCTTTGATCACCGAAAACTGGAGCCGTGCCGGCGTCCCTGCCCGGCTCGTTGCGGACCCGGGCAAGCATCATTTTGACGTGATCGACGGGCTTGCAGACGCCGATCACCCTTTGTGTTTGAGCCTGACGTCCTAGGCCGCAAGCTCTGCAGGCGCTGCCAGCTCGGCGTGCACGTCAACGATCTGCACAGCCGCATTCGCAGCTTCTGCACCCTTCTTGACGAAATGCGCGTGGAAATAGGCTTCGTGTTCGTTCGAAGGCTGGAAATGATGCGGTGTCAGCGACACGGACAGCACCGGAACACCTGTCTCCATGCCCGCTTTCATCAGGCCATCGACGACGGCCTGCGCCACGAAATCATGGCGATAGATGCCGCCATCCACGACCAGAGCCGCCGCGATCACAGCGTCATATTTGCCGGTTACGGCCAGCTTTTGCGCGAGCAAAGGCATCTCAAACGCGCCGGGCACGTCGAATGTCTCAATACCGGCATCCACGCCCATTTCAGCCAGACGGTTTTCAAAACCGACCAGCGATTGGTCTACAATATCAGAATGCCAGCGCGCCTTGATGAAGGCGAAGTTTGGGGATTTTGTCATAGCTCTAAGTCCTTTCCCAATGACAAGATCCCAGAGCGTTTTGACACGGGTCACCCGCGAAGGATCACCGCATACTTCTCTACCATCCGGACTTTAACCGTCGGCCCCGGAATTTCACCGGATCTGCTGACACCCAAAACATGGGCCGCTCGCGGGCTGTCACCGCCGGTGGGGAATTTCACCCCGCCCTGAGAATATTTGCGCTGTAAGCCAGACTCGTATTCTGCGTCAATGGGGGACGTCACGAAAAAGGGCCACCCAAGCGGATGGCCCTTCGAATTTCGTATGAAACCGTGCTTAGTAATGCACAGACAATGTATCCAGAGGCTTACCTTTGCCCGGCGCGAATTTGGTCAGGTCGATGCCTTCGACCGCAACCTTGTACTCTTCCAGAGTTGGCGTACGGCCAAGGATCGCGGACAGAACAACAACTGGGGTCGAGGCCAGCAGCGATTCACCTTTCTTCTCAGGCAAGTCAGCCACAACGCGGCCTTGGAACAGGCGGGTTGAGGTCGCCAGAACGGTGTCGCCCTTCGCAGCCTTTTCCTGGTTGCCCATGCAGAGGTTACAGCCCGGACGCTCCAGATAGAGGATGTTGTCATACTCGGTCCGTGCGACCTGCTTTGGCGCGCTGTCGTCGAATTCAAAGCCAGAGTACTTCTGCAGAACTTCCCAGTCGCCCTCTTCTTTCAGCTCGTCGATGATGTTGTAGGTCGGCGCGGTCACCACGAGTGGGGCTTTGAACTCGACCTTGCCCTCGGCGGCCTCAAGGTTGCGCAGCATTTGCGCCACGATCTTGATGTCGCCTTTGTGGACCATACAGGACCCAACAAAGCCCAGATCCACCTCTTTTTCCGCCTTGTAGTAAGAAATCGGACGGATGGTGTCGTGGGTATAGCGTTTGGACACATCGGCGTTATTCACGTCCGGGTCGGCAATCATCGGCTCGATGATTTCGTCCAGATCCACAACGACCTCAGCGAAGTATTTCGCGTTTGCATCAGGCACCAGAGCCGGACGGGTGCCGGATTTGATTTCCTTGATCCGCGCGTCGGCTTTGGCGATCAGACGGGCCAAAGTGCCGTTCTCGTGCTCCATACCCTTGTCGATCATGACTTGGATACGGGACTTCGCCAGCTCCAGCGAGCCGATCAGGGTTTCATCGTTGGAGATACAGACAGAGGCTTTCGCCTTCATCTCTGCGGTCCAGTCGGTGAAGGTGAAGGCTTGGTCTGCCAGAAGCGTGCCGATGTGAACTTCGATTACGCGGCCTTGGAAGACGTTATCACCGCCACATTGATCGAGCATCTGCGCTTGGGTTGCGTGTACCACATCGCGGAAGTCCATCCACTCGGCCATTTCGCCTTTGAAGGTCACTTTCACAGACTCAGGGATCGGCATAGAGACCTCACCGGTCGCCAAAGCCAGCGCCACGGTGCCGGAGTCTGCACCAAAGGCCACGCCTTTGGACATCCGCGTGTGGCTGTCGCCGCCCACAATCACGTCCCAATCGCTGACGGTGATGTCATTGAGAACCTTGTGAATAACGTCGGTCATCGAGTGATAGACGCCCTTGGGGTCACGACCTGTCACCAGACCAAAGTCGTTCATGAACTTCATCAGGCGCGGGGTGTTTTCCTGTGCCTTCACGTCCCAAACGGACGCAGTGTGACAACCAGACTGATAGGCCCCATCCACGGCCGGAGACACAACGGTCGCCGCCATCGCTTCGAGTTCCTGCATGGTCATGAGGCCCGTGGTGTCCTGAGACCCGACAACGTTCACGCCGACACGCACGTCAGAGCCTGCGTGCAGCACCTTGCCCGGTGTTGCGCCGCGCACGTTGGCGTTGAAGATCTTTTCAACCGCGGTCAGGCCTTGGCCCTCGTGGCTGATCTCTTTTGATGGGGCAAAGACCTGAGGGGCTTCGACGCCCAGAGTTTCCGCCGCAAATGTCTGCAGTTTCTTACCAAAGACGATGGCGTAAGAGCCGCCCGCTTTCATGAACTCCATCTTTTGCGGGGTGAAAGAACCTGCCATATCGACCAGCTCTTCGGAGCCGTCAGAGGAGTAGAGCTTTTTCTCTTTGGTGTTGATCTTGAGGACCGTACCGGTTTCCACCGAATAGCGCTGCTCTAGAACCGCGTCGCCATTGTTGTTCACAACAGGCTCGCCGTTCTCGTCCAGCTTTTTGACCCAGTTCTTCAGATCCACACCGATGCCACCGGTCACGCCGACGGTGGTCAGGAAGATCGGAGAAATGCCGTTGGTGCCGGCCACAACCGGCGCGATGTTCACGAAAGGCACATAAGGAGACGCTTGCTTACCGGTCCACAGTGCCACGTTGTTCACGCCAGACATCCGCGAAGAGCCAACACCCATGGTGCCTTTTTCCGCAATCAGCATCACGCGCGCGTTTGGATGCTGAAGCTTCAGAGCTTCGATTTCTTTTTGCGCATCGGTGCTGATCATGCACTGGCCGTGCAATTCGCGGTCCGCACGCGAGTGCGCCTGGTTGCCCGGAGACAGCAGGTCGGTCGAGATATCGCCTTCGGCAGCGATATAGGTCACGACTTCGATTTCTTCGTCGATTTCTGGCAGCTTGGTGAAGAATTCAGCCGCTGTGTAGCTTTCCAGCAGGCCTTTGGCGATGTCATTGCCTGCTTCATAGGCCGTTTTCAGGCGCTCCATGTCGGCGTCGTACAGGAATACCTGAGTCTTCATCACGTCCGCAGCCTGCGCCGCGATGCCTGCGTCATCGCCCAGCGCCAGATCCAGAAGGACAGCAACGGATGGGCCACCTTTCATGTGGGACAGCAGTTCAAATGCAAACTCGACAGAGATCTCAGCGACCTCGGCCTGACCGAGAATGATCTCTTTCAGAAAACCTGCTTTTGCACCAGCTGCGCTCGTGGTGCCTGGCAGGGTGTTATAGATAAAGAAATTCAGCGAGTCTTCGCGATGTTCATGACCCGCGTCTTTGATCTGAGCAATCAGCTCTTCGACCAGATCTGCCTGATCAATCGGCTTTGGGCTCAGGCCTTGGGTTTTGCGGGTTTCGATCTCTGCGAGATAATCTGTGTACAAGCTCATGATAATACCGGCGCGTTAGAGTTTGTGGATTGCGTCCCTCGCGGCAGTAACTTTCGCGCGCTGGGACAGCTGGCTGAACCCCTCTTATTTCAGCATACAATGGTATGCAAGCACTTTCGCACGTCAGACAGGGCTTGATCTATGTGGAAAGTCGGCGCTTGAAGTGCCGCTGGTCATTCTTCTCCCTTCAGCCCACAGAACTAAACGCGGGCTAAATTAGAAATAGCATACCACAGTCAGCGCCATCGGCCACATGCGACATCTTTGTGGAAGTTTTCCTTCCTGAGACAGGGTCAGGTTTGTCACGAGTTTCGTGCAAAAAACTTGGCGTTTGCGGCGACTTTCCTCTGCTCGTCAACAATGACACAGAAAAACCGCAAAGTGCTTACCGCCGCCAAAGAAGCCAGCTAGGCATTTAAGCCTTCGCTCTCTCTTTATCGGAACACGCAATGAAAAAGCTCCGCACGCTCTTTGCTCTTTTTAGTTTGGCAACGGTTTCAGCCACCGCGGGAGTCGCAGATCCAGACCGCGCGTGGATTTCGCTGGGATCCGCACATATCAGCGACAAAGACTTCGAACAGATCAATCCTGGACTTTTTCTGACATGGGAAGGCGAGCACCTTGGCTATACAGTTGGTGCCTTTCGCAATTCTTATGGCGGATTTTCAACAGCCGCTACCGTTGGGGCCCCTCTGATTTATAAAGACGACTTTGAGCTGTCGCTCTTCACCGGTCTTGCGACCTATCCCGGTTACGCGGATCGATTTCGGTTCTCGCAAGGCGATATCGTCGCGATTGCAGGAGCCTCGCTGCGATACAAAAATGTCTTCACACAGCTCTTCCCCGGCAACGGCAATAGCGTCAAACTGACCGCTTCCTTTGGCGTCACCTTTGATCTGGGTGAGTCGCCAAAACACTAGAAGCCCTCAAACATGAGCTCCGTTGGTGGCTGAGCCATTAGAGTATATATACGCGTTTCAGCGCCGTGGTTTAGGCGCTTGCAGCACGTCCGGAGTGTTCAATTTTTCAAGCACTCCCCTCAGCCCCCGCGCCCGGTCACGCCAGAAGCTAAGCGCTGCGCACAAATGCGCAACCCAGCGCGCAACATTATTGCGCGCTCGATTTTCTAACCATCTGAATTTTCGTGGAAATCCGCACAGCTTGTAAAATTAATTACGATAAATTCGTTAATTTCATGAATATTTTTACAAAAAAACGCAACGATGTGAATGACTTTGAGGAAATTTACAAAACTGTATGTATGCTCACCCTCAGATGCCGCGATGCGGCAATTCGCTTTGGGAGAGGCGAAGATTTTGGAGGAGACATTCATGTCAGACGTAGTTTCTGGCGCGGAAATTAACGCGCAGCCAGCACCGAAAACCCAACCCAAACCCCATGTAGACGCCGACGGATATGCGCAAATGTACGCGGCGTCTGTGACCGATCCAGACGCCTTTTGGGGCGAGCACGGTCAGCGCATTGACTGGATCAAACCCTTTACCAAAGTAAAGAACACCTCATTTGAACCCGGCAATATCGACATCCGCTGGTTTGAGGACGGCACGCTGAACGCAGCCGCCAATTGCACGGACCGTCATCTGGCGACACGTGGCGATCAAACCGCCATCATCTGGGAGCCGGATGATCCCAACACCACAGAATCGCTCCATATCACCTATGCGGATCTGCATCGCTCGGTGAGCAAGATGGCCAATGTCCTGAAAGGGCTTGGCGTTGAAAAAGGCGACCGCGTGGTAATCTATCTGCCGATGATCCCCGAGGCCGCCTATGCGATGCTGGCCTGCGCGCGGATCGGGGCCATTCATTCTATCGTTTTCGCGGGTTTCTCCCCGGACGCCCTAGGTGCGCGTATCAACGGATGCGACGCAAAACTCCTCATCACCGCTGATTTTGCACCTAGGGGCGGCCGTCAAACACCGCTGAAATCCAACGCAGATACCGCTCTGGCGACCTGCAAGGACTCGGTGCAATGTTTGGTGGTGAAACGCACCGGTGGCGAGGTCGCATGGACTGACCGCGATCACGATTGCAATGCTCTGATGGAGACGGCCTCCGACGACTGCCCCGCCGAGGAAATGAGCGCCGAAGATCCTCTGTTCATCCTCTACACCAGCGGCTCGACCGGCCAGCCCAAGGGCGTCGTGCATACGACCGGCGGCTACA
Source organism: Cognatishimia activa (assembly GCF_017798205.1). NCBI lineage: Bacteria > Pseudomonadati > Pseudomonadota > Alphaproteobacteria > Rhodobacterales > Paracoccaceae > Cognatishimia > Cognatishimia activa. The sequence continues at coordinate 2,359,313 of NZ_CP060010.1, read as the reverse complement.
TGGTCTATGCATCGATGACGCATCAATACACCTTTGACTATCACGAGGGCGATGTTTTCTGGTGTACGGCGGATGTGGGCTGGGTCACGGGCCACAGCTATATCGTCTATGGCCCGCTGGCCAATGGCGCGACCACGATCATGTTCGAGGGCGTCCCAACCTATCCTGATGCAGGTCGTTTCTGGGAAGTCTGCGCCAAGCACAAAGTCAATCAATTCTATACAGCCCCCACCGCGATCCGTGCCTTGATGGGTGCAGGCAATGAGTGGGTTGAAAAGCACGATCTCTCTGATCTGCGTGTTCTTGGATCGGTCGGTGAACCGATCAACCCAGAAGCTTGGAACTGGTACAACGAGGTTGTCGGCAAAGGGAACTGCCCCATCGTAGACACCTTCTGGCAGACCGAAACCGGTGGTCACATGCTCACTCCCCTCCCCGGAGCAACGGACCTTAAACCGGGTGCTGCGCAACAGCCTTTCTTTGGCGTGCAACCCGTTGTACTGGAACCAACTTCTGGCGAAATCATCGAGGGCAATGGCGTCGAAGGCGTGCTCTGCATGAAAGACAGCTGGCCCGGTCAAATGCGCACGGTCTGGGGCGATCACGAGCGGTTCGAGAAGACTTATTTCTTGGATTACAAAGGCTATTATTTCTCGGGCGACGGCTGTCGTCGTGACGAAGATGGCGACTATTGGATCACTGGTCGCGTCGATGACGTGATCAACGTTTCGGGCCACCGGATGGGCACGGCCGAGGTGGAAAGCGCGCTGGTCGCACATGCCAAAGTCGCCGAGAGCGCCGTGGTCGGATATCCGCACGACGTCAAAGGGCAAGGCATCTATGCTTATGTCACCCTGATGAACGGCGAAGAGCCATCCGACGCGCTGCGCAAAGAGCTGGAAACCTGGGTCCGCTCAGAGATCGGACCAATTGCGAAGCCGGATCTGATCCAATGGGCACCAGGCCTGCCGAAAACACGTTCCGGCAAAATCATGCGCCGTATTCTGCGCAAGATTGCGGAGGACGATTTCGGCGCTTTGGGCGATACCTCGACACTCGCGGATCCGTCGGTCGTTGACGATCTGATCGCCAACCGCATGAACCGGGCGGACGCATAATGGACGGCGCGAACACCCCCGCCGTCGCCCCTGTTCTGATCCTGCTTGGCCCTCCCGGGGCCGGCAAGGGCACGCAGGCCCGTATGCTCGAAGAGAGCTTTGGTTTGGTCCAACTTTCTACCGGAGACCTCTTGCGCGCAGCGGTTGCTGCGGGCACCGAGGCTGGCAGAGCGGCGAAAGCCGTGATGGAGGCCGGCGGGCTGGTGAGCGATGACATCGTGATCGCGATCCTATCAGACAGGCTAGATGAGCCAGACTGCTCCAAGGGCGTGATCCTTGATGGCTTCCCGCGCACCACGGTGCAGGCCGATGCGCTTGGCGATCTGCTCGCGAAACGGGGCCAGAAAATCAACGCTGCCATCAGCCTCGAGGTTGATGACAGCGCCATGGTCGAACGGATTTCGGGACGTTTTACCTGCGGCAATTGCGGCGAAGGCTATCACGAAACATTCAAGCCAACCGCCACCGCAGGCACCTGCGACAAATGCGGCTCCACAGACATGAAACGGCGCGCGGACGACAAGGCAGAGACCGTCGCCCAGCGCCTGACGGCCTATCACGCGCAGACCGCGCCGCTGATTGCCTATTACGAGAATGCCGATGCGCTCACACGCATCGATGCAATGGGGGCGATTGAGGAGATCGCGTCCAACCTGAGCAATGTGGTCTCCAACGCCACTCAATAATGCTCAAAAGGCCCCCAACGAGGGCGGTGGGAAAAAGAAGGAGGACTTTCTAATCATGTCCCAAAACGACAACAACGCATATTGGGCAGCCAATGTGCGGCTCATTCGGATCAGCCTTATTATCTGGGCGCTGGTCTCTTTCGGGTTCGGGATTCTCCTGCGCCCCATGCTGTCCGGCATCTCTGTCGGCGGCAGCGATCTTGGCTTCTGGTTCGCCCAGCAAGGCTCGATCCTGGTCTTTCTGGCGCTGATCTTCTTTTACGCCTGGCGGATGAACAAGCTGGATCACGAATTCGGCGTGGACGAGGACTAAATTATGGATCAGTTTACTCTTAACCTGCTGTTTGTAGGCGCTTCTTTCGCGCTTTACATCGGCATCGCGGTTTGGGCCCGTGCGGGATCCACCTCGGAATTCTACGCAGCGGGTCGCGGCGTTCACCCTGTCACCAACGGTATGGCGACGGCAGCGGACTGGATGTCTGCGGCATCGTTTATTTCGATGGCGGGCCTGATTGCTTTCACCGGCTATGACAACTCGTCCTTCCTGATGGGCTGGACTGGCGGCTATGTGCTGCTGGCGCTTCTGCTGGCCCCTTACCTGCGGAAGTTCGGCAAGTTCACTGTGTCTGAATTCATCGGCGACCGTTTCTATTCCCCGACCGCGCGTCTGGTGGCTGTGATCTGTCTGCTGGTTGCCTCTATCACCTATGTGATCGGTCAGATGCAGGGCGTGGGCATTGCCTTTGGCCGCTTCCTTGAAATCGACGCCTTCTGGGGGCTGCTGATCGGCTCTTGTGTGGTTTTCGCCTATGCTGTTTTCGGCGGCATGAAGGGTGTGACCTATACGCAGGTGGCGCAGTATTGCGTTCTGATCACCGCTTATACAATCCCTGCGGTCTTTATTTCGCTGCAGCTGACAGGCACGCCGATCCCTGCGCTGGGTCTCTTTGGTGAGCACACCGGTTCTGGCGAGCCACTCTTGGTGAAACTGGACCAAATCGTCACTGATCTGGGCTTTAAGGAATACACAGCCGCGCATGGCTCGACCATCAACATGGTGCTCTTCACCCTGTCTCTGATGATCGGTACTGCGGGTCTGCCCCACGTGATCATGCGCTTCTTTACCGTTCCTAAGGTTTCTGATGCACGTTGGTCTGCGGGTTGGACGCTGGTGTTCATCGCCCTGCTCTATCTGACCGCTCCTGCGGTGGGTGCGATGGCGCGTCTGAACATCTCAGAGCTGATGTGGCCAAATGGCACGGATGGCGAAGCTGTGAGCGTCGAGCAAATCCAAACGGACCCTGAGTATGCCTGGATGGAAACCTGGCAGAAAACCGGTCTGCTGGATTGGGAAGACAAGAACGGCGACGGCAAGATCCAGTACTACAACGACAAGAGTGCGGACTTACAAGCTAAAGCAGAAGCCAACGGCTGGGCCGGCAACGAGCTGACCAAATTCAACCGTGACATTCTGGTTCTCGCGAACCCAGAAATCGCAAACCTGCCTGGTTGGGTGATCGGTCTGGTCGCGGCTGGTGGTCTGGCGGCGGCGCTGTCCACGGCAGCGGGTCTGTTGCTGGCAATCTCTTCGGCGGTGTCGCATGATCTGCTGAAAGGTCAGCTGACACCAAATATGTCTGAACGCTCTGAACTGATGGCAGCGCGTCTGTCTATGGCAGCGGCGATCGTGGTTGCGGTTCTGCTTGGCCTGAACCCTCCAGGCTTTGCAGCGCAAACCGTGGCCCTGGCCTTTGGCCTTGCCGCTGCCTCGATCTTCCCGGCGCTGATGATGGGGATCTTCTCGACCCGCATCAACAACGCGGGCGCGGTTGCGGGCATGCTGGCAGGTCTGGTTGTCACGCTGCTGTACATCTTCCTGCACAAAGGCTGGTTCTTTGTACCGGGCACCAACTCCTTCACGGATGCGGACCCGCTGCTTGGCCCAGTGAAGTCCACCTCCTTCGGCGTCATCGGCGCGGCGGTGAACTTTGGTGTCGCGTATGTCGTGTCTGGCATGACCAAAGAGACCCCACAGGAGATCAAAGATCTGGTCGAAAGCGTACGCATCCCACGCGGTGCGGGTGGCGCGGTCGACGGTCACTAAACAACATAGGCATCGCCGCAGCACTTGCGGCGGTGCCCTCCCCGCTTTACGCATACCCCCTAAACCAAGAGACCTAATCCCATGTTCATAGAGTTGATCGGCACAATCTTTGCAGGTATCGCCTGCGCCGGGATCGCCATGCTTGTGAACATCGCTTTGGGCCGTAGGTTGCCAAAATGGCTCATGCCCGTTGCCGCCGGAGCCGGCATGATCGGTATGACGATCTCCAATGAATACACATGGTTTGACCGCACCGCGGAAAACTTGCCCGAGGGTGTGGTGATCGCCACCAAGGTCGATGAGCAAAGCTGGTTGCGTCCCTGGACGCAAGTCTGGCCATACACCAAACGCTTTGCCGCCGTGGATACGGCCGCCACGCGCACCAATACGAACCTGCCGGACCAACGCCTGACCGACCTTTACTTCTTTGGCCGTTGGTCGCCGATCAGCCAAGCGCCGGTCTTGTTTGACTGTGCAAGCGCTCGGTCTGCTCTGCTGATCGATGGTGCAAACTTTGCTGCCGATGGCACTGTTGAGGACGCCGACTGGCAGGCTTTGAAGTCAGATGATCCATTGCTAAAGCTGGTCTGCGCGGCCTGAGACTCGGCCCTCGCAAGCATGTTTTGACGCGCCATACGCCCTTCAAATAGACGACGACAAAAGCAAAAAGGGGGCGCCGTGGCACCCCCATTATTTCGTTAGATTTGACGCGCTTACTTTTCGCCGTCGTCCATCCCGACATGCACATCCAGAAGAACCTGACGTTTCTCTTCCTGGATCACTTTCAGTGCGCGCTGCAATGCTGCTGGGAAATCCTCTGCCTTTTCAATAGTTTCAGCATAGCAACCGGAGGCACCCGCGATGTCGCCATAGCTTGGGGTCGGAGTAAACGGCACCATTGGCACGTGGTTGGCTTTGGATGCCTCGCCGTCTGGGTAGATATCCAAAGTGGAAATCCGCACCGCGTCCCAGCTGCCGTTGTTCAGGATGATGGTCAGCAAAGGCAGATGCTGTGCTGACGCAACCTGGTGGCATGCGATTGGGTTGGCAAACATATACGAACCATCACCAATTACGCAGACGGTCAGCTTGTCGCGATTGGCCAGTTGATAGCCAAGTGCTGCAGGAAGGCCCCAGCCCAGACCACCGGCCTGTGCGTTACCGAACCATTGGTTTGGACCTTTGACATTATAAAGCGGCAATGGGCCGCCGCGCTCGGCAAACACGGTGCCGTCGCCCAGAATGTCAGAAATACACTTTGCGATCCAAGGCTTGTTGGCCAAACCCTGAGAGCCCTGCTCGACTTTGGACGTCATACGCTCTCGGAACTTCGCGTGGCGCGCTTCGATCTCTTCCTGACGTGTGGCGTTGGGCTGACCAGGTAGTGCGGCACGCAGCGCCTTTAGGCCCGCAACCGTGTTACATGGGATCGCTGCGGTTGTTTTATAGCCCCGCACCGGGATCCGCGTGAACATAGGGTCCGGGCCCATATGGATGACCTCTGCATCTGCATTCGGGCTGGCTTTGGCTTCGATCCAGGCCACGCTTGCGTCGACGACCAGCACGACATCCGCATCAGGAATATGCGCTGCGATATTGCCGCCAACACCGTTTTTCCAATCGGTTGGCAGGACGTTGCGGGTCACAAAAACTTCGGACACAGCGATTGAGTTCTCTTCTGCAATCGCCATGATCTCGGCAGAGACTTCGCCGTCGACATCACCACGCGAACAAATGATCAGCGGATTCTTGGCCGCAGCCAGTTTCGCGGCAAGATCCGCAATCGCATCCGGATTTGGGTATGGAACCGCAGGGGCAACCTGGGTGGGAGCTCCCGGCATATCCGTCAGTTCGCAAAGGGGTTCGCGAGGAAGAGAGAGGTAGACGGCGCCCTGCGGTTCCATACGTGCAACCGAAGAACCTCGGCTGACAAGATCGGCTGCGTTTTCAGCGTAACGCAATTCATAATCCCATTTGACCGCTTCACGCACGATAGCGGTTTGGTCAAACATTTCCTGACCGTATTGGATCGGTGTGTGGCGGCTGCCCATGCGCTGCCCCTCAGTCAGAGGGTTGCGGCCGGACATCATAAAGATTGGTACATCATCGGAATGCGCGTTCAAAAGACCCATTGCGGCGTTGGCCAGGCCTACGTTCACGTGCACTGCAGCAGCCGCCATTTTGCCGGTTGCGAGGTAGTAGCCATGCGCCATGGTCACAACCACGTTTTCATGCGCGGCGGTGACGGCTTCTGGGATCTCTTCGCCGCCGGTCTTGGCGTAGGTCTCGATCACAGGTGCAAAGTCCGAACCCGGATTGATAAAGAGATAGTCGACCCCGTTGGATTTCAGGGAACGCAGGATCGCTTCGCCTGCGGAAACTTGTTCAGTCATAGGTAATCTCCATTCAATACGTCGCTTTTTAATGTCACCAGCGTCGCGAGGGTTTTGTTGAGAGGCGTTGGCACGCCAAGGTCTTCGCCTTGCCGCGCAACTTCGGCGCAGAGGCTGTCTATCTCTGTTGGACGGCGACCTTCGATGTCTTGCAGCATCGAGGCTTTATGTTCGCCGTGTTTGGCCATGGAGTTCGCCAGATGGTCAAACACCGGCTGGTATTCTGCACTCACGCCGCCTGCACGCGCCACGGCGACCACTTCGCTGGCGACCGCTTGTACCAGATCGCGTGCGTCCTGGTTGTTGGCCATCGATTTAACACGACCGCCGGTCAGCGCATTCACAGCATTCATCCCGCAATTAAACGCGGCCTTTTGCCAAATGACGGTATCCGCGCGGTCCGGTGCGAACTCTAGGGTAAAATGCGCAGACGTCTGAGCGAACTGGGCTGCTTTCTCTGAAGCAACCTCGTTCTTTGCACCAAAGACGATCCGGCCCACCGCCTGGCTGGCCACATGGCCATAATCAAGAAACCGTGCAGGCATCATTGTGCAACCATAAAGCAATTGTTCTTGAGGCACATGCGCGGCCAAACGCACTTCATTTCCAAGACCATTCTGCGCCGACATCACCATCGCCCCAGCCTCGATATGGCGGCGCGCGGATTTCAAAGCGGCGTCACTGTCGCAGGTCTTGGTCATCAGAATGATCAAGTCTTGCGCATGGCCCTCTTCGGGTCGGCAGGCAAACAGTGGTATGACATGGTTGCCGTCAACGGCATCGAACTTCAGCCCGTTGTCGTTGACCGCTTTCATATGAGCTTCATTGATGTCCCAAAGCTCGACGTCATTCCCGGCCAGCGCCAAGGAGCCGCCGACAGCGGATCCCAAAGCACCTGAACCGAGAATGCCGATTTTCATCAGTCTTCTCCGAAGATCCGAACGGTCACGGTCTGAGGCTGCGAGACGAACTCAAGGCTCAGCTTGCCGCCTTCTTCACCAAGTCCAGAGGCCCCCGCCCCGCTGAGCGGGCTCAGAAGGTCGCGGATCTGCCAGGAGTTGACCCAAGCGTGACCGACACGAATACGCGGCGCGACGCGATGTGCGCGGCTGATGTTTTCCGTCCAGATGCAGGTCCCAAGGCCGTAAACGGTGTCATTGGCTAGCGCGATGGCTTCTTCTTCGGTATCAAATGGTGCCACGTGCAGAACCGGGCCAAAGGCTTCGTTTTTCACAAAACGCGCATCTTCAGGCAGGCCGACCGCAATCGACGGCTGGATGAAGGCGCCATTGTCGCGCTCGTCGCCGAATTCAGGGATGCCGCCGCCAGCCACGAACTCGCCACCGTCTTCTTTGACCGTGTCCAGCAGTTCTTTCACCTTGTCACGGTGGCCATGGCTGACCAAGGGGCCGATGTTGAACCCATCGTGGTTTTTATCGCCGATGACGATGCTATTGGCGACCTCGGTCATGCGTTCAACGAATTCGTCATAACGCGAGCGATGCACATAGGCGCGCTCGGTGCAGAAACAGATCTGGCCGCAGTTAAAGAAGGCAGACCGCGTTGTGCCCTCGACGACTTTGTCCATATCCGCGTCTTCGAACACCAGAGAGGCATTCTTACCGCCCAGTTCCAGAGATACGCCGCGCATGCCATCTGCCGCGACTTTCATAATCGCGGTGCCGGTGCCGGTTTCGCCTGTGAAGGTGATGGCATCGACCTGCGGGTTCGCGGTCAGGAAGGCCCCTGCGCTGCCAACACCAAAGCCGTGCACCAGAGAAAAGGCACTGTCTGGGATGTCGGATTCTGCGATGACTTCGGCCAACACGGTGGCCGAGCTTGGGGTTTCTTCAGATGGTTTCAAAACAACCGAGTTCCCCATCACGAGGCCCGGCGCGACCTTCATGGAGGCCATCAGCAAAGGCACGTTCCAGGGGCAGATTGCTGCGATCACGCCCTTTGGACGGCGGGTTGTGTACCACAGACCCTGAAAGCCCATCTCGCCCTGAAAGGTCTTGGAGCGGTTTTCAAGCGACACTGCCAGATCCGCATAGGCGCGGAACAGGTTGGCCGCCCTCGCACCGTCAAAGTTGCACGCCTGCCAATAGCTGCGGCCAGTATCGGCCACATCGGCCTCCACCAGATCATCAACGCGTTTCAGCAAGCGATCCGAGAAATCATGAATGATCGCAAGGCGTTGCTTTAGAGGCATATTGCCCCATTCATTCGCCCGCGCACCAATCGAAACTTCGCGGCCTTTGGTAACCGCCTCGTCCACCATCTCTTGTGTGGCTTCGTGCACGGTCGCAACGACTTCGCCGTTGAAAGGGCTGCGCTTTTCAAAAGTCTTCTCAGACCCGACCCATTTTCCAGCGATCAGGTTCTTCAATTCTTTGGTCATTGGTACTTTCCTTTACGCGAAATGTTTCGGCCAGGGCCCTCGTTCGATGGCGTCGAGCATGGCTTGGCTGAGGGTGAACATCATGCTGGATTTTGCCGCGGCGGACTCGGGGCAATCCCACAGGTTTTTGGTCTCGTTCGGGTCGGCCTCTCGGTCATAGAGCTCGCCCATATCGAGGTCTTTGTAGACGGTCATGCGATGGGTGTCGGTGACCAGATGGCGCATGTTCGGCCGCTTGTCCAAACCCGGATAAACCTTGTTTTCCTCATGCTCGATCAGCACGAAGTCCCGCGCGCCCTCGCCGCCTTTGATCTGGTTCAGGAACGAACGTCCCTGAATACCGTAGTACGGCGTCAGCCCACAGCGTTCCAGGATCGTCGGCGCGATATCGACAGAGGCCGCGAGATCGTCCGCCGTCTTACCGCCCTCTTGGGTTGGATCGACCCAGATAAAGGGAACCCGGTTCACAGAGTCATGCGCAAACGGGCCTTTCAACAACAGATTGAACGCGCCCATATAGTCGCCGTGGTCGGAGTTGAAGATGATGATCGTATTGTCGAGCTTACCCGCGGCCTCAAGAGACTCGAGGATCTCGCCGACAGCGTCGTCAATCATCGTCATCATGCCCGCAGTCAGGGCCATAGCCTCTTTGACCTGCTGTGTTGACGCCATGAAGGACTGCTGCTCGTTCTTGGGCACTTCGCCCTGATCCATCAGCTCCTTCCAGCGCGCGAGCTGCGGTGGAGGGTTCTTATGGGCCTCATATGGCAGATCGACGTCGAAATCTTCGGGATCATACATGTCCCAATATTTACCGGGCGGCGTGAACGGGTGGTGCGGATCCGGGAAGGAGACAAAGGCAAAGAACGGATCTTCGCTGTCTTTTTGCTCTGCCAGATAGGCCTTGGCCTCTTCCTTGATGTAGGAGGTCGGATAGAGCTCTTCCGGAGTTTTCATCCGGTAGGCCTGAGGCACCGTGTAATCATGTGGCAACTGATTGTTGCGGTCACGATAGCTCGCCCAATTGTTGGACTTGCTGCGCAGCCATTGCAGGTAGTGACCGCCACATTGGTCGCTGTGATGCGTGACCATGCGAACGTGATCGAACCCATAGTATGGCTTTGGGAATTCGAACATTTCCCCAGTTTCATAATTGCTGGGATGTTCGTGTGTGTATTTGCCCCCATCGCATTTCTTTGCTTCGGGGAAATGGTCGTTGGCAACCCGCTCTTCGTCCGTGCGCACCGCTGGGGTATGGCCGAAGGGTTGCAGGTGGCTCTTGCCGATGGCGGCGGTGCGATACCCTGCGTCACGCAGGATATCGACAAAGGTATTTGCGTCAGCCGGAAGCGGCAGCCCGTTATGCCTCAGCCCATTCACCGACGGATAGCGCCCGGTAAAGATCGCCCCACGGTTCGGCATGCAGACCGGGGTGGTCACGTGGAACTGGGTAAACCGGGTTCCACGCTCGGCGAGCTTGTCGATGTTTGGCGTCTTGACCACCGGGTGGCCGGCGCACCCGAGCCAATCGGCTCGGTGCTGGTCAGTGATGATGTAGAGGATATTTGGGCGGTCACTCATGCTGTCGCCTCTTTCCGGTTCAGGACCGTGTAGTGCAGGAAGATCAGAGCCGCACTTGCGACAATCGCTGCACCGCTGATCGCGATGACTGGGCTGATCAGCGCCAGACCGACCGCTGCACGTGCTAGGGATTCCCAGGCAGGCATACGGGCTTTGTCAAACCGCGAGGCGGCAGAGGCCAGCATGTAGATCAACAGCATCAGACGCACGATCATGTAGAGGAACGGACCCATCGCGAATTCAGCGCCACCTTCGGCCACCAGAAGCATTTCTGGGTTGAAGGCGAACATGAATGGGATCGCAAAGATCACGATACCGATCCGCGTTGCGGCCACGGCAGTCCCGATCGCACCACCGCCAGAGATCGACGCCGCAGCGAAAGCTGCCATCGCGACCGGAGGCGTGATTGCGGATGCAACACCGAAGTAGAACACGAAGAAGTGCGCTGCGAGATCTGTCAGACCCAGAGAGGTCAGTGCTGGCCCAAGGATGATGATGATGGTCAGATACGCCGGCAGTGTCGGCATGCCCATCCCCAACGCCAGAGCAGCCAGAGCCGCAAAGATCAGAGCGACCAGCAGGTTATCGCCTGCAGATTGGCTAATCACTTTCGCGAATTCCAGAGGCAGACCGGTCGCACCCAGAACAGCCACGATGATACCAACGGTGCTGATCGCCATCAGCAGGCGACCAAAGGTCGTGCCGCCGCGGGCAAAGGCTTCGGCCACGGTCAGTGGGCGTTTGCGCATTTCAGGGTTCAGGAAGCTGATCACCAGCAGGATCGACAGAGCGATCATCGCGGAACCAGCAGCCGAGAAGCCTGCGATCAGACAGAAGACAACGGTGGAGATCGGCACAACAACAAGGATCAGGTTGATCCAGTCCTGCCCAGTGATCGGATCCATCTCGCTTTCCGCGGTCTCGCCGACGTTCAGGGAACGTGCTTCGAACACAACGGTTGTGAAGAGCGATGCGTAATAGGCCATCGCAGGGATGATCGCGGCTGTGATGATCAGCAAGTAATCCAGCTCGATGAAGTCCGCCATAACCAGTGCAGCGGCACCCATAATCGGAGGCATAATCTGACCACCGGTCGAGGCTGTTGCTTCGACGCCGCCCGCAAAGGCCGGAGAGAAGCCGCGCTTTTTGATCATTGGAATGGTGATAACACCGGTGCCAACCACGTTAGATACTGCAGAGCCCGAGATCGTCCCAAAGAGTGAGGACGCCATGATCGCTGCGTGTGCAGGGCCACCACGGAAGCGGCGCATCGCATGGAAGGACAGTTTGATCATGGAATGACCACCGCCGGTGCCTTCGAGAACCGCGCCCATAATGATGAACGGGAAGATGGTGCCGATCAGAATACCAAGGATCTTACCAAGGACACCGTCGCCGGTGTTATACCAAAGCTCTGGTGGGGTATCTTCGATGAAATCAGATCCCGCGTGGCCCAGAATGCCTGGCGCGTTTTCACCAAAGAAGAAATACAGCAGGGTTACCGCGCCAACAATGGCAAGAGGCAGACCCCAGAGGCGCCAGCAGAAATACAGGATGATGATACAGCCAATGACCGAGATCCAAGCGTGGCGCGCGTCAAAGAAGAACAGACCTTCGTTCAACTCGATCATCGCGACGTTGTAGTCATAGAGGGCGTAAAGACCTGCGACCAGAAGCGTGAAGTTAAAACCTGTCACAGCGACATCGCGAGGGTTGCTGGAAAAACGCGAGATGCTGATGGTGGCGATCACAAGCCCGACTGCGAGGACAAGTGGGTGAAGGGTTTCAGCGCCGATGATCCCGAAAGGAGACCGGATAGGGCCTAGGTCAGGAAGAGCATTGAAAAATCCCAGTAGTGCAAAAAAGAAACCAATCACCAGCAGAATGTTTCTCTGCATAGCTCCTTGGTGCGCGGCCTGATCAGCCATGGCACGTCTCCTTAAGAAAATTTTGGGTCGCTGAGTGAAGGCGGCAGCTCTGTGCCGCCTTCGAGAGCGAGAGCGCTATGATTAGGAAGCGTCTGGGCGCAGTTCCGCAGGAACTTCTACGCCAGCTTCTTCATAATAGCGGATTGCACCTGGGTGCAGTTTTGCTTTTTGCGAAACAAACGCGTTGCCCAGATTCAGTGGGGTCAGGCCTTTGTTTACGCTGTGTGCGTCGTCCAGGTTCTCGAACATCGCTTTAGTCAGTTGATATGCAACATCGTCGCTCATGTCTTTATTCACGCCCATGAACATAACATAGGCAGAGGACAGAACGTCTTCGTCAGCATTGACTTGGTTTGCGTATGTGCCGGCCGGCATCACGTCAGTCGCGCGACCTGGAACCTGCAGGTATTTCGCCCATGCATCGGTGCCGATAACCTCTTGAGGAACGGACAGGATGCGGAACTGTTTTGCAGAACCGAACTGGTCGATTGCCGCAGAACCCATGGTGCCGGTGCGCATGAACAGGTCAAACTTGCCATCTTCGAACGCTTGGTTTGCAGCGCCCCAGGCCAGTTTGATCGCTTCATAGTCTTCGCCAGCTTTATAGCCGGTGATTGCTTCGATCATGTCCATGGACTGACCGGATGCGGAACCCGCTGGTGGGCCAACAAAGACGCGCTTGCCTTTGATGTCTTCCCAAGATTCAACGCCAGAGTCAGCGTATGTCATTGGGTGATAGTGACCGCCCAGGAACGAGAACAGTGCACGTACGTTGCCAGATGCGGCAATCGCTTCTTCAGAAACTTTCTTGTATGGACCTTTGCCTTTGACCATTTTGTCATAGGCACCAGCAGGGATGCTGGCCATGTCGATAGAGCCGTTCGCGACTTTCAGAGCTGCGCGAGTCAGCGTCTGGTCGACGTTTACGCGGATCTCATGGTTGTCTGTCGCGTATTTGGACAGCAACTGAGGGACCAGCGCAGACAGACCAGCAGCAGAACCGCCCTCCGCCTTCAAAGTGTCAGCGAAAGAAGGCGCAGCGGCCGCGAGTGTCATAGATGCAGCGAAGGCTGCAGTTTTAAGGATGTTCATGGTTTCCTCCCAAATAATCCGACTCTGGTTCTTGCATAAAAGCTGAGCACAAAAGAAATTGAAAAACCACCTTTGGTTATGCATATATTTATAACCATGGATTCTCGCCTGCTTGTTCACCTTGCCGTCGCCATTGATCTTGGCTCATTAAATCGCGCAGCCCAGCGGCTGAATGTGACCCAACCGACGCTCACGCGCAGCATCAAGATCATCGAAGACCGCGTCGGCGCGCCTGTTCTGATCCGCGAAAGTTCTGGTGTTGTGGCGACCGATATTGGTGAAAAGCTCGCCGAGAAAGGTCGCGCTGTTTTGTCGGAATCGGAATCCGCAGATGATGCCGTCAGGCTTTGGCGTGACGGGCAATTGTCTGAAATACGGCTGGGCCTCGGCCCGCTTCTGGCGGCGACACTGCTTCCGCAACTGACCGAGCTTTATATGCGGCGCAAATGGCCCTATCGCCTGCGCCTTCACAGTGCCTCTGCTGCACCTTTGATCCGGCGGTTGAATGACCACAGGCTGGATATGGCCCTCGCGCCCGCCCAGCTTCGCCTGCATCAAGAAAGGCTTGTTCAAGAAGTGGTCTTCAAGGATCGGCTCAAGATTTTTGCGGGGACAAAATCGCCCCTGTCAAAGCCGAACGCCAAAGTCACGCGCGCTGACCTCGAGAATGGGAACTGGTTGATCGCGGGGGCCCGCGCGGGAATCCACGGCACCGAAGAAGAGATTTTCCAGTACCTTGGAATCGAGCCCAAACGTATTCGCATGGCGATTTCCGGTGATTTGCAGATCCCTTTGCATTTGCTCAAGACTACTGATGCGCTGATCGCCCTGCCAGAGCGTCTGACCAATGCCGCAGGGGATCTTGGTGGCGCGCGTATTATCGACTTTGACTTCCCCGAAATTCGGCGCGACATCGCGCTTTGGATGCGCAAGACAGATCAGAATAGAACCGAGTATCTGCATTTTAGAAAAGTACTCTTGGAATATCTTGAAGAAAAACAATAGCCGCAGCTTGTTACCGCGCTTCGCCATTGGCGTTATTTCAGAACCCTGGAAAACCTTCGCGCCTCGCGAGAACAGTCAAATAGCCTTTCAACCACACGGACATGTGATCAGCGCAAACTTTCGCTTGACGTTCCGCCTCATTTGCCGAGGCTGTTAACGTTACCAACATGGGTGGGAGTGCAAATATGAGTATCCAAACATTTAAACGCAGCGCCTTGGTCGGCACGGCGTTGCTCGTCAGCGCCGCAGGCGCCTCGGCGGAGAGTTTTAAGTGGGCGTCCAATACTGATCCACAAACCATGGACCCGCATGCCGTGAACTCGGCCCCGGTTCTGTCGTTCCTGAACAATATCTACGAAGGCCTCGTGCGTCGAAACCAAGGCATGGCAATCGAAGGCTCGCTGGCAGAATCCTGGGAGCCGCTGGATGGCGAGGACGGATGGCGGTTTTACCTGCGTCAGGGCGTCACTTTCCAGGATGGCTCTGCGTTCAATGCAGAAGACGTGATGTTCTCTTATCAGCGCGCGTCAAGCGAAGCGGCTGACGTCCGGTCTTGGTTTGCGCCTGTCAAAGAGGTGCGCGTTGTGGATGACTACACAGTCGACTTCGTCACCAACGCGCCAAACCCACTGTTTCCGGATTCTATCGCCAACTTCATGATCCTGGATAAGGGCTGGGCCGAAGCGAATGGTGCCGAACTGCCTGCGCGTGATGCGGAAAACTTCGCGACGATGAACGTCAATGGCACAGGGCCGTTCACGCTCGCCAGCCGCGATCCGGGCGTCAAAACCGTTCTGGTTCCTAACGCCAACTGGTGGGGTGACGTCGAGCATAACGTAACCGAAGCGACCTTCACGCCGATTGGCAATGCAGCCACCGGATTGGCGGCGCTCTTGTCCGGTGAGATCGACTTCATCCAGCCAATTCCTTTGCAGGACGTTGCGCAGGTCGAAAGCCGCGATGGCTTCAAAGTGCTGGAGGGCGAAGAAACACGTGTGATCATGTTCGGCTTTGGCCATGAGCACGAAGAGCTGCTTTATTCGACCGATGTAACCGGCACGAACCCCTTCCAGGACGTACGCGTTCGCATGGCGGCAGCGCATGCCATCGACATCGCCTCCATCGATCGTGTTCTGTTCCGCGGCAAGATCGACGGCGCGTCGCAATTGGTCCCGGCGGGCATTTCTGGTTACTCCGAGGCGAACTCAACGCGCCCGGCCTATGACCCAGAAAAAGCCAAGTCCCTGCTTGCGGAAGCCGGTTATCCAAACGGGT
Source organism: Cognatishimia activa (assembly GCF_017798205.1). Lineage (NCBI taxonomy): Bacteria > Pseudomonadati > Pseudomonadota > Alphaproteobacteria > Rhodobacterales > Paracoccaceae > Cognatishimia > Cognatishimia activa. The sequence continues at coordinate 2,343,730 of NZ_CP060010.1, read as the reverse complement.
TCAGCTTTGGTCTGAAGTGCCCGAACGACCGCTACATCAACGATGAAGCACTCTGCCGCGCTGCTGCCTCTATGTTTGCCGCAGTCGGTCTGAATGCCGAACTGAGCACCGGTCCGGTACGTGACTACTGGCCTCAGCTGCGTGCGGATGAGTTTGACATGTACCTTCTGGGCTGGTCGCCAGGTACTTTTGACATGGAACACCCAATTCGCTTTCTGATGTCGACGCCGAACTCTGAAAAGAAACTGGGGTCCTGGAACTTTGGTGGCTATTCCAACGCGCGTGTTGATGAACTCTTGCCAGGCATTCAGCGTGAGGTCGATCCAGCCGCACGTCAGGCGATGGTTGATGAGGTCGTTGCGATCACCCAAGAAGAAGTGGCATATATCCCGCTTTATACCCAACCCCTGATCTGGGCGGCAAAAGACAATGTTGATCTGACACAACGTGCGGACAACTTCTTTATGCTGCGTTGGGTAACTGTGAACTAAGGCACTGAAAACTAAGAAAAGCGATGGCATATTTTATCCTAAAGCGGCTGGTCCAATCAGTCTTCGTGATGATCGCCGTCGCTTTTCTTGCCTTTTCCCTGTTCCGGTTTGTGGGGGATCCCATCACCCAGATGACCGGCGTGGAAACGGCGATCGAAGACCAGGAACGGCTGCGCGAAGAATTGGGATTGAACGATCCCTTCGTGGTTCAGTTCTACCGATTTACCGGTGACATGTTGCAAGGCGACTTCGGCTACTCGTACCGGACCCGTCAGTCAGTCGGGGAAATGATCGCCTCTCGCATTCCTGCAACTTTGGAACTTGGCACGGTCGCCTTGTTGATTTCCCTGATCGTCGGCATTCCGACGGGTGTTTACACGGCGTTGCGACCAAGGGGCTTTGCGACCCAATCGATATTGCTGACCACATTGGTGGGTGTTTCGATACCGACATTTGTGATCGGGATCATGTTGATATTCCTGTTCGGCGTGCAATTGGGATGGCTGCCGACGTTCGGGCGCGGCGGCACTGTTCAGATCGGCGGATGGGAATCCTCTCTGTTCACAATCGACGGCTGGCGTGCCTTGCTTCTGCCCGCGATCACGCTGGGCGTGTACCAACTGACCCTCACGATGCGGCTTGTGCGCGCCGAGATGATGGAGGTTCTGCGCTCGGACTATATTCGCTTTGGGATGGCCCGAGGCGTGCCGATGCGGAGCCTCTATTTCAGACACGCTCTGTCCAATACGATGGTGCCGGTGATCACGATCATCGGCCTTCAGTTTGGCGGCGTGATTGCGTTTTCGATTGTAACCGAAAGCGTCTTTCAATGGCCGGGTATGGGGCTGTTATTTCTGGAAAGCATCCGATTTGTCGACATCCCTGTGATGGGCGTTTACCTCGTCGTGATCGCCTTCTTCTTTGTCCTCGTGAACCTGATCGTTGACCTTCTGTACGTAGCGATTGACCCGCGTTTGCGGATTAAGGATGAGTCATGAGGGAGTTCATCAAACGATACGAAGGGCTTTGGCTGTTCTCAAGATCACCTGCGGCCATAATCGCAGCGATCGTCGCGGTCCTGTCCATTCTGGGCGCGGTCTTTGCACCCCTCATCGCACCTGCCAATCCCTATGATCTTGCCTCTTTCAGCCTGATGGACGGGCTGTTGCCGCCGATTTGGGAGGAGTTCGGCAACCCGAAGTTCCTGTTGGGAACAGACGATCAGGGCCGCGATATGGTGTCCTCGATCCTTTACGGCGCGCGTCTGTCTTTGATAATCGGACTGTCGGCCATGGCGATCGCCACAGTCCTAGGCGTTGGTCTGGGTCTAGCCGCCGGGTATTACGGCGGGCGCTTTGATATGATCGTGATGCGCATCGCGGACATCCAATTGGCGCTGCCCGCGATCCTTACTGCTCTGTTGATTGACGGTATCGCGCGGGGTGTTTTGCCGTCTGAAATGCAACAAGATCTGCGGGTAGCCGTTCTGACGCTCGCGATCGCCCTGTCGCTTTGGGTCAACTTCGCGCGGACAGCCCGCGCGTCGACCTTCGTTCAAATGCAAAAGGAATACGTGCAGGCCGCCATCATCACCGGCCAACGCCCAATCCGCGTGATGTTCGTGCATATCCTGCCCAATATTCTGGGACCGCTCTTGGTTATTATGACGGTCGATCTCGCCTCGGCGATCCTTCTGGAGGCCACCCTGTCATTTCTCGGGATCGGCCTGCCTGCGGACAGCCCCTCGCTGGGAACCCTGATCCGCATCGGCATGCAGTTCATGCTCTCTGGCGAATGGTGGATCCTGTGGATCCCGACCTTGTTCCTTGTGGCCTTGGTGGTCTCAATCAACATCCTCGGGGATTTCCTGCGCGATGTCTTTAATCCGAGGTTACGCTGAGATGCTGAATGTAGAAGGCCTTACCGTTCGCTTCCCCTCGCGTTTCGGGGACATCACGGCAATCGAAGATGTCACCATGTCCGTTCAGCCCGGAGAGATCCACGGGCTGGTCGGAGAAAGCGGTGCTGGGAAATCCACAGTCGGCGCCGCAATCATCGGGCTTTTGCAATCACCTGGATATGTCGCCGAAGGGTCTATGTCATTGGGCGACACGGATCTCAGACGTTTAAGCCCGGTTGAGGCCCATCACCTGCGCGGCAAGCGGATTTCGATGATTTTTCAGGATCCGCAAACCAGCCTAAACCCGCTGATGCGCGTCGAAGATCAGCTGATCGAGACCATGCAGGCCCATGAGGAAATCTCAACCAAAGCGGCCCGCGCCCGCGCCGTTGATATTCTGGAAGAGATCGGCATCCAAAACGCGTCGGAGCGCATCACAGCCTTTCCACATCAGTTCTCTGGCGGCATGCGTCAACGTGTGGTCATTGCGCTTGCGCTCTGCACCAATCCGGATCTGATCATTGCCGATGAACCTACCACAGCGCTGGATGTAGCAGTGCAAAGTCAGGTTCTTGACCTGATCAAGGGTTTGGCCCAAAGCCGCAAAATTGGGTTCATATTGATCACGCATGATATTGGCGTCATCGCTCAGATTGCAGATCGCGTGTCGGTGATGCGCCATGGCAAGCTTCTGGAGTCTGGCGAGACAAAACAGGTACTGCGCAATCCTAAACACCCATACACACGCGCGCTTTTGGATGCGGTGCCGCCGTTGGATAGGAAACTTGAAAGGTTTCGAGTTCCCAAGGAAAGCCCAACGTCTGGCGGCGACGACTTAGGCGACGTCGCCGAGCGCTGGCTCTTGGAGGGGACGGCGCAAGACAAGATTGGGCTTAAGATCGATGGCCTCTGCGTCGATTTTCCTGGCGTAAGAACCTCACTCTGGCGCAAACCAAGCCCGTTCACCGCGCTCAAGGACGTTAGTTTTGAGGTCAAGCCAGGCGGGATCACCGGTCTGGTTGGGGAAAGTGGTTCGGGGAAATCAACGCTCGCCAAAGCGATCACAGGACTGGTGAACCCAACCTCTGGAACAATGATCCTCGGCAACGAAGTTTTGCCAGATGGCACAAAACGCGGGCGGACCCACCCCTCTCGTCAGATCGTACAGATGATCTTTCAAGACCCCTACTCTAGTCTGAATTCCCGCCACAGAATTGGAGCGATACTGGCTGAGCCTCTGTGGCTCTATGGGCTGGTTCCTGACGCCAAAGAAAGACGCGATATCGCGGCGGCGATGCTGGAACTAGTGGGCATGTCACCGGATGCAATCGATAAATACCCGCATCAGTTCTCCGGCGGGCAACGTCAACGTATTGCGGTTGCCAGAGCGCTCCTTGCGCGCCCAAGGTTCCTGATCTGCGATGAACCCACTTCTGCGCTGGATGTGTCGATTCAGGCCGAAATTCTGAACCTTTTGAAAGACTTGCAGTCCAAATTCGGCTTGTCCATTTTGTTCATCAGCCACAACCTCGCGGTTGTTCGCCAGATGTCAGATGATGTGGTCGTTCTTCGAAATGGGCGCATTGAAGAGGCCGGACCCGCGGATCAAGTGTTTGACCATCCAAAGTCGAACTATGCGATCGATCTGCTTTCACTAACACCCGTTGTGCCGACGTTTTGAAGACCTCGATGCATTCACAATGAAACACCCCAGGGACACAGCCCTTCGACCTTGCGACGCCCAAGGTTTTCTAGCGTCTTAATGTTGTCTTCATAGATCTTTTGCGGGTTTGACACATGGCTTAGAACCTTGGTCATCTGATCTTGCCGCAGCAGTTGTATCGTCGGATAGGGCGCGCGGTTGGTAAAGTGGCTTAGATCCTCTGACGCCACGCTCTCAAACTGATACTGAGGATGAAACGACGCGAGTTGCACATGCTCTGTTAGCTCAGCTTGCTCCAACAACTGCTGAAACCAATCAAGCAAACTGAGGTAGTCTTCGAACGCGTCCTGACCCTGGGGAAATATGAGCAAGCTGGTGGCGATATCGTTTTCATGTGTCGCGAGCAGACGTTGCAATTCGTTCAGATAGAACTGATGAATCTCGGCATCATCCACCGCATCACAGACCGCAAAATACACTTGATCTCGGGCAATGACGCTCGCGGAGAACGGACATAGGTTCAAACCCACAACCATCTGTTCAAGCCACTGTTGGGTCACTTTGACCACGGCTTGATATGCCAGTGGCAGCGTTGCTAACTCAGGTTTTGTAATGTGCGAGCCCTCGTCAGAGTGATTGGCATAAAGTAGCTTACCCAAAGCCCTAACTATTCGGGGGCTTTTCGTAAACTCCTGCCGAGAAATTGTTCGCGAGGTTCAAGCGACGATTGTACCCGCTCAAACAGTCTCGCGGGTACAACGACCTGCCTCTATCACGCGTCCGGCGCTAGGACAAAATCATGTATGACTTCGTAGAACGCCCCGTCTGGGTGTTCAGCGGCGATGCGTTCTGGATCCTCGATCAGATCGAACTTGGCCAGCAGACTTTCCTTTACGCCAAAGACTGCGTCGGAATGGATGTACTCATCGTCAGGGTCAAAAATATGCGTGACCAGCGTCTCATACCCGTCGGCTTCCAGAATGTAATGAAGATGGGCCGGGCGGAAAGGATGCCGACCAAGGCTGCCCAAGAGTTTGCCAACAGGGCCATCATCTGGGATCGGATAAAACCGCGGTTTGGCGCCCCAGAAGTGATAAGTGCCATCCGCTCCGGTGCGGAACACACCGCGCAGGTTGAAATCAGGTTGGATGCCCTTTTGCTGTACATCATAAAACCCGTCATCGTTGGTTTGCCAGACATCTATCTTGGCATTCGCGATGGGCTCACCCGCAGTGTTCAGGATCCGTCCTTTGATCAACATAGGGTGCCCTTTGCCATCCAGACAGATATTTGCGCCCATTGGCAGTTCGGGCACATCTGGCACGTGAAACGGGCCAAGAACCGTGGACTCAGACGCGCCCGAGGGTTTGCGGTTGTTGATCGCATCGACCAGCATCGAGACGCCAAAAATGTCGCTGAGCAAAATGTATTCCTGCCGCCAGTCGTCTGACTTATGCCCTGTCTCGGTCAGGAACTTGATCGCGGTCAGCCACTCGTCTTGTGTCGGTTCGATCTCTTTCACGGCGGCATGGAGGTGTTTGGTGATCACCGAGATGACCTCGGCCAAACGAGGCTCTGTGCTGTCCGCGATGCGGCTGATCACGACGTCGGCCGAGTTTTCTTCGGTGAAATAGCCTTTGTTTACTTCGCTCATCTTAGCCTCACTTCGCTAGAATTTGGGACATAACCCGGGTCAGCTCTGCTTCAGGATTATCCGCGAGCGCTTCCTGACGCCAGCAGACATGCTGGTCTGGGCGCACAAGGATGCAACCAGAGTCCCCTATTTCGCGGGCACGGGCCCAGTCGCCGACGTGATCAACATAGGTTTGACGCGGTCCGATCACATGGGCCTTCAGCGTGATGCCAAGCGCCGCACTGACCTTGGCGGCGGCCTCTACCCAAGCTTCGCCACCCAGCCCCGTAAGCAGGGTAAAGCTGCCGCCTCCGGTGATATCGAGCGTCGAGTGCTTGCCTCCTTCTGCATCAAAGAGCCAGGCATGTGGGATCCGCGCGCCGGGCCATGTGGTGGGCTGATAGTGCAGATCCGCGTCTAGCGCGAAATCCGGTTCCATCTGCCCATCAGTGACGATGGCATCTGATTTATAGCGTTGGTTCATCTCGACACCGTGAGCATCGAATTCGTATTTCTTGAACGCTATGGCATCGCGCAGCGCGGCGCGTTGCTCTTCGGCGGCTGCTGTCGTGCCACAGCGCGCGTCCATATTGGCTTTGATCTTTTCGACATCCGTGCCGCCGGTCATGCCCAAGGCCTCAAAGATCGGGCCGAACTCGGCAATCGACTGGTTCGCGCGAGTGACGATCTGCTTCGCCACGGGCGCGCGCTCTGTGTTGTAGCTCTCCAGCAGACGCTCTCCGGCCTCGCCTTTCAGCACCGCCGCCAGCTTCCAAGCAAGGTTGAAGGAGTCCTGAATAGAAGTATTCGAACCCAACCCATTGGACGGCGGGTGACGATGGGCAGCATCGCCCATGATAAAGACGCGACCGCTCGACATCTTTTCGGCATAGGCGTTGTTCACGGTCCAGGTGTTGGCGCTGATGAGTTCGATCTCTAGCTCCGGATCCCCGACCAACTGCCGTGCCACATCGGTGGCCATTTTCTCGTCGACTTCAGGCGCGGGTTCATTGATGTCATAGCCCCAAACGATCAGCCATTCGTTCCAAGGCCGCACCATCCGTACAAGCCCCATGCCGATCCCGCCCACATCCGCGCCGGGCTGCATGACCCAGTAAAGCACCGAGGGGCGATGCGCGACGTATTTGCTGAGGTCGGCTTTGAACAGAATGTTCATCGACCCGCCGACACCCATTGCGCCCGAAATCTCAAGACCTTCGTTTGAGGCCACGAGGGAATTGCCGCCATCCGCACCAACCAGATATTTCGAGCGGATGGTGAATTCCTTGCCAGACAGGCGGTCCAGACAGGTGGTCGTGACCCCCTCGGCATCCTGCTCGTGGCTCAGGTATTCCGTGCTCATGCGTGCTTGGGTGCCGCGTGAGCAGGCGGTTTTGAACAGCAAAGGTTCCATAAAGGTTTGCGGCAGATCGTTCATGAAGGTCGGGCTGCTCAGCAGATGCTCGGCCTTTGACAGAGGATGCGTGCCCCAGCTTTTCATCCGGCCGATCTCTTCGCCGGCTAGACTTTCGCAAAAGACGTTCTCGCCCATCAGATCCTGGCCTGCTGCGTGCATATAGGCCTCGTCCTCGACCTCTCGCCCCAAATCCCGCAGGACCTCCATCGTGCGCTGGTTGGTGATATGCGCGCGCGGGGTATTGGCCAGCCAGCGATAGCGGTTGATGGCCATATTTTCGATGCCATAGGTCGACAACAGCGCCGCCGTGGCCGAGCCCGCAGGCCCCGTTCCAATGATCAAAACATCTGTGGTCATATCGGCCATGGTTAGTCCTCCAGGTTATCTAGTTGGCCGCCCTTCAGGCGACGTCGAATTGGGAAAAGTTGCAGCCCCGTGCGTTCGGAAATCAGCCCCCAGATGCCGCGCGGGGCGATAAGCATGATGGCAATCGCAAGGACGCCAAGGCTGAGCAGATACCAGCTGCCAAAGTCCGCAAGCAGCGATTGCAGGGCAAAGAAGATCAGCACGCCAAGGATCGGGCCTTCGATTGTGCCGATGCCTCCGATCACGACGATAAAGATCACATAGGCGGTCCAGTCGGTGACGGAGAAGGCCGCATCCGGTGAGATCCGGGCCTTTTGCATATAGATGAGACCTCCGGCGAGGCCGGTTCCGAAAGCAGAGGTCAGAAAGACCATCCATTTCATGCGACCGGCATCCACACCGACGGATTTAGCGGCTTCGGTGTTGTCGCGTACGGCGGCCAAGGCGAGGCCTCTGCGGGTGCGCAGCAGCCAATAAATGCCGCCGATGGTCGCCAAAGCGAGCAGCAGAGCCAGCCAATAGGCAAGAATATCACGCGCGGCTGACGTCTTGACGCCCAACAGCGCTTTGATCGCATCGACAAACCACATGTCCTTGGTGGCCGAGCGCGGCAAAGACGTGCCCGTTCCCCCGCCCAGCGTTTTCCATTGGGCCAGCAAAAGGCGAAAGACTTCGGCGATGACCCAAGTGCCGATGGCGAAATAGGCCCCTTGCAGGCGGAAGGCAAAGAAGGCGGTCGGGATCGCGATCACCAAGGCTGCGACGCCGGATAGAAGGATCGCTGGAACCGGATCCATGCCCGCAAGAATGACGCCTCCGAAAAGCGCATAGGCGCCCATGCCGACAAAGGCCTGCTGGCCGATGCTCACCAGCCCGCCGTAGCCTGCAAGCAGATTCCAGAACTGGGCCAGAACCAGCATGGTCAGGATAAAGAACATATCCTGAATGGTGCTGCGCCCTGCGTAAAGTGGCAGAAGGATCAGCGCGATCACGAGGGCTGCGCCAAGCAGAGCCGTCACATTGGACGCGCGGGTGCGGGTTTCTACGACATAGGTGTTCATCAGTCATGCGCCCTTGGGAAAAGTCCACGCGGACGCACAAGCAGCACCGCGAGGAACGCCAGATGGCCCGAGAGGATCTGCCACTCGGGATTGATCGCCGCGCCCACGGTTTGGGCTACGCCGATAAAGATGCCACCGATCAGCGTGCCCCAGAGCGAACCGAGGCCTCCGATGATGACCGCTTCAAAGGCATAGATCAGGCGCGCGGGGCCAACGCTCGGGTCGAAATTGGCGCGCAGGCCAAGGTAGATCGCTGCGATGGCGACGATGACCAGCGCGAGCCCGGTAGCGGTGGCAAAGATATTGGCGGGCTTGATGCCCATGAGGCTGGCTGTCACCGCATCATCCGAGGTGGCGCGGAAGGCGCGGCCCAGAGAGGTGCGGTAAAACAGTTGGTTGAGACCGACGATCACCACGATGGCCGAGGCAAAGGTCAAAAGCGGCATGACACCGACAGTCACAGGCCCCAGCGACACAGAGGCCGTGGTCAGAGCATCCGTCGGCAGCCGTTGGCTATCGGCAGAAAACCCTTCGAGCAATGCGTTTTGCAGGACAATCGACAGGCCGAATGTCACCAGCAGCGGCGGCAGGATGTCATCGCCCAGAGTGCGGTTCAGCAGGAACTTCTGCAGCACCCACCCTAGTGCGAACATCAGCGGCATGGCGATCAGCAACGCCACAAAGGGCGACAGCCCCAAGAGCGTCACGAGGACGAGGATCAGATAGGCCCCCATCACGATCAGATCCCCATGCGCCAGATTGACCAGCCGCATGATGCCAAAAACGAGGCTTAGCCCGGCTGCAAAGAGCGCATAGAGCCCTCCCAGCAGGACGCCTTGAACGAGTGTGTCGATCCAGATCAATGGCTTGCTCCGAAATATGCGTTGTGGATGTCGTCGCGGCTGAGCTCGTCTGGGCGGCCCGACAGGGTGATGCGGCCTTCCATCATGCAATAGACGCGGTCCGCGACGGCCATAGCTTGGCCGATGTCTTGCTCGACGACGATCAGGCTGGCCCCGGCGGCTTTGATTTTGGGAATGCTCTTGTAGATATCCTTGATCACCACCGGCGCGAGGCCGAGGCTGATCTCGTCACAGAGCAAGACCCGAGGGTTGGACATCAACGCGCGGCCAATCGCGACCATCTGCTGTTGTCCGCCAGACAGAGCTGTGCCGGGCGAATTGCGCCGCTCTTTTAGGATCGGAAAGAGATCGTAGATCGTTTCAAGCGTCCAATGCCCATCGATCTTACGCCCGTAGGTGCCGATCAAAAGGTTCTCTTCGACGGTCAAAGACGGAAAGAGCTTGCGCCCTTCAGGCACCATGGAAACACCCTGCGCCATGATCTCATCAGCGGGGGCTCTTCCGATCTCGGCGGCCTCAAGGCGTACCATCTGGGGGCCATTGCGCAGCACGCCCGAGATCGAGCGCATGAGGGTCGTCTTCCCTGCCCCATTCGCGCCGATGATGGCGATGGTCTCGGCCTCGTTGATTTCGATATCCACACCAAAAAGCGCTTGGAAGTCGCCATAATGGGCGGTCAGATTATGGGTTGCGAGCAAGGCCATCAGACATCAATCCCCAGATAGATTTCTTTGACTTCGCGGCTGGCCATGATCTCGTCGGGGTCTCCGATGCCGATCACCTTGCCAAAGTCCAGAACCAAGAGCCGTTCGACCACAGAAGTGAGCGCATGCAGCACATGTTCGATCCAGATGATCGTGACGCCCTGGGCGTGAATGTCTTTGATGGTCTGGATCAGCGCTTGGCATTCACCTTCGGTCAGACCGCCAGCGATTTCATCCAGCAGCAAGAGCCTCGGTTCCGTCGCCATGGCGCGTGCCAGCTCTAGCCGTTTGCGTTCTAAAAGGCTGAGCTGCCCTGCCGGTGTATTCGCTCGCCGCAACATCTCGGTTTGTTCAAGAACCGTGGCGCAGGCTTGCTGAACTTCACCCTCGGATTGGTTGCGACCATGGGTGGCGGCGACCAAAAGGTTTTCATAAACCGTCATCTTCTCAAAGGGTTGCGGGATTTGAAACGAACGCCCAATCCCCGTCAGACAGCGCTCCATCGCCGAAACATTGGTGACGTCGCGCCCATCGAAATGGATCGAACCTTCATCCGCTTTAAGGTTGCCGGTGATCAGGTTGAACAGCGTAGATTTCCCGGCTCCATTCGGCCCGATGATCCCCAAAGCCTGCCCCTGCGGGACATCAAAGCTCGCGCTGTCTGTCACCTTCAAGGCTCCAAAGCTTTTGGATACGTTTTTGAGCGCCAAAATCGACATAGGAATTCCCAGTGAAGAAAGGACTGCGACGCGCACAACTCGCGCGCCGCAAAGGAGGAGAAGCTTAACTGATCGCTTCCATCGACCCGCCGGTCGGGATGTTTGGATGATCAGAATTGTCCACGATCACGAGGTCATAGCCACCGCCGTCTTTCAGACGCCATTGGCCACCCACCAGCGGGGTTTTCGCCACGTTCTTGGCCGCAAACGGCGGCAGACCTGCGCCGTCAAAGGCGATACGTCCGACGATGGACTGCAGCTCGGTTGCGGCAATGGCTTCGGCCACAGCATCCGCGTCGCCTGTGTCATCCACGCGCCCCATAACATTGGCCGCCATCTCAAACAGCGCATGCACAAAGCCGATCGGCTGGGTCCATTGCTTGCCTGTGGCTGCGGTATAGGCCCCTGCGAGGTCTCCGGCGGATTGGCCGGTCAGGGATGAGGCGAACGGATGGCTCGGAGACCACCAGACCTCGGAAGACAGGTTATGACCCTGATCGCCCAGCGCCTCGACCGCTTGCGGGAAGAGGATCGCCTTGCCAATAGAGGCGGCTTTCGGCGTAAAGCCCTGCTGCTTCATCTGGGTCCAGAAGGTGGTGAAGTCCGGCGGGATCGGCACGCCTGTGATGATGTCGGCATTGGCCTGTTTAAAGGCATTGATCTGCGCCGTGAAATCATCCGTCAGGTTCTGATAGCGGCCCGGATCTGTCAGACCATAGCCTTGGGCGGCCAAGGCGGGTGGGAAGCCAACATTTGGATCACCCCATGCATTGCCGTCCCCGTCATTCGGGAACAGCCCGCCGACCTGCTTGTTGGTATCGAGCTGGTTCCACATGGCAGTGAAAACAGAGATCACGTCCTCAAGCCCCCAGAAGAAGTGGAACGAGTATTCAAACGGCTCCCAGGATCCCGGATCGCCGGGGTTGCCCTGCTGGCCAATGAAATAAGGCTGCCACGGCGCAACGGTCGAGATCACAGGGATTTCCTCGGCCTCACAGGTCGTCGCGACCGGGTTGGTTGTTTCAGGCGTCGAGGCCACGAGCATCATGTCGATCTCGTCGTCCAAGATGAGCTCTTTGGCGACTTCGGCAGCGCGGTTGGGGTTGGACTGGCTGTCCTTGACGATGACTTCAAAATCCCCACCGACGGCGGAATTCATAAAGCCATTGATGATAAAGCTATCCGCCTCGGAAAATGCCGCCAAAGGACCGGATTGCGGGCTGACATAGCCCAGCTTGATCTTTGCGCCCATCGCCAGCGCCGGGGCGGCAAGGCCACCGGCGGCCAGAGTCAGACCGCTCGCCGCGGATGTCTTGAGTAGTTTACGTCTGGTGATCATCGTCTTTCCTCCCAAAATGACGTGGTCTTAGAATGCCGGAACGTCTCCGGCCCAAGCTGATTGCAGCAGCGCACGGATGTCTTCGCGCGTCACGGGTTGTGGATTTGGATAGGGTTTTTGCACCGCGAGATCGGCCGCGTGATCCAGATCGGCCTCGGTGACCCCAAGCGATTTCAGCGCCAGCGGAGCCCCAAGCGACTTGCCAAAATCATAGAGCGCCCGCCCTGCGTTCTCGCCGCCCAAGACCTCGGTGATTGGGGCAAGTTCATCCGCCGCTGCGCGTGCATTATAGGCAATCGCATGCGGCAGAATGATCGCATGCGTATCAGCATGGGGCAGATCAAACGTCCCGCCCAATGTGTGGCAAAGCTTGTGATGCAGCGCCATGCCAACGCGACCAAGCACAGTGCCGCAGGCCCAAGCCCCACGCTGAGTTAGTGCGCGTGCGTCAAGGTCGTCCGGGGCTTGCACTACTTTCGCCATGCCCTGCGCCAGATCTTTCAAACCTTGGATCGCCAAATTCGTGGTCTCGGGCGTGCGGTTTTCCGCATAAAGCGCTTCGGCGGCATGGGCCATCGCGTTCAGACCAGAGGTTACAGTCATGCCAACGGGCAATGTGGCGACAAGTTCGGGGTCGTAAAGAATAACGCTCGGCAGAACTTTGGCGTCCGTGAGGGTCGTTTTGACCCCGTTTTCCGTTTGCCCAAGAATGGGCGTGGCTTCGCTACCCGCGTATGTGGTGGGGATCGTGATCTGCGGCAGGCCCGTCCGATAGGCGAGCGCCTTGCCCAAACCAACGGTGGACCCGCCTCCGACTGCGACCAAACAATCGGCACCGGACAGAGACAAATGACTTAGTGCATCCTCGGTGACATCCACCGGCGTGTGCATTGCTGCCTTGGAATAGACACCGGCGGCGGCATCCCCAAGCGCTTCGCAAATCTCGAGCGCGAGATCGCATTGCTGGGGTGTCGACAGCACCAAGGCCTTCGTGCACCCAAGGCGGGCGACTTCATCTGCGACCTCAAACCGAAGTCCAGCGCCGTCGCGGACGCGCACTGAATCAAAGTCTTCTTGTCTAAGCGCTTGTGCCATATTCGGGCCTCCTTGCTGCAAAGCTAGGCGACACAAATTCGCAAGTTGATAAAATTAACGATCAACAATATACCTTTTTGGTATGCAAATAGACCCAAACCATCTCAGAATACTTGCAGCCATCGTCGATGAAGGCGGACTGAGCGAAGGCGCGCTGGCCCTGGGCAAGACACAACCCAGCCTCTCGCGGGTGGTGTCCAACCTTGAACAGCGGCTGAATGAACCCCTGTTTGAGAAAGGGCGTCGCCCCCTAAGACCCACGGAACTCGGACGCAGGCTGGCCGATGAAGGACGCGCCATTCATCTGGCGACCCAAGCCGCCGAAGACATAGTGGACCGCTTCACGCGCGGGCAGGCAGGCAGCGTGCGCGTGGCGGGGTCTCCGATTTTCATGGATGGGGTGATTTCCAATATCATCGCCGGGTTTCAGCAAAACCATCCCGACGTGCGTGTGGATCAAAGCTATGGGTACGCGTCAGAACTGATAGACCGGTTGGAGCTGGGCACGATTGATTTGGGCATATGCCCGATGCTGGATGAGGATGTGCCAGAGGGGTTTGAATTTCGTCCCTTCCTTAAGGGGCGAAATGTGATCGCCTGTAGCGCGGGGCATCCGCTCGCGCGCAAAAAGAGCCTGCGACTGGAGGATATCTCGGAATACCCGTGGATCACCCAACCTGCTGGAAGTCCTTTGTATCAAGACTTGCGCGATGTGTTGCGCAGCATCGGGATCACTGATTTCAAAGTGAGTTATTCGGGTGGGTCCCTGTCGTCGATCATAACAATTCTCGCGGGCTCGGACGCTATGACCGTCTTGCCCTATTCGGTGGTCTTCATGCACCCTGGCAAGGTCATCCACGCGCTGCCGATCCGCATTCAGCATCCAAAACGCGAACTTGGCCTGCTGATGAAAACGGAAAATGACCGAACGCCAGCGGTCCGACAGTTCGTCAAAAATGTATCGCTTCAGTTTCAAAGCCTGTCTCGCGCCATCACCGAGCGCCAACGCACGGAAGTGTGGAGAGCTTAGAAATTCAATGTATTGGGCGCTGGGAAACTACGTTCTATTCCGCCGAAACACATGTCTTACGACAAAGCAGGAGCTGGTTCGGTGCAGTCTCTGAATTGCTGCACGGGTTCTGCTGCGCCTTCCAAACTGAAAGACACCGCAAGGTTCGAGGTGAAAGCTGTCACGCGTTGATTAAACTCGAGCCCGTTTAGGACATTTCCAAAGCCGCTGTCCGACACACTCAATGTACTCCCTTGGATCACCTGTCGGTCGGTTCCAATCGTGAGCGCTTGCCCGCCATCAAAGCCCATACCGAAGTTCGGAGCCGGATCCCAATTCCTGCCTTCCAGAGTGATCGCAAGTTGATACTGCGAAGGCTCGGGATCAAAAGTTACAGTGATCTGTGCAGACGGGTTTTGGTGAAAGAGCGTGCAAATTGGGTCAGGAGAGAATTCCCACGCAAGTGCTGGAATGGGAAACAGCAAGAAAAGAACGAAATGGCGCATACTTGAAACTTAGACTAGAGCCCCAATCAGGCAAGAGGCGCGCATCGGTCGATCAACCTTAGAAAATCGCGACTGTCGATACCCCCTTGTTTAGGCAGATCGACATTCGAAGCACCCAATTGGTGCCGTACAGTTTTCAAATTGGAGTCCCAACCACGCGCGCTATCCTCAACTGATGCGCCAACAGATTTGGACCAATGTTCAAAATCCGCGCCGCTCCGATACCTTGCTCACTTTGCTGGTGGCGCCCCTGTTGTTTCGCGCTCTACCAATTTCGCTGGTACCAATGTCGTGGACGGCGGCATATTCGGTTCATTCATACGCTCCAACAAAACACGCGCAAGTTTTCGGCCCAGCTCATAAGGCGAAACGGCCAATGTGGTCAGCGGATAGGTCGCGTATTTTGCATCTGGCGTGTCGTCAAATCCGACGACGGAAATCTCGCGGCCCGGGCGCATACCGACTTGACCAATCGCCAAGCTGGCACCAATCGCAACCATGTCGCCGTTACACACAACCGCCGTTACCTCAGGATGCTGCTTCATCAAATTGTGCATGGCTTCGATACCAGCAGAGCGGCTGTCCTGACAGTCAACAATGTGAATGTCATCGATCCCCCGGGCATTAAGAGCCTTGCGACAGCCTTCGATACGTTCAGAACGCACATCCACATTCGCTTCGCCACCCAGATAGGCAATTTTGGTGTGCCCCAAATCCAAAAGATGATTGGTCGCGGCAAATGTTGCAGCCGCGTTCTCAATACCGACGTGATCTAGTTCTCCGAATTCCGGCCGCCTCAGAAAGGTAACGCTAGGCAAACCATGCGTGTTCAATAGATCAAAAGTCGATTCAGGCGTGTCAGCCGCGGGAACCCAAATCAGCCCGCCACGAGAGGAACGAATGAACGCTTCAAGCTGTTTTCTCTGGCGCACCACGTCGTCGCGTGCATCAAGCACCGACAATAGATAGCCCTCGTCTTCCAGCAAATCACTGGCACCGCTGATAATCTCGGCATTGAAACGGTTTGCGATCTTGTGAATGGACAGGCCAATTTCATGGTTGGCACCAGACCGCATGGAAGCTGCTCTTGCGTCTGGAACGTAGTTCAGTTTTTTGGCTGCTGCCTTCACCAAATTTCGAGTGGTATCAGAAATTCTCCCGGTACCACGCAACACCTGACTGGCGGTCGCGATAGACACGCCGGCCTGATTGGCGACGTTTGCCAGAGTCGGTTTTTTCGTCATCTTTCCTGCCCCAATCTAGCAAAAATAGGATCAAATCGACAAAACGTTGTACCATTTCACTTCAAATAATTTACCATTATTCCCCTTATTAATCAATATTAAAGACCTCTAAATGACCACCCCCTAAGGAAATTACGTCAACATATGATTGACTTTGGTTAAACGTTGCATCACTTTTATCTCGACTTGGATCCGAGTCGGCTTGATGCTGCAATTGCACAATCCTGCCGGACCTAAGCACAGCAAACTGATGGTGTTCGGGAGTGAGCGCCTTGTTGCAAAAGTGGATCTCGCGAAGGCGGACCACAGATAGGGAGAGAGGAATGTCCTTTAATTTTAGACTGGCCGGCGCCGTTTCCGGCCTGGCACTTATTGCATCTGTAAGCGCTGCAGTTGCGCAAGAGATCCGCGTTTGGACGACAGAAACGCAGCCTGCGCGCCTTGAGCGCCAACAGCAAATGGCCGCCGATTACGAAGCAGCATCCGGCGTCAAAGTGGAAATGATCCCAGTAGACGAAGGCGAATACAGCACGCGGGCCACCGCAGCCTTCGCGGCCGGCGACCTTCCAGACGTTATCTACTTCCCACTTCAGCATGCGCTGCCATGGGTTGAGGCAGGCATTCTGGATGCTGAAGCTGCACAAGAAGTGCTGGAGACCTTGGGCGCTGACACCTTTGCACCAGGCGGTGTTGCAATGGCACAGACTGATGATGGCGTTGCGGGCGTTCCGGTCGATGGCTGGACCCAAATGGTTGTTTACCGCAAAGATCTCTTTGAAGAAAAAGGTCTTGCCGCGCCAACGACCTATGCCAACGTGCTGGCCGCGGTTGAGGCATTGCACAACCCACCAGAAATGTTTGGTTTTGTGGCCGCAACCAAGGTTGACGAAGGTTTCATGAGCCAGGTTCTGGAGCATGTTCTGCTTGCGAACGGCGCGACTCCGGTGGACGAGAACGGTTTCTCGGGCTTTGACGAAGCGAAAACTGTAGAAGCTCTCGAATTCTACAAAGCGATCGCAGAAGCCTCCCCTCCTGGCGAATTGTATTGGAAGCAGTCTCGCGAGCTTTATTTCGCGGGCCAAGCGGCGATGATCATCTGGTCTCCATTCATCATGGACGAACTGGCAGGTCTGCGCGACGCAGCACCTGTGACCATCAACGACGACCCAACGTCGCGTGAGCTGGCGAATGCAACTGGCTTCATCACCAACTTTGCAGGCCCATCCAACCCTGCTGGTGCCGCATGGGCAGATACGCGTTACTTCGGCATCACCGCAGACGCTGACACCGAAGCTGCGCAGGACTTCGTCGAATTTGCAGTCAGCGAAGGGTATCTGGATACTCTGGCCATCGCGCCTGAGGGCAAATTCCCAATTCGCAACGGGACCGCGGACAACCCAACCGCCTATATCGACGGCTGGTCCAAGCTGGACGTTGGTGTTGACCGCCGCGCGCCACTGTCCGAGCTTTATCCGGCTGACGTGATCGCGAACATCGTGTCCGGTCTGGATGTTGGTCAGCGCTGGGGCGTGTCCGAGGGTCAACTGGGCCTCGCGTCCAAGATCATCAACAGCCAAGCAATCAACCGCGTGACCCGCGAGTACATCGACGGGACCATCAGCGCGACCGACGCTGTGGCAAAAATGAATGCGGAACTCTCTGAGCTAGAGTAACTTTCTCCTCAGAACCTTCAGGCGGCGGCCGATCGTCGCCGCCTGAGCCCAAACCAACCTGTTTCTTTCGGAGATCACGAGATGACGAGTGCTGTGCCACCCACTGGTGCAGGGCCGCTAGCCAAGCGCGAGGCGCGACTGGCCTGGGGCTTGCTGTTCCCTACAATCTTCTCAGTGTCCCTTGTGGTCATCCTCCCGCTTCTTGCGATCTTTTGGGTGAGCTTCAAGCCCATCGGCCTTGAAGACCTTCGCCCACCTGAAACCGTCGTGCGCGAACAGCTGCGGGGGCGCCCAGCTGAAGCTGGCGATGACGCGACATTGCGGTACCGGGTGCGCAATTCGAGCCAGAAAGAAATCCTGACCGGCGTCACAATTTCCGACACGTTGCCAGAAGGCCTGACCATTGTTGCCGTTGATGAGCGTTGCACCTTGGATAACCTGTCTCTGTTTTGCGACCTTGGCGATTTTGAAGGCGGTCAGCGCGAAAACATCGAAATCGATGTGAAAGTCAGCCAGGCTTTTCTGGACGCAGATCCGGACCTGGGCGCGACCCCAACCAAGGCCACGGGGCGTGGCGACAATATCCTCACAAATTCAGAGTTCACCCTCGAGAACTTTGCACGCATCTTCGATGGTCGCGAGTTTTGGGCCGTGCTCTATGCCACGATGTTTTACACGATTGTGGGCACCGTCGGCGCGCTGGTCGTCGGCCTCTTTGCCGCGCTGCTTTTGAACAAGGAATTCAGAGGTAAGGGCATCGTGCGGGGGCTGTATCTGTTCCCCTATGTGGCGCCCGTCATTGCGGTTGCCTTCTCGTGGGTGACGCTGTTTGACCCCTTCTCAGGCTCGGTCAACGCCTTGCTTGTGCAGATGGGCGTCGCTGACAGTCCGATCAACTTTTTCGGACAACGTCCGCAGGCTTTGATCATGGTGACGGTGTTTGAGATCTGGCGCTATTTCCCGCTGTCCTTCCTGTTCATCCTTGCGCGCATGCAGTCCATCGATACCGATATGTATGAGGCGGCGGACATGGATGGGGCCAGCCCGTTTCAGAAGTTCTGGTACCTGAGCCTGCCAATGCTGCTTGGCATTCTGAGCGTCCTATTCCTGCTGCGCTTCATCTGGACGTTTAACAAGTTCGACGACATCTTTTTGCTGACAGGCGGCAATGCCGGCACGCGGACCTTGACCGTCAACGTGTATGAACAGGCGTTTGCGATCTCTAACATTGGGGCAGGCGCAGCTGTGGCTGTTGTGATCTTTGGCTTCCTGCTGGTGTTCTCGATCTTCTTCTTCAAGTTCATGAGCCGGGAGGAAGGGCTATGATCTCCATGCGCAACGGATATCTGACGGCCGCAATCATTGGCTGGTTCTGGGCCTTCACGATCGCAATCATTGTCGCTGTCATCATGTCCTTTTCGACAGGCGACCCGTTTCGCCCGTCTTTCTGGTCAAGCCTTGTCCTTGGCCTGGGTGTCGGCCTGACCACCCTCTTCTTCCGAGACAAACGTCTGCTTTCATTGGCGTTCTCTGTTGTGGCCGTCATTGTAAGCCTTGCCGGATTTGGAGCGATCTTGGTCGGCGAGGACGTGTCCCTAACGATGCTGATCGTGGCAAATGTACTTTTCGCGATCTTCACCGCCTGGCCGCTGCTGGTGATCCTGGACAGCCTAGTGCCCGGCCCTGTGGATAAGCACGAATTCGAAGAGGCGGTGATCCGCTTTCTCACCGGATTTGGCTATATCTTCTTCACGACGATCGTCCTTGTACCGTTTTACGTCATGGTCATGACCAGCCTGAAGAACCAGCAAGAGCTTTTGCAGAACCCACTGGACTTCACGATTGATCTGTCAAAGGGGCTGGACCTGTTCCGCAGCTACTTTGAACTCTTCGGGGATTTCGGGTTCGGCTCTTATCTGTGGACGAGCTTTTACGTCTCGGTGATCACCGTCTTCATCACGCTCGCCTTCTCTATTCCCGGGGCCTATGCCGTAGCGCGGCTGCGCTTTAGGGGCCGTGCCGCTTTTGGCCGGTCGATCCTGCTGATCTACATGGTTCCGATGATCGTCCTCGCCCTGCCAATCTATATCGTGTTTTCGATGACTGGCTTGCGCAACACGATCCTTGGCATCGTGCTGATTTATCCAGTAACAACGATCCCCGTCGCGCTTTACATGCTGCAAGGCTATTTTCGCGGCCTTCCCGCTGAGGTCGAGGAAGCAGGTCTTATGGACGGGCTGTCCCGTTTGGCTGTGATCTGGAAAATCACCCTGCCCCTTGCGCTGCCAGCACTTGCCTCGGTGAGCCTCTACGTCTTCATGATCGCATGGAACGAATTCCTCCTCGCGCTCATGCTTCTGGACGATCCATCGAAATTCACACTGACGCGCGGCGTTGCGTCGTTGAACTCTTCAGAAGTTCCACGGCAGCACCTCATGGCGGGCGCAGTGATCGCAACTTTACCAATTATGGCCCTTTTCCTTGGACTTGAACGCTTCATGACCAAAGGACTGACCGCAGGGAGTGTCAAAGGATGAGCAACCACGACAACGCCGCACTGGACGCACGTGCACGAGATATTCTGATCGCCAACGATCGCGGTGGATATACCATTCCAACCGAGGGTCTCTATCCATACCAGTGGAATTGGGACAGCGCCTTTTGCGGATGGGGCTTTAGCACCTTCGACGTCGAGCGCGCATGGCAAGAATTTGACACGCTGTTTTCCGGCCAATGGCCAAACGGCATGGTGCCTCACATCTTGTTTCGGCAAAACGATCCGGATTATTTCCCGGGCCCTGATGTCTGGGGCACCGAAGGCATTGGGCCAATCCCCTCAGGGGGCATTAGCCAACCGCCGGTGGCCGCGACTTTTGTGCGCAGCGTCTGGGAGCAAAACAAGGACTTTGGAGCAGAACGCGTTGCGGCTCTGCTTCCAAAGATCAAAGCCTGGCACGCATGGTTCATGAAATGGCGTACCTCAAGCGACGGGGCCGTGTTCTTGACCCACCCATGGGAAGCTGGGCGCGACAATAGCCCGGATTGGGACAGCTCTATGGCCATGATCAATCCAGAGGGCGTGGGCGAATACTCACGTCGTGATACCTCCCATGTGGATCCCGCCATGCGCCCGACCAAAGACGAATACGACCGGTATTTGTGGCTGGTCTATCGCGGGCGTGAACGTCGCTGGAACGAAGAAGAACTCTCCAGAGATCGCCCCTTCATGGTCGCGGATCCGACCCTCACCTTCATCCTGCTACGTGCAAACAAGGACCTCTCGTTCATGATGAACGCAATGGGGATGGACACATCCGAAGTCGACGCTTGGTCCGAGCGGCTCATGAAAGGCGCGCAGTCGCTGCGCAATCCGGACACCGGTCTGTTCAACGCAATCAACCTGCGCTCGGGCGAACACACTGGCCACGTCACCTCGGCGACCTTCTTGGTGTGGTATGCAGGTATGGAGGATCAAGCCTCTCTTGAGGCGATCCGTCAGGAGCTGGCCAATAACACCTACCCTATTCCAAGCCTAGCAAAGACATCGCCATTGTTTGACGGCATGCGGTATTGGCGCGGGCCAACCTGGGCCATCATGAATGCACTGATCGGCATCGGCTTGCAGGACATGGGCCACGACGACGAAGCAGAAACGCTACGCATTCGGACGCGCGCGCTGATCGCGGAACACGGGTTTGCCGAGTATTTCCACCCCGAGACAGGCTCGCCTGCCGGGGGCGGCACATTTTCCTGGACCGCTGCGGTTTGGCTGGCCTGGGCGTCATCTTCAGTGGGAGACAAATAATGGGCGCGATCGAATTAAAAGCCGTCGAAAAATGGTACGGCGAACTTCAGGTCATCAAAGGCATTGACCTGGATATCAAAGACGGTGAGTTCATCATTTTTGTCGGCCCATCGGGATGCGGCAAATCCACGTTGCTCAGAATGATCGGCGGGTTGGAAGAGACGTCACGCGGTGCGATTGTTCTGGACGGCACGGACGTCACGGATCAGCCTCCTTCAAAACGCGGGTTGTCCATGGTGTTCCAATCCTACGCGCTCTATCCGCATATGTCCGTGCGCGACAATATGGGCTTCAGCTTGAAAACGGCCGGCGCTCCGAAGTCGGAAATCAAAGAAAAGGTTGAAGAAGCCGCAAGGGTTCTGAAACTCGAACCGCTGCTGGACCGGCGCCCCAAAGACATGTCGGGCGGTCAACGTCAGCGTGTCGCGATCGGGCGTTCCATCGTGCGGGCTCCGACTGCGTTTTTGTTCGATGAACCGCTGTCCAATCTGGATGCCGCCCTCCGCGTAGACATGCGTCTGGAGATCGCAAAACTTCACCGGTCTCTGGAAACAACGATGATCTACGTCACCCACGATCAGGTCGAAGCTATGACATTGGCGGACCGAATTGTTGTGCTGGACGCGGGTCAAATCGCACAGGTCGGCACACCAAGAGAGCTCTATAATTCCCCGGCCAACTTGTTTGTGGCGCAGTTTATCGGGTCTCCGAAGATGAACGTGATGGGCTGTTCTTTCAGTGGATCGGAATACCAACTGGAAGGCGCACGAGGCGGAAAATACACGGGATCAGGTCAGCCTGCCCATGTCGGCATCCGTCCCGAGCATATTACCTTTTGCGACGTCGGCTCTGGACAATGCGACGGTGAAGTAGAGGTTGTCGAATACCTCGGTGCCGATTGTTTTGTATTCGTCAATTGCGGTCCCTTAGGCGTTCTTAACGTACGTGTCGGTGGCGGAGAAACCTACGAAGTTGGCCAAAAGGTGGGACTGTCGTTCCAATCAGAGCACGTGCACTTTTTCAGCTCGGATGGGGCTGCAGTTTAATAAAGTTTGCGCGTAGGGCCGACTTTAGTGCGTTGCACAACGATAGTCCGTTTCAACTGAAGGACTATTTAAAGGTCGCGTGGAAATTGCAGCACAATGAGGCCTCCGGTTTGCGCCGCAGGCCTCTCGAACTTCCCAAAAACTAACGCCCAAGCGTTTCCACAACCAATTCCGCCGCCGCAGCACCAGAGAATTGCTGTTGACCCGTGATGAGGTTGCCGTCCCGCACCGCAAAAGGTTTGAACACTGACTGAACCACAAAATTTGTGTCGTCGAGTTTGCGCGCCTCTTCCTCGATCCAAAACGGCTGAATCTTTTGACCTACGAAGTCGTCAGCGAATTGCTCCTCAGCGTCGGCAAAGCCCGTCCAAGTCTTTCCTTTCACAAGGAGATCCCCGTTCGAAAGCCGCGTCTTGAGCAGGATTGACGTGCCGTGGCAAACGATGCTGACAACCTTGCCCGCCTCATAGGCCTTGGCAATGAAGGCGTGCAGTTCCTCATCATCAATCATGGTCACCATCGGAGATTGGCCGCCCGCCACAAAGACTGCGTCGTAGTCATCCAATGAGACTTTGGCGATTGGCTTGGTCCCCTCGAGCAAAGCGCTGTGGGTCGCCGATTTTTTGAACCCCAACGAGATGATGTCATGGGCAGAGTATTGGCTGTCGTCTTCAGGATCTGAAAATCCGTCGGCCATCAGATCCCCTCCTTTTGGGGAAACAATCTCGACCTCGTAGCCAGCTTCCGTAAATGTCCAATATGGGTGCGTGACTTCTGCCCACCAGAAGCCCACAGGCCAGCCGGTGGTCGGCGAGGTGCCAGGGTTCGCGACGATCATGAGAACGCGTTTGGTTCCAAGTGTGTCAATAGATGCAGACATGGTCATTGCCTTTCTAGATTGCTGTTTTAGTTGAAGGAAAAATCCAGCGCGCCAAGATACGCGTGACGCGCGGCATGATGAAATAGGTCATGAGAGTGACCTGAAGGATGACCGTGACCAGAAGGCGAAGGGCCAGCGGCCAGTTGCCAATCACTGGGCCAAGCGCCAGATTCAGCAGCAAAACCAGCACAAACACGACCACGAGCAAAACCAGCGCCATACGATGCGGAGACGGTTGCGCGACAACCGTACCCTTTGGCGCTTCAAACCAAACCTCAAGCCCAGTGGTCCGATCCCACACCGCGTCTGCCGCCACATGGGCAGCGATCTCACCAAGGTAACGCGCCCGCATTTCAGAACGCTCAAAAGCCTCCAGCGCCTCTAGGCTCGCGAAACGGAACACGCTTGTGTAAGGCGCTCCAGTGTTTGAGGGTTTTTGAAACTGCGCTCCAAGATAGCCTTGCAGCGCTTGTGCCTCTGACGTCAGTCGGTTCAGCCAGTTTTCGTAGAATTGCTCTGAACCTGCCTTGACGCGGCGACGCACGACGATGGTGACCGGTTCGCTCATTTGACCGTCCTCGGCATTGCGCCAAAGGCCCAATCACGCCCATGTTTCTGTGCAATGGCCTGATTGATCCAAGCGAGAGCGAATGGTTCAAGCAGCCGCGCTTTGGAAAGCCCACCTGCGTCCAGTGGCTCGAACCCCAGATCGACAAGCAAGGATGCAACAACCTTTTTGGCGACCTCGTTGTCACCTGCAAGGAACTGCACCGGAGCGTGGGCGAAACCAGTGGTATCAGCCATCACCTCGGCGCCCACCTGATTGAGCGTCTTGATAACGTGCGCGCCCGGCAATTTCGCCTGCAACTGCTCGGCCCCCGAAGTCGTATGTCCTATCGCCAGCCCCATGCCGTCTGGACCCATGGCGATCGGGTTTGTGCAATCGATAACTGGTTTGTCTGCAGCGATAATCGTCTGTGCGATGCTCTCAAGCGCTGCAAATGGCACCGCTAGCACTACGACATCGGCCCAGTTTGCTACTTCTGATGCGTTGGGCGAGGTCTCGCGCCCGCCGAGCTGAACCTCGTGGCCAGCAGCTCGCCAACCTACGGCCAACGCGGAACCAACCCGTCCCTTCCCGATAATCCCAATCCGCATGACATCTCTCCATTGCCTTGACGTTGATCGAGAGATAGAGAGATCAAAGCTTAAATGAAAACGAATTGGGTTAAATGTGAATATCGATGAAATCGAATTGCGCAGGTTAGATCTGACGGTCCTGTTGGTTTTCACCAACCTGATGCGGCTGCGGAAAGCCTCTTATGTCGCCGAGCACATGGGCTTGACACAGTCTTCGATCAGCCATTCGATCAAACGTTTGCGCGAAACCTTTGGTGATCCACTTTTCCTACGCACTCCTAAGGGCATGGAGCCAACCGCAGTCGCACTTGGGCTGGAACCAAAGATCCGCAGCGTTGTCGAAACATTGTCGCAGGCGATAAGCGCACCCGTGATCTTTGATCCGGCGTCATCTACTGAGACCTTACGCTTAGGGGCATTTGACAATGAGATGACAACGCTCATTCCGCGTTTTCTTCAGGTTGTTCGCTCGGATGCGCCGGGCATGCGCGTCAGCATCCTACCCCTAGGCCGCCGTCCAGCAGTCGACGCTTTGGAGCACGGTGACATAGACCTCGCACTGGGCTTTGCCTGGAGCTTGCCGCGCAGCATCAAACAGGTAAAGCTATATGAAGAAGGCTACAGTGTCGTATTGCGTCAGGGGCATCCGCTTGCGCAGGCCCAGATGACCCTTGAGGCTTATGTCAGTGCAGAGCACCTCATCGTTTCTCCCCGCGGCGATCACAGAGGGATCGTCGATGACGCGTTGGAAAAATTCGGAAGTATGCGACAGGTGACAACGGCGGTGCCGCAATTCTTGCCAGCGCTTTCCATCGTCGCCACGACGGACTTGATCGCGACGATGCCGAGCCGGCTGGTTGCGACCCAAGCAGGACGCTACCAGCTCGTGTCATGTCCACCGCCTATCGAAATCCGTCCATTCACCGTTTCCGCCATGCATCATGAGCGCAACTCGAACAATCCCATGCACCAGTGGGCCATCTCAGCTTTGTCAGAAATCGCAAATGATGCGGCTCAAATGTGATGCGCGAAGGCGCAAGATGCTTTTACCAAGTACCTTTTTTAGGAAATTTATGGCGTGTTGGTAAGGCACTGACTTTATTCGTTTCTCTCAACTGATATCAAGCATCTCAGGTTTGGCTTGTGAGTGCTATGGGTGTGGCAAGAATGGTTGCGGCGCGTCATCGGCAAACCAATGCCCACGTTCAGCTTCGAACGCCAATGCAGCCTGGAACACGGTGGCTTCATCGAACGGTCGTCCGACAATTTGGATTGCAATTGGCACTTGATTTTCCGCCTGTGACACCGGCACGGACAACACCGGATGTGTGCTTAGCATGTTGAACGGTGACGTCATGACCCAGCCCAGCATTGGGTCGACAGTTTGGCCTGCGACCTGCAAACTCTGGGAACCTGGATCGAAGTCGGCAGCGACTGCTGGGACAGTTGTCGTCGGACATATGAAAAGATCATACTGCGACATGACTGCGCCAAAACTCTGCGCTGCCGCGCCGGCTGTTGTAAGCGCTGCAAAATAGTCTTTGGGCGTTACCTCCAAACCGGCTTGTGCAAAGGATCGGGCGTAGGGTGTAAGTTTTTCCCAATCCTCCGCGGTGTCTGGCGCAATCGATGTCCCGAAAATATGCCGGAGATGGGTCAACGTGGCGTCCAGCACGTCCGCCTTCCATGGTAGAACGACCTCCTCCACCCGTGCGCCCAGATCGGTGAACAGCTGGATTGCTTTATCCAGAGACGCCACAACCTCAGGATCGACTGGAAAAAATCCGAGGTCCGAAGAGACTGCTAAACGAAGGCCCTTGATACTGGCATCGCCCGGCGCAATGCGCTGATAGGGCAGCGTTGTGGGGTCTTCAGCATGAGGACCTGACAAAACGTTTTGAAACAACAAGGCGTCCGCAACAGTGCGGGCCATCGGACCTGTGTGACAATAGGTATCCAGATTGAACGGTGCATCGACAGGGTTTCGCCCACGCGGTGGCTTGTAGCCGACGACGCCACAACATGCGGCTGGGATTCTGATCGATCCAGCGATGTCAGACCCGGTGGCCAAGGTGGCCGAACCCGCGGCAAGCGCCGCCGCAGCCCCGCCCGATGACCCACCGGGCGTCATGTCCAGGTTCCACGGATTGCGCGTGATCCCCCAGCGTTTTGACAAAGTCACTGCGGCGCAGGAATATTCGGGGGTCGCGCTGCGCGCATGCACAATACCGCCAGCTCGGAGCACCCGTTGGTTGATAGGCGAGGTTGCAGGCTGTGCAATGTCCTTAGATAGAAGTGAGCCCGCCGACGTTGGTTGCCCCGCGATATGGCCGGAATCCTTCACCGCAACGCAGATACCATCAAGAGGAAATGGGTTATCAGCGGTTTTGCCCATATACCGTTTTTCGGCCTCGCGAGCCGCATCGCGCGCCTGATCGAAATAGGTATAGGTCAGTGCATTTACATCCGGCTCAGTTTGCCTCGACCTCGCTATAACAGCATCCACCACCTCGACCGGCGACAATGCCCGTTGCCTATAGGCCGTCAAAATTTCCGAGGCAGAAAGATAGGCCAGTTGAGTCATTGCGGTACCGTCTGGGCCTCAACCGCCTTCCTCATGACAGAGGTAATTTCTTCGATGTCCGCATCGGTACATATATACGGCGGCGCGATTGCCAAAACCGAGCCGATAAGTCGGAAGAAGACGCCCAAGCGCTCAGCTTCCTCGCCTACAGCACGAGCAAGCGCGTCGGTGTTGAATTCGACGGCGGCCAACATGCCACTATGACGGACATCCAGAACACCAGGCGCGTCTCGCAATGGCGCCAACCCATCTGCGATCAAATTGCCTAATCGCCCGACGTGAGCGGTTAAATCCATCTCTTCATATATGTCGAGACATTCCAGCGCGACCGCTGCCCCCACCGGATGGCCTCCGTAAGTGACGCCATGGCCCAAAGTGCCGTTTTTACCTGCTAGCGCCTCAATCGCTTCATAGATTTTTCCAGACACCGCAACGGCTGACATCGGAAAGACCGAGGCCGTGAGTTGCTTTGCCAGCGTCATCATGTCGGGACGGATATCGTAGGTTTCGCAAGCGAACCATTCTCCAGTCCGCCCGAACCCGCAAATGATCTCATCAGCGATAAGCAGAACATCGTGTTTGGTCAGAACGTTTTGAATCTCGGCCCAATATCCATCCGGGGGCAGGATAACTCCGCCCGCTCCCATCGCTGGCTCGCCGATGAACGCACCAACCGTTTCTGGATCAGCAGCAGAGATCAAAGCATCAAGCTCACGCGCGCGGCGCTTGGAAAAGTCGGCCTCGCTCTCGCCGGGTTCCGCATCCCGCAGGTAATGGGGCCGCCCCGTGCGCAAGACCGCATCCAACGGCAGATCGAACCCGTCATGACAATAGGTTAAGCCGGTCAATGCCGCGCTCATTTGACCAGACCCGTGATATGCGCCCTCCCGCGATATGATCCGTTTTTTCTGTGGGCGATCTTTGGCATTCCAATAATAGCGGACAAATTTCGATGCTGTTTCGACGGCCTCGGATCCGGATGTACCAAAAAACACCCTTTCCATACCCGGCAAACGCGCGACTAGGCGGGCAGCCAATTGATCTGCAACCTCGGGCGTTCGTCCCATGAACGAATGGTAATAGGCAAGTTTACCCATTTGATCCGCCATCGCACGGGTCAACCTTTCAGGGGAAAATCCAAGCGAGGCACACCAGAGCGCAGACACGGCATCAATGTAGGATTTGCCATCGGCATCGACGGCTCTCACGCCGTCTCCCCGAACAAATTGTGTCGGCGGTGTGGTTACGGCCGCTACCGGATCCGTAAACGGAAATATCTGAGCCAAGCGAGCCTCCACACATCGTTTCATCTCAAAATGATACGAGCGCGAAAAGCAGTCAAATTTAAAAACCGCTTCAATTGAATGGGCTGCTTAAGACAAAAGAGCCTTTTCAAAACCGGACTTACTTAACGGTGTTTGGAAACCGTTTCTTCCAATTTCGGTCGCTTATTCGCCAGTCTTGTTCTTCCACATTCTAAGCAAATGGGTGGATCAGATTTTATGCTATGGATCTCGAAATAAGCAGCACTGCCACAGCGAAGAGTAATAAGAGGATAGATCGGTCAAACAATCGCCCCGATACAAATCGCGAGACTTTTTCACCGGCCCAAATAGCCATTCCAAATGGCAAAAGCGCTAACCCGCAATAGAACACATGCTCGAGTTTAAGAATATTCAAGACAGCGAGTGTGGGAATTTGAAACAGCGACATTATGCAAAAGAAGGCTGAAATAGTTCCAATAAACTCGGGTCTTGGGAGTTTCAGGGCGCTCAAGAAGGTAATAGACATTGGCGCAGACAGCCCCCCTGCCCCTTGCAACAGACCACCAAGTAAACCGGCCGGTATAACCAAGCGATCTCCTGCTTCGCGGGATAGCTTCCAATTGGGCTTGGTCAGTTTGAAGCCGACATAGAACAATACGACGCCAGCCATTGTCAGCATCAACGGTGCGTCAGACAAAGATGCCAATAGCAACGACCCGAGTATTGCGCCCAAAGCTCCGGCGAATGCGAACCTGAGAACAAAGGACTTATTGGGCACTTTGTCTCTGAACGCGATCGTGTGCCAAATATTGGAAAGCAGGTTCAAGATGGAGAAGATCGCTACGGCGAAAGCTATGTCAAAGAGTGCGGTTAAAATTGGGACCCCTACAACTGGGGCACCGACGCCAGTCGTTCCTTTGACAAATCCAGCAAGTAGAATTGCCGCTAATGCAATAGCCAGAGTTTCGGCCTGCAAATTTAGTATCTGACCCAGATCCATGGGTGTTCCCTATTATTGGGCGTAGACATTTCGCCAAAAAAAAATGCCCGGCTAGGCCGAGCATTGTCATTATTTTGGAATGGACTTCAAGCTGCGGTCGCCACTCAAAACCTTTCTGCCCGTAGGACCTGCGCATCGGTGACTGAAACAACACCGATGTGACGCTCTACCACCGCGAAAGCGGCTTCCAGCAGACTGTCGAGACGGTCTGGGCGAATAAGGCAAACGATCATCACCATGCCTGCGCGTCCGACTTGACCCTCGCGTGTCCAAGGGCCGGAACGCCCTGATCCGCCGCGCACAGGCACAATGGTATAGCCGGTCACACCGGCTTCGTTCAGTGCATCGGTCAGGCGGCTCTCCAGAGGCCTTTCGATTACAATTTCAACGCGTTTCGCCGAGTGCATTTGCATGTCAGCCTCCAATGAACATCGTGGCAAGCGCGACATAAAGGGGGATGCCGAGCGTCAGGTTAAATGGGAAGGTCACGCCCAAAGACAAAGTCAGATAGACAGAAGGATTAGCTTCGGGCAAGGCCACACGCATGGCTGCGGGCACTGCGATATACGACGCAGATGCTGCGAGAACCATCAGCAAAACCACACCTCCCATCGAAAGGCCAATCATGGCGCCAAGGCCCAAGCCAATTGCGGCACCCATCACGGGCATTGTGACGCCGAAAACAACGGCACTGCTGCCCAGTGCCCCTTTTGATTGGCGCAACCCGCGTCCAGCAACCAACCCCATGTCCAGAAGGAACAGGCACAATACGCCTTTGAAAGGTGCCACAATAAATGGCGCGATCTCGGCAAGCCCTTGTTCACCAGTCACCGTGCCTATTGCGAAACTACCGACCAAAAGCACAATAGAACCATTGAGAAGGATTTCCCGTAGAAGTCCCGGTTCCATCTGCCCGCCTTTGTCACTGCGCGCTACGAGCCATAGCGCTGAAAGGATCGCAGGGGCTTCCATCGCGGCCGCCACCGCCACCATATAGCCTTCAGACGGAATACCTCGCCCTTCCAGAATGGAAGTCGCGGCAACAAAGGTCACGATGCTGATCGAGCCATAGTGGGCCGCCACTGCTGCTGCGTCTAATCGAGACATTCCTGTAATGGTTCTCAGAAACGCAAAAGCGATGAACGGAAGGCTAAATGACAGGAATATTCCGGCGGCAAGTGCCTTTAACAGGGTGCCATCTATTCCATGAGACGCGACCGATGCGCCTCCTTTGAAACCAATGGCAAACAATAGGTAAATCGACATCCCTTTGGCGACCGCCTCTGGAATGGACAGATCCGATCTTGCGAGGGCGGCCGCGAGACCAAGAGCGAAACACAAGATGATCGGAGAGGCCAGGTTGCTACCTGCCAAAGAAAGGATTTCAGTCATATCTTGAGATCTATGCCGCAGAAGGTCCGGTATGGCTGTCGTGCTGAGACCAGGCTTGAGCCTGCGACAGAGTGTCGAGGAGGTCTTCGCGTCCCAGCTCAAGCCTTTGAATCAATTCAAGGCTTGGGTGCGGGTTGCTCCGCTCTTGCGCAAGCCTTTGATCCACAAGGGAAACAAAGATCTGGAGTTCGTGGATGCGGTTACGAAGCGTATTTTGCATGGCGGTCATTATGGTCACCTAAGCCCCTTAAATTCTGGGAAGTATCGTTGCTGACCGGCGATATCGCCCGAAACGACATAAGAATAAATCCACTGAAGGGTGAAAATTTGATAGGAAAAACCTATATTAAAGTCAGGATTTTGGAGAGCCCGCATGAACCCTGACGTTACGCTTCGCCAATTGCGTTACTTTGTTGCCTTGGCTGACACCAGTCACTACCGCAAAGCCGCCGAGTTGGTCGGTGTAAGCCAGCCATCGTTGAGTCAACAGATTGTCGGGCTTGAGGCGGCTCTTGGATTGGAACTGGTCGAGCGTGGCAAGCGCGGTGCTATTCTGACACCCGGCGGCAGAGATGTGCTGGAGCAGTCGCGCATCATTCTGGACCACGTCGAAAGCCTCAGGACCTCTGCACATGGCGCAAAAGAAGGTATCAGTGGCACATTGCGACTTGGATCAACACCGACGCTTGGGCCTTACTTTCTTCCTCAGGTGATGCGCCGAATTCACAAAGAGTATCCAGCTCTGAAAGTGCTCGTCAGGGACGCAGCACCCGCTATCCTCAAAGAGGAACTGCTTCAGGGCCGCCATGACTTTATCCTCACGCAACTGCCATTTCGCTCTGCCGACGTTTCGGTTCGTCGCCTGTTCCGAGAGCCGCTGATGCTCGCTGTCGCGCGCGATCATGCATTGGCCCAAAAGCCGGAGGTACAGGATGCCGATATTGGCGATCTGGATGTGCTCAGCCTCTCTACGGCCTATACGTTGCACAACCAAATTGCATTGTTGTGTGACGAACTAGGAGCGCATCTTCGTTCAGAGTACGAAGGCACAAGTTTGGATGCGATCCGGCACATGGTTTCCTTAGACATGGGCGTTGCATTCTTGCCTGCACTTTATGTGAAATCGGAAGTTGGAAAATCCGCGAATGACGTGACAGTTTTACCCTTCCGTAACAATAGGTTGACGCGATCCATCGGTATGGTATGGCGCAAACAATCGCCTCACGGGACCACTTTGGAGCGGCTCACCGAGATCGTGAAAGAGGTGTCCCAGCAGCATTTTGCGCAACAATTAAGAGCGGAATAGTTGGAAGCGGCAGAGCGTTCGTTCATAGCCCGGCCGATTGATCGACCGAAATTCCTGCAGCACTTCCAGCACGTTAAGCTGCATTACAAGTTTCACCCATTCGGTTCGCAGTTACTGGCGCAGGCACCGCTCCCGAGAAACCGAATTGGCCCGTCTTTAAGTTCTGGACGCTTCGAACTTTGCCCAGGCCTCTTCAAATTTCGCGAAATCGAAGTCGTTGCCTTTAGCGGCATCAAGGATAATCCGCTCAGTCTCCAATAGCTTACGCACGCCAGCCTCCAACTTGCCCATATGCTGTGCAGGGACAACCAGGGCTCCGTGACGATCTGCGTGAACGAAGTCGCCGTCATTGATCGTGAGACCGAAAATCGTAACCGGAGTCGCGATTTCTTTGACGTGGACGAAACCATGGCTCGGGCCAATCGACCCCGCGATCACAGGAAAGCCCTCTGGTAAGTCGCCGAGGTCGCGCATGACGCCATTTGTCAGCGCACCGTTTAGGCCGAAGCCTTTGTGAATTGTGGTATTGATCTCGCCCCAATAGGCGCCGATAGCATCGTCGCCATCGACATCTTCCACCACAGCAATCGCCGGTCGCGGACCGCTGGCCATATGGCGATAATAGTCCATGCGCCGTGCTTTGATGACCTCTGGCGCCTCGGATGGCGGCGCGATGGCCGAAATCTTGGCCGTCCGAGCATAGCCGACAATCGCCCCCTCTTCTGGGGCGCTGGACAGCATGGTGCCGCGGGTGAATTGGTCAAAGCCGCGCTTGCCTTCGACCACCTCAATCGCGTTGCAAACTGTTGGCGTATCCACTTGTTTCAAAAGGGTCAAAAGATCGTCGTTCATGCGGCCTCCAGCCAGCGCGCCAGCGCTTGGTTTGTTGCGTCAGGGTTTTCAAGCGTGGGCAAATGGCCCGCGTCCTCGATGACTTCAAAATCCGCATGTGGCATCAAAGAGGCCATATATTCATGCCGGGTTATTGGGCAGAGCTTATCATAGCGGCCACAAAGGATCAGGGACGGAATAGTGCTGCCGCGCAGGGTTTCGGTTTGATCGGGGCGATCCATCAAGGCGCGGGATTGGCGCAAGAACGCGTGTGGTCCTATGCCCAGCGCCATCTTCATGCAAAGATCCAGAACGTCCTTACGACCGGGCCCGGGCGCGAGGTATTTTGGTTTCATCTCATCCCGCATCACAGATGCAAGCCGCCCTTCACGCACGGCCATCATCTGGGGGATACGACCAGCTTTGACCTGTTCCGTTTCAGCCATCGGATTTGTGTCCATCAGCGCAATTCGCTCGATCCGCTGTGGCGCGATCCGCATCATCTCCATCGCGACGATCCCACCCATCGACAGGCCCGCAACTGCAAAACGCTCGGGTGCTTGGCTCAAAACACGCTCTGCCAGTTTTGTGACACTGGCTTCTTCTGTGATCGAAGCGAAGATCAGATCGTAATCCATTGAAAACGCGTCAACTTGCGGCCCAAAAAGCCGCGCGTCGCACATCATGCCTGGGATCAGAACAAGCGGTGTCATCCCGCCAAAGCTGCGCCTTTTGAAAGGGATCCGAGCTTGGCATAGGCAATATCAGGATCGACGGCGCCGAACCCCGCAAAGGTGCCGAACCCGCAATCGGACCCCGCAATCACGCGATCTGCCCCAACGATGTCGACAAAGCGCGACACACGCTCGGCAACAAGCTCTGGGTGTTCCACGAAGTTCGTGGTCGAATCGACCACGCCGGGCACGAGAACCTTATCCTCTGGAATATCGGCTTTGCGGTCGCGGAAGACGCTCCATTCGTGGCCGTGGCGCGGGTTTGAGGTTTCGAAAAGCACATAGCGCGATTTCGTCGACATCAGCGTGTCAAACATCTTGGACATGGGGATATCGCAGACGTGTGGCCCTTCGTAGTTACCCCAACAGATGTGAACGCGCACTTTCTCGGCCGGCACATCCTGCAGTGCGTGGTTCAGCGCTTCGACATGAGATGCCGCGATCTTTAGGAATTCGTCGTCGGACAAATCATTGAACAGCATATGCCGCGACAGAGCGAGATCGGGGCAGTCGAGCTGCAAGTCCAAGCCAGCACCGACGATGGTTTCATATTCCTCTTTCATGGCATCGGCGAGCGCCGCCAGATAGGCCTCGCGCGTGGCGTAGTGATCGTTTTGCAAGAACAGGGAAATCACCCCCGGCGACGCCGCATTCATGAAGCCCCGTTCAACACCATGTTCCGCCATCGCGTATTTGAGGTTGGTGATGTCCTTTTGCAGCTCTCCTTGCCCCTTGGACTTCACCTCGCCAACGCACATGGGGCGCGCATATTGCGGTGTCCCGCCATCATCCGCCAACCGCTTGAGAAAGCTCGGGAATTGCTTGAGGTCCGCAGGCGCATTGCGCGGGCTATCGCCGTCAAACCCCGTGTAGCGGTCTTTGACATAGGTCGCGTAAGAAATCTTTGAGGTCTCGCCATCACTCACGATATCGACGCCCGCCGCAACCTGCTTGCGCACGGTGTCGTCCACCGCTGCCGCCATGCAGGCATCAAAGGCGTCTTGGTCGTAGTCCTTGCCGTGTTCACGGGCGAAGATGAAATCCACAACGTCTTGGGTACGTGGCAAAGAGCCGACATGGGTCGTCAAAATCTTGGTCATGGCGAGGCCTCTCCTTTTGGCGTCAGTGTCCAGTCCAGGTCAGACCTGCGGGATCGTCAGTTGCAATGATGTGATAGAGCGCAGCTTCGCCGGTCATCGAGGGCGTTGCCCGGTGTGACAGACCTTCTGGGATCGACATAGTGTCACCCGGTGCGAGCGTTGTGGTGCCGCCGTCCCAATCCACGCGCCAATGGCCTTTGACCGGCATCAAGACCGACGGCTTGTCGTGGCTGTGCATTTGATCGCTGGCGGATGCGCGCGAAATGAAATCGACCTCAAACCCGGGCTTGTCTTTCAAAAGGCCGGTTTCCCCGATGACTTTGCAGGGCGATTTGTCGGAATAGGCCATCATGTCCAAATAACGCGCGACATGGTTGGGCAAAACATCTGCTGTGGTGGGCTCTGGTCGCAGGGCGAGTTCTTCGGCCGTCAGCAAGGGCATCGGCTTGACGCCGTCGGGCAGTGCTTCGCCCTTTTTAGTGTCATAGAGCTTGCCGGTTTCGGCCAAGATCAACCCATGGTCGGCGGCGTCTTCGATCACCTGAGGGGCCCACATGACACCGCCGCCGGCATCGTTGCCACCGAGGATCGCCATGATCATTCCATAGTCGGTGCCGATGTTCTCAAAACCGCGGAAAATGCCAGTTGGAATGTTGAAGATATCGCCGGGCTCCAGAGTGACTTCGCCCGCATCGCCCCAGCGCCCCCAAAAGAACCGCCAGCGGCCTGAGAGCACAAAGAATACTTCAGCCGTGCGATGATCGTGCAAAGAGTTGCGGCACTTTGGCGGCTGCCCTGCCGCGCCGATATTAAACCCATGGGGCGTTGTGATGTGCACGTGCTGGTCGGGGCTTTCGCTGACGCCACCTCCGATGATGGTGAAGTTTTCTTTCTGATCACTGCCGGGCGTATGTGCGTCGATAAAGGCAGTCTTACAGGGTTTAAGGTCGCCATAGCGAACGATGCGGGCTTCCATGTCTTGGGGTGTCATTGCGTATTTCCTCTAGAGTTTCCGTGGGTTGCGCGTGCTGTACACGCCCAGCCCGGAGGATGAGGATTGAGCCGCCGCGCGCGCAGCGACGAACGGTGAATGTGAAAGCGGCACAGCGTTTGACTGCTGTCCAACCGATATGTGCCGCAATCGACCACTTAGAGATCCCCAGTCTGCAGGAGGATCTGTTTCCAGACCGAGGTCTCGTCAAAGAGCGTCCATTCGCGACGCAGCTTGATATCACCAGCGATCAGTTCACCAAATTCAGCCTGCGTGATGCCAAGGACAAAGACGTCCTTGCCCGTAGGTGTGCCAAAAGACCCCCAGCCGTCGTGCTTGCCGCTTAGCGTCCAACGCACCGCGGCGCGGGGCGGCATGTTCGGATCATCGCGGCCAATGACGTGCTGCACTTTGAATTCGGCATTCGGGAAGCTCGCACGCAGCCCCATCCAAAACTCATCAGCCCCGTCAAATGACAGCGCCTGAACACCGCCTGGGTATTCCAAGTTCGCGGCACGGTCGTATTCCTTTGGGATGACAGTGAAATCCGCATTCATCATCCGCGTGAGGATATCCGCAAGGCGTTGCCCCCACTCGTTGTCATTGCCATTGCCCTTGTAGGGCCCCTCGACCTCATTTGCCTGCGTGTAGGGCTGAACGCAATTCTCGGGCCCACCTTCGCGCGCGATCAGATCGCGGGCATAGTCCTTGGGATCCCAGCCGAGTTGACGCACGATCGCGCCTTGGTCCCGGATCAGCCACTCATCGTTGATCTGGTTGTTGATCGCGTGGCAATCCGCGAGAATTCGGTAGTGCAGTTTTTTGCCCGTCGGAGCCCCGTAAACACCGGGTTTGGCATGGGTCGCGGTGGAATGCAGGCGGTGCGAGGACAACATCCCCTCTTCGGGCGAACCCGACCAAATCACGTCTTCGCCAAAAAGCGTGCGATCCGGAAATTCCGCCAGGGTCGCCATGGTCGCGCCGATGACATTCTGATTGCCGACCACAACAGAGGCCGGAGACCGCACGACAATGTCGGGCGCATAGTATTCATGCAGCGTGGCGATGCCACGATCTTCCCAGATCTCTTTGGTGATCCCGATGATGTAATCGGGAAAGTCTACGAAACGGTTTGAGAACCCCTTCATTCTGTCCATCCTT
This sequence comes from Cognatishimia activa, assembly GCF_017798205.1. Classification (NCBI taxonomy): domain Bacteria; kingdom Pseudomonadati; phylum Pseudomonadota; class Alphaproteobacteria; order Rhodobacterales; family Paracoccaceae; genus Cognatishimia; species Cognatishimia activa. The sequence continues at coordinate 2,306,812 of NZ_CP060010.1, read as the reverse complement.
CTGGCACGCGGGCCGATTTGCGCAGGACCAGCGGCCCGTCAATTTCTACCTTGCGCGGATTTACGTCTATATCGTTGATTTTGCTTAGAAGTATGTCGACTGTCTCAGCCACCATACGGTTGGCGGGCTGGCGGACGGTTGTGAGGCCATAGGCGGGCCAAGCCGCGGTCGGCACGTCGTCATAGCCAACAACCGAAACATCTTCGGGCACCTTTAGGCCCAGTTCAAACCGCAGCGTGTCCATGACGGCCATTGCCATATGGTCATTTGCAACAAAGACGGCATCAGGCGCGTCCTCTGAGAACATCTCAAGCGTTGCAGCGCGGGCGTCTTCCATGCCGAAGTTGCCGACGCCCCGCTTGTGCAACGTGGTGCCCGCATCTTTCAAACCTTGGGTAAATCCGGCCTCACGGTCTCTTTGGGTCGAGGCGCCTTCCCAACCGGCGATATAGCCGATTTTCTGGTGCCCTCCGGCGATCAGGAACTCCGCAACTTTGCGGCCTCCGGCAATGTTGTCGCTGGTAACGGCAGACATATGCGGCGTGTCTTGCGAGCGGTTGAACATAACCATCGGCACGCCCGCTGCACGGCATCTTTCGCTAAGGTCCGACGTCATGGCCACAGAGGCCGCGATGATCCCATCCACTTGATAATCAAGGATTTCATCAACTACGCCCTCGATATTCCCCGCAGTCTGCGACGCCATAAAGATCAGCACGTGATAGCCTTCGGCCTGCAGCGCATTGGACAGCTTTTCCAGCACATCCGGATAAAATTGGTTTTCCAGATAGGCGACCACAAGACCAATAATCCGCGACTTGCCCGAGACCATCGCGCGCGCCAAAGCGTTCGGACGATAGCCGAGTTCCATAGCCGCCTTGCGCACCTTTTCAGCGGTCTTGCGCGAGGCTGAAGCGCCAGGTGTAAACACGCGGCTGACAGCCGACTGGCTGACCCCGGCGCGTTCTGCGACTTCTGCGGATGTGATCTTAATGACTGTCATTAATCTGCGGTCCAACCTCCATCAATCAGCAAGGCGGATCCTGTGATGAGCGCGCTTGCATCCGACGCGAGGAATACGACTGCCCCCATGATGTCTTCAACCTCTCCGATGCGGCCAAGCTTGATCTTTTCTTCGACCCAGGCCCGCCGCTCGGGGCGGTCAAAGGTCTGTTTGGTTAAAGGCGTGACAATGAAGGTCGGGCAGATTGTATTGATCCGAATGCCTTTTGGGCCCCATTCGATCGCCATCGATTTGGTAAAGCCTTCGACGGCGTGCTTTGTCGCCGCATAGACCGCGCGATCAATGCCCCCGACTTTCGCCATTTGGCTTGAGATATTGATCAACGACCCGCCCCGCCCGGCGTCGACCAGACCTTGCGCAACGGCCTTTGTCAGAAAATATGCGCCTTTGAAATTCAGGTCAGCGACTGCGTCAAAGTCCTCTTCCGTGGTTTCCAAAGCGGCGCTATGGCGCGCAAGGCCTGCAGAATTCACAAGAATATCAAACGGCCCCGCCGCCGTGACAGCGGCGGTCGTGGCCGCGACATCAGAGACGTCTACAGGCATGGTCTGCACATCCCACCCTTGCTCCGACATCTGGCGCGAGATCTCTTCCAGTTTATCGCCAGACCGCGCGGCCAAGGTGACCTCAGCCCCATATTCGGCCAAAGCCGTCGCGCAAGCCAAGCCAATCCCCGAAGACGCCCCCGTCACGAGCGCGCGTTTGCCCTTCAGGTTAAAAGATGGCGTACGTGGCAATGTCATCAAATGTCTCCTACCGGGAACGGAATGCGTCCTTGTACGCGTACTTTATTGAACTCTCGCATACGCGCCAGAACATCCACACCAAGTTGGCGATACGCGTCCAACAGATCGACCATTACCCAGTTTTCACGGATCAGACCGTCCTCGATCCTCCAGAAATCCAAGGACTTCATCGTAATCTTTTTGCCTGCGGGCGCGATCCCCATCCAGCCATCGTGTGTCACGGTCTGGATCATATTGGGCCAACCGGTCACGGCGATGTAGTCGGCGTCTCCGAAGAAGTGATAAGTGATTTTGTGGCGCTCAAACCCGCGGTCGGGCATTGCTTTCAAAAACGGGATCTGGTGCCAATTGCGAAAACCAGCAATCCCCCGACCCGTTCCGATACCCGCGGGTCCGTACCAGTTCATCTTTGGGTGCCAGAACTTTTCCATCTCCATCACTTCGGGCCCGCCCTGCGAGGGGTGCTTTTTGAGATGTTCCAACATGTCGATGACATGATCGCAGGAGACGGTAGACCGTTCCTTGTCCCACGGACCTTCGACAATGCCATCCAGAGTTGCTGGTCCCGGAATGCAGAATTCAAGGCCGAGTGACGGCGCCATGGGCCAGGCTCCTGCCTGCATCATCAGCTCGGGGATGTCCCAGAGCGCCTGAACTTCGACGACTTTGCCGTCGACGAAACGGAAAAATTCGTGAAAGCGCATATGGGCCAGATGCCCCGTCGGTGGGATGTCCAGCCAAGGCGCAACGAAAGTGCCGATGTAGTGGCCACCACAGCCGATCCAATCCTCTTCGTGATCGGCGGTCAGCCCGCCCATGACGATCCAGTCCCGGCGTTCCAGATCCGGCATGGACTGAAACAGTGGCGCGTAGCAGGTGTCATAAAAGGCATCAGGGCCAGTCATGTCATCCAGCGGATAGGGCATGTGGATGACGGCATCCTCGGCAATGAGGGCGCGAAGGGCTGCTCGAACGCCCTTTTCGTCAAAGTTGTACATCGCCTCGCGCAGAGGCGCGATCAAGGCTTTGTTGGTTGTGTGTACGTCGGTCATTCTTGTCTCTTTGGTCTTGCGACAGCGCCCTTAAGGGCGTGTCGCACACAGTCTTGGCTATTCCGCGGCCATCCGGCGTGGTGCACCCGTGCCATAGGGCACATTCACACCCCCATAGCGCCGCACGCGAACGTTGCATTGTTCAGCGTGGCCGACAAAGCCCTCTAGCATACACAAACGAGAGCCGTATTCCCCGATCATCGTCGCGGCCTCATCGGTCAGAACCTTCTGATAGCTGTGCGTTTTCAGGAACTTACCGACCCAAAGACCACCGGTGTAGCGGCCCGCTTTCTTGGTGGGCAACGTGTGGTTCGTGCCAATAACCTTGTCGCCATTTGACACATTGGTTCGCGGACCAAGGAACAACGCGCCATAGCAGGTCATATTCTCAAGGAACCAATCATCGCGATCGGTCATGACCTGTACGTGTTCAGACGCAATGTCATCCGCCACTTCGAGCATTTCGTCATAGGTGTCACACACGATGACCTCGCCATAGTCCTCCCAGCTCACAGAGGCGGTGCTGGCGGTTGGCAAGATTGTCAGAAGCCGATCAATTTCGCTGAGGGTGTCCTCGGCTAGTTTGCGCGAATTCGTAAGCAGGACAGCGGGCGAGTTATAGCCGTGCTCGGCCTGCCCCAGCAAATCCGTGGCACAAAGCTCTGCGTCAACGGTTTCATCGGCAATGACCATGGTTTCGGTCGGACCAGCAAAGAGGTCGATACCGACCCGACCGAAAAGCTGCCGCTTCGCTTCGGCGACAAATGCGTTGCCCGGGCCCACAAGCAGGTGCACAGGATCAATACTTTCAGTGCCAATCGCCATCGCACCCACGGCCTGGATGCCACCCAGCACATAGATTTCATGCGCGCCACCAAGATGCATAGCAGCGATCACGGCAGGGTTCGGCTCTCCGTTAAAGGGCGGCGTGCAGGCGATGATACGCGGCACGCCAGCCACTGAAGCGGTGGCAACGGACATATGCGCAGACGCCACCATCGGGAATTTGCCACCGGGCACATAGCAGCCGACAGACTGCACAGGGATGTTCTTGTGACCCAAAATCACACCGGGCAGCGTTTCCACTTCGATATCCAACATGGAATCCCGCTGCGCTTGCGCAAAATTGCGCACCTGTTCCTGCGCGAATTTGATGTCGGCCATATCTTCCGGGCTGACCTTGGCGATGATCGCCTGAATTTCGTCGTCCGACAGCCGATAGCTCTCGCGATCAAAATTGTCGAACTTATTGGCCAGCTCGCGCACAGCGGTGTCACCGCGCTGCTCGATGTCTTTCAACGTTGCCGAAACAATCGCTGCTGTTTTCGCGTCGTCCTCGGCTCGATCCGCTTCGGGTTTACCGCGTTTCAGATACTCAATTGCCATGACTTTCACCTTCATTTTGTGGGGAGACCCCATCGAATTTTTCCCAGCCTTCGCCGTCGAACACATCAACGCCCAACTGCGCGGCCACATGGGCGAAATCCACATTCACCCAATTGTCGACGATCTTGCCGTCGACGACTTTCCAGAAATCCATGTAGCGGATTTCAACACGTTTCCCGGTCGGCGCGATCCCAAGGAATTCGCCGGAATGGGTTGCTTCTTGGCGCCCAAACGCCGCTGCCCATTCGCCCATGTAAAGGCGGGCTTCATCGATACAGACCTTGTCACTAAAGGCTGCCTGGAACGGGCGTTGCCAATTGTCTTGAAAGGCTTTCAGACCCAATTTGGTGCCGCAGCCTTGGTTGCCCATCCAGCGAAAACCATCGCTAAAGAACTGGCCAATATCGTCGATCCGGTGATCGTTCAGACCATCCACCATGCCTTCGATCACGGCACGGGTTTCATCGGTCTTGCTCATGTCTGTGTCGCGGGACAAAACCGCTTGCTCGGGGCGAGAACCTTTCATCTGAGGTCTCCTTTCAGTGTGCATTGAGGGAAAAAAGAGGGCGCAAAGCCTCTCTTTATAAAGTCCCTCGGCATCCTGTTCAGAGCCGGATGACGCGCCATGGCGCTGTTGCGGGCGGAAGAGCTCATGCAGCGTCCTCCGCGATAAATTCTGCGCCTTTCCAGCCGATCATCATGCTGGGCGCATTGGTGTTTGCTGATGTGACAGACGGCATAATGCTTGCGTCGGCCACCCAAAGGTTTTCAACGCCTCTGACGGAAAGGCGTTCTGAAACCGGCCCGCCCAAACGCAAGGTGCCAACCGGATGATAGGCCGTGCCACAGTTCGCGCGGATGTGCTCTTTCAGCGCGTCCCCTTGGACGGCTGCGCTGGGATAAACCTCCGGCGCGCGTCGAGTGCCGAAATCCGCCGCCTGCAATAAGCCGCGAAGCCTCTCGAGCCCGGCAGCCAGCGTTTCAAGATCATCAGGGTCTTTGAGCAACCCAAGGTCGATCAGAGGCGCGGCTTTTGGATCCTTGGACGCAAGACTAAACCGTCCACGCGATTTCGGGCGACACAGGCACACATCAGCGAAATATCCGGACTTCTTTTGAAACCGGGGGCCCGTGTGAGCCAAATGGAACGGAATGAAATGGCTTTGCACGTCAGGAGCTTGATCTACGCCGCGCGCATTGAAAAACATGCCGCCCTCAACGGTCGGTGACGCAAAGGGACCTGTGCGCGACAGCGCATACTTAAACGGAGCCAATACCCAATTGAGCCACTGCGCCGCTTCTAGCCCATATCCCGAACCCGCTCCTTCAAAATGCAACCCTATGCCAGGGTGGTCATGCAAGTTCTCACCGACCTCGGGCGCGTCTTCGCGGCAATCGATACCTAGCTTCTCAAGATCGCTCTTAGGGCCAACGCCCGACCGCATCAGAATACCCGGGGACGCAACAGAACCAGCGCTTAGGACAACTCCCTTTGCCACACGGATTTCGCTACCGTCGACAAGGACGGCGCCTACGGCCTTGTCGCCGTCCCAGAGCAAGCGATCCACATGGGCATCCGTGCGAAGCTCGACCAGCTTGCCAATATTCATTGCGCGCGCCGCCGAGTTTCTGCGGCCGCCCACCAAGTTATAGGCAAACACTCCAGAGCTTTCGGTCTCGGGCGTTGGACGTGTTTCTGGGAAAACTGATGAAAGCCCCGTCGTCAAAGGATGCGGTGTCGCAAGACGGCTTGGTTTTAGCGCATCCTCAACTGCTTCAAACGCAGGCGCGACCTCTTCATAGCTCCAACCCTGAACGTTCCAATTGTCGAAATCGTCCTTTCGGCCGCGAAACCAAACCATTGAGTTGATCGAGCCAGACCCGCCGACCATCCGCCCGCGCGGCACTTTAATTTCGCGGTTTCCAGCACCCTTCTGCGGAGTTGAGGTGAAACACCAATCACGCTTGCTGCCCATAACCCAAATCAGCCCCATCGGGGTTTGAACCAGAGGATGGCGATCACTTGGCCCCGCCTCAAGCAAGAGCACCGACCCAGCCCCTCGTCGCACCAATTCGGCGGCCAGAACACAGCCCGCCGAACCGGCACCTATGACAAGGAAGTCCTTCATCAGCCTTTGACAGCCCCCGCGGTCAGGCCGCTGACGATCTGGCGTTGGAAGAACAAGATCAACACAAAGAGAGGTGCGGTCGCCGAAACAACGGCTGCGACTGCGAACATGATGTTGCCCTGCACCTGAACCGAGCCAAGGAAGCTTGCAACGGCAGGCACCATGGTCTCGTTCGGTTTGCTGAGCAGCATCGAGGTCACGGCATAATCGTTATAGGCAAGCAAGAAACTGAACAGGCCCGTGGTGATCACGCCCGGCCACATCACCGGCACGATCACATGACGGAAGGCTTGGAACCGGGTGCATCCATCGACCATGGCACTTTCGTCCATGTCTTTGGGGATGTTTTTGAAGAAACTGTGCAGCATCCACAATGTGAACGGCTGGTTGATCGCCACAAGCACAATGATCGCTGTGCCCTTGAGGCCCCAAATATTCCATTCAAAGAACGGAAGCATATAGCCCGAGACCAGCGTAATATGCGGCATCGCACGGAAGATCAGCGCGGCCATCAAGATCCAGAACGCATAGCGGAAACCAGAGCGCGCCAAAGCGTAGCCACCAAGTGTGCCGAACGTCAGCGAGATAATCACCGTGAAGAACACGATGACCATTGTGTTCAGAACGTTGCGCCAAAAGGATTCCTGAACCCACGCGCCATAATACCCGTTGCCGGTAAAGGCGCCACCGGTCTCGCGGGTGGTGAAGACGCCATAAAGCGCGTTGGTCCAATCCGCCTTAGAGAAAAAGTCGCCCTGAACCTTAAAGCTGCCCCAGAAGGTCCAAAGGAAAGGGAAGGCAGCGATCACGAGCCAGGTGATCACCAGTGCGTAGGAGACGACCTTGAACGGTGTAAGACGGTTTTGTGCCTGAGTTGCCATGATGCGTTCCCTTAATGAGACTTAGCGTTGAAGTCGCGCCAGGTGCGGATCAACACAGGTGTGAGAAGGATAGCGACGCCGATGATCGTCAGGATCGAGGTCGCGCCAGCCGAAAGCATAAAGCGGGTTGCCGCTTCGCGCAGATCGCTCCAGATGAAAATACTCAGCGACTGGGCGTGGGCCTCGGCGTTAAAGCTGACGATCGGTTCAAAGACGCGGAAGTTATCCATCAACAGCATCAGGGTCACGAAAGACACCAGCGGCATCAGATGCGGCACGACCACGTGGATCATGGATTGCCACTTGTTTGCCCCATCAATCTGCGCGGCCTCAAGCGTGTCTTTGGACACGGTCTGCAGCCCCGCATAAAAGGTGATGAAGCTAAAGGGCAGCGTGTGCCAGATCCCGTAGACGATCAGCGCGATCCACATCAGCGGGGTCGACGATTTGATCGTCAAACTCGGGTCATTGAAGATGTTCTGGAGCGTCGCGCCGATGATACCTTCGCCGTCAAGCATCCAGGACAGGATCATCGAGCCAACGACCGTCGCCACAAGGAACGGCAACAGAGAGATAAAGATCGCGACACCGCGGAAGGCGCGTGGGAGGTTGTTCACGCCAACCGCGATTGCCAGACCCAGGATCAGAACCGCCGGGGTTACAGTGAAGGTGTAGGTCAGAGTAAAGATCAGAGCGCGATAGAACTTCAGATCCATCAATCCATTGACAAAAGAGGCAAGACCAGTCGACTCGCGCCAGATCTCGGCTACTTCGGCGGATGCCAAGTGGGACCGGTCAAAATATGTGCTGAGACCGTTAAAGCGACCCAAGGGTTTCTCTTCGCGAAGCGCTGCGGTGGCCTCTGCGTCAATCGATGTGGTTTGGTTACAGCCAAAAGGCCCGCAGCTTTCGGAGACGACAAGCACCTGCTCGTGCTCAACGAAAAGCGATTGGATAAAGACCGAAACAATCGGCAACGCGATAAACAGGATCATGGCCGAGAGCGTCGGCAGAATGAACCAAAAGAACGTGCGGTGTTTCATGTCCTAGACCTTTTTGGCGTGTCAGAAATCAGGGGGTGAAGGGGGCCGAAAAGCCCCCTTCCTCAGGCTCTTAGTTCAAAAAGCCCGCTTCTTTCGCTGCGGTCACATAGGCCGCTTCGACGTCCGCCAGCGCGTCTTCTGCGCTCTCGGTGCCTTTGTAGAAGTCAACCAGTTCGGACCCCAGTGCGTTGTGCATCAGGTTCACGAATGGGATCATTGGGTAAGGCTTGGCCCCTGCATTTGCAGTCGCGGACACACCTGCCGCCGCTGGACCAGGCTGGAAGCCGTCGATCAGCCAGATGGCTTTGTCGTTGTGCTCTTTCATCAGGTCTGCGTTCAGGCCGCTGACCAGGGCTGCAAAGCTTGCTTCCGCGTCGGCATCAGGCACGTTCTTGGCAATGGTCACACCATCCCACCACAGAGTCGCCGCTGGCGTAGAGCCACCGTTTGCGGTTGGCGCCATCGAGAGCAGAGTATTCTCGGTGACATCGGCTGTAGACCCCTCGTCGTCCAGAACCGCGCCGCCACGAGAGCCCCACATGATCGCCATTGCCGCCTGACCTGCTTCCCAAAGTGCCTGGGTTTCGTTGGACGCGTGGCTGAGGTGATCTGGGTGGGTGTACTCCAGCAAGGATTTGATCGAGTTCAGCGCCGCGACACCTGCTGCGGAATTCACTGCTGGCTCAGCTGTACCTGGCTTGAATAGCTCGCCGCCGTTCGCGAAATAGAACAGGTTGAAGATCTCGCCAACGTTCCAGCCGACCTTCATGTTCATCGCAATCGGATATTCCATGATGCCTGCTGCGCGGATTTTTTCCGCCGCGGCCACCATTTCTTCAACGCTGGACGGTGTGCCTTCGACGCCCGCTTGCGCGAGAATGTCAGTCCGGGTGAAGAGGTGCTGGGAGTTCGCCATGAAGGCAATCGCCATAACGTTACCGTCAATGGTGATTAGCTGATGCGGCTTGAGGTTCGCACCGTATTTGTCGACCAGATCGTTCAAAGGACGCACGAGGTCATCATTCATTAACTGAGTGAGCGTAGAGTTCGCCACGATCACGCTGGTGTATTCTGCCGGGTTTGGCGTCAGCGCTTGGTTCATCATGTCGCGTGTATCGTCACGCAGGTTGATAGTGAACTCGCCCGCGCTGCCAGAGCAGTTTGCTTCGGCCGCACCAGCAACCGCTTGGATCGCTGGAAAGTCTGACCCGAGAATACGAACCGACGCGCCATCAGGACCACACATTGCGTGACCACCTGCATAGGCAGAGGTCCCCAGCAGAGCTGACATTGCACCAGCAACCATTACTTTCTTTAGAAACATGTCTTTCTCCCTGTTTCTTGTCATTTTGGATGCGTCTTGCAATCACGCACCCAGCTAAAGACGCTTATTAATTGCGCCATAATTCAGGGGCTTACCCCCCTACACGCTCACCTGTTTCAGCATCAAACAAGTGGCAATGTTCCATTGGAACTTTGATCGAGACGATGTCTCCAATGTCCGCGCGATAGTTCTTGTCAGCCTTAACGCTGACCAAAGAGCCACCGATCCGAACCGATACCATCGTCGCTTCGCCCAAAAGTTCCATCGTATAAATCGGCGCGTTGATCTGACCGCCGCTGCCCACAACTTCGGCATCTTCTGCACGGAAGCCCAAAGTCGTTTTCGCGTCAGGTGCCGTGAGGCCTTTGACCTCAACGCCTTCCGCCTTAAATGTTCCGCCTTCTACCGCGCCATCCATCAAGTTCATGGCCGGGTTGCCGATGAAGCTTGCGACAAACGCATTGGCCGGGCGGTCGTAGATTTCCGTTGGGCTACCAACCTGCTGCACAACCCCCTGTTTCATGACCACCACGCGATCCGCGAGGGTCATGGCCTCGATCTGGTCGTGGGTTACATAGATGGTGGTTACGGCCAGCTCGTGAGAGAGGTTTTTGATCTGCGCACGGGTCGAGACGCGCAGTTTTGCGTCTAGGTTGGACAGTGGCTCGTCCATCAGGAACACATTCGGCTCGCGCACAATGGCGCGGGCCAAAGCAACACGCTGACGCTGACCGCCAGAAAGCTCGGCTGGCTTGCGGTGCAGGAATTCGTCCAGTTCAACCATCGCCGACGCGCGACGCACTTTTTCGTCGTGTGTGCTTGGATCAACGCCGCGCACTTTCAGCGGAAAGCGGATGTTCTCGTAGACGTTCATGTTCGGATAAAGCGCATAGCTTTGGAACACCATCGCCACATCTCGGTCCTTGGGCTCCAAATCATTGACCCGCGTTCCGTCGACCAAAATATCGCCTTCGGTTGCATCCTCTAGGCCCGCGATCATACGCATCGTCGTGGTCTTGCCGCAGCCAGACGGCCCCAAGAGCACAAGGAACTCTTTGTCAGCAATCGTAAGATTGAAATCATCAACGCCAACAAAGCTGCCCCAGCGCTTGCTGAGGTTCTTGAGCTGGATTTCGGCCATGAAGGCTCCTCCCGAGTGTCATCAATGCAATTTTTGCATACGCTTGCAACAGGGTAGACTCGGGTTCCGGATTTTGGCAAGAAGTTTTTGCAAACGTGTGCAAAAATCCATCAAAGGGAGAGGTCGAGTGGTCGACTTTCAAGCGGAAAAACATTTAGTTAGAGAATACTATGCTGCTTTGGACGCCGCCGATTCTGGCGATATAGCGGGTGTTCTGGGTCAATATATTTCGACCGACTATCTGTGGCGCGGCTTTCATCCTTTCAATGAAATGACGGACTCGATTCGTGTCGCATCAGAATTCTGGGCACCCCTGAAAACATCCTTAAAACGGCTTCAACGGCGTCAGGATGTTTTCATGGCAGGCAAGAATGAAACCGACGGCTTTGACGGCTCATGGGTTGTGTCTATGGGCCACCTTATGGGGCTCTTTGATGAGCCTTGGCTTGGCATCGCGCCGACGGGCAAAATGGCTTTCCTGCGGTATTGCGAGTTCAACAAGGTCGCGGGCGGCAAGATCGTCGAAACCGCCATGTACTTCGATATCCCGCATTTGATGATGCAAGCGGGCCTAAATCCCTTCCCGCCTCAAACCGCAGCGCATCTGGTTCAGCCCGGGCCTATGACGCATGATGGATTGCTCTTTGATGCGCAACCAAAGGCCGAAGGTGACGCGACCCTTGCGGCGATCAACGCCATGATTGGGGATCTGGGCACTTGGCAACTTGGATTGCCACTCGAAGAAGAACTGGCGCGGACATGGCACGACGACATGATCTGGTGGGGGCCAGCCGGGATCGGTGCGACCTACACAATCGAGCGCTACGCCAAACAGCACTCTGGCCCCTTCCGCGCGGCCTTTTCTGAACGATCCAAGACAAACCACATCTGCCGCATGGCCGAAGGGCACTACGGCGGTTTCTTTGGCTGGCCGAATTTCACCGCCCGCCATGATGGCGGGTTTATGGGCATGCCTGCCAGTGACAAACTTGGCGAGATGCGCGTGATCGACATCTATCGTCGCGAAGGCGACAAGCTGGCCGAGAACTGGATCTTCATTGACCTTCTGCATTTCTGGAAAGGCCTTGGCGTCGACATACTGGCCCGCATGCAAGAGGTGCCCCGCACATGATCGATGCACATCACCATCTCTGGGATTTGAACGCGGTACACTACCCTTGGCTGATGGCCCAAGGCGTAGAACGCTTTTTCGGAGATCCCTCCCCTATTCAGCGCGACTATCTGATCAATGAGTTCCGAGCTGAGGCGAGTGCCTGCGGGATCACCGGATCGGTCCACATTCAGGTAGGCGCAGAGGACCCGTTGGCCGAGGCAAAATGGGTTCAATCGGTTGCCGACGCCACGCCGGATTGGCCGATGGCGCAAGTGGTGTTTTGCGATCTCACAGCGCCGGACCTGCCTGCTCAACTGGATGAATACCAGCGGTTTTCGACAGTGAAAGGCGTGCGCCAAATCATCGGACGTGCCCCTGGCGAAGATGCTGTGACAGGCACGAACGACTTGCTGGACGACCCTTCATTCCTGAAAGGTCTCAAGGAAGCGGGTGACCGCGGGCTGAGTTTTGACTTGCAGCTTAATCCAGAGCTCATGGAGAAAACCGCCACCGTAATCGCACAGGCGCCGGATACGCCCGTCGCGCTCTGTCACGCAGGCTCCCCACACGATCGAACGGAAGCGGGTCTGGCCAATTGGGCGCGGTCATTGCGGCATCTTTCAGACCTGCCTCATGTAACTTGCAAACTCTCTGGACTTGGAATGTTTGAACACAATTGGACGCAGGAAAGCCTCGCGCCGATTGTAGAAGACGTCATTGGGCAATTTGGTCCGGATCGCGTCATGTTTGGATCGAACTTCCCGGTGGACAAACTCTATTCGGACTATCAAAAAATGTTTGAAACCCAGAGAGCCTTGATCCCATCAGACCACTACGATCAAGTCTTCAACTCAGTGGCGCACGCCTTTTACTTTTAAGCCTGAACGTTAAAGGACGAGCGCAAGGCAAACACACCGGTCCCGCAAGACGCTGCGGATGCAAGTTCGCGTTGCCAGACGGACCTTTTCTACGCACAAAGCGTAGTGACATTTACTTGCGAAGTCGGGGCGGCTCACCTCTTTGACCGAATTCCAGCCACCGCTTGTTCAAAGCCATGCTGATGGGTTGGCGGAACTCATGGGCAAGACGCTTCGCTATGACAGCGGCGCGGGTGTTGTTGAACTCCAAATCAACGACCTCGAAACATGGATGTCCGTCGATGGCGCAGCCGCAGAGACCTTCCGAACCCATGTGACGAAGATTGCCGAAGGTATCTATTTCATATCCTGGCTTGATGAGCGCATCTCTGGTGATCACATCGTATTCAATCAAAATACCATGCAGGTATTTGACCATGTGACTTCAGATCAGATCCGCTGCGAGCAGATTTTCGAAGCAAGCTGTTTTGGACCCGCTGGTGGCTGCATGATTGACGGCTTTAACAGCGCGCCTGCTGGTTCCAACTGACCCGTAAGAAAGCGCAACACCAGATGCCGGACAAGATTGTGAGGCGAAGGTTATGAGGGAACAAAGCGCAGGGCTATTCCGCCAAGCTGCGACATGTCAGATGCAATAAGATGTTCGTCGGTTTCTGACACAGTCACAGAGGCGCAATCCTTCACGACCCCAAGATTTTTGACACGAACATCCAAAGCTGAAATGCGCGGTCCATTTGCGAAGAAAGCCTGGGATAAAGTAACTCTGTAGAAAGCCTCAAATTGGTCGGGCGCCATGATGCGCCAATGTCCGTTGGTGGTCTCAACAGCGTCAAACCCTTCGGCATCTTTTGTGGCAGACACATTGTGAATACGGGCGAACCAATCCAGCACAGGTGCTTTGTCCTCGGCCACAATAGTTGCGGCCGCAAAGCCTTGCGCGCCGTTGGGATGGATCATCCTGTTAGGAAACTCCAGCAGGTCGCGTCGGTGTTGTTGGCATGCAAAAACGGACAAACGCGGCAGGCTGTCATTGTGGAAAACCTTAAGCGTGGTTTTGGTTCGATCAGGCTTACTGTCTGCACGGACAACATCGCGACCAAAATCAATCGTGCCAGTGCATTGAATATCGCGATCGGCCAGTTGTTGCTCGGCCTCTTCTGCGTCCTCGGTGAACAGCGCCGTCAGAGCTACGCCTTCGGACCTGTTCAGGAATTCTTCAACATGTCGACCAAAGCGAAACCCGCCCGCTTCGTATCCATCCAGCAAAGTCTCATCGCCAATGCTCACAATCTCTATGATCTGATGGCGGAACAAAGCCAGCGCCGTCGAGGTTCCCCAAGGGTGCTGTCCCGGAGGCGCGATAAAGAAGCCCAAATCACGGTAAGTCTCAATTGCTTTGTCGAGATCATGAACAGCGATCAGCGGATGGTCGATCCCAAGAAATGCCATTGCAACCTCCTACAGAAATCCGCTGAAACTGCCGGGCTTTCGATCGCGGATAGTAGCCTTGGGACCATAAACCGTTTTGCCAGCGGGAACCGATCTGGTCACGATTGCCCCTGCGGCGACGACTGCGTTTTCGCCGATATCAATGCCGCCCAAGATGATCGCATGACCGCCCAACACTGCCCCTTTGCAGATAAGCGGGTGTCGGCGGTCGCCCATACTCACAAAATTCGACCCCAGAGTGACCCCGTGCCAGATGCTCACGTCATCTTCGATGATCGCAGTGCGTCCGATTACAACGCCAAGCCCGTGGTCAAGCCAGACCCGACGACCGATATCGGCCTCTGGGGCTATGTCCACGCTCAGCTGTCGCCCTAGAATGGCTTTGACCGCAGCGGCGGCGGTGTCACGGCCCGACAAGAACAAAGCCCGAGATGCGCGATAGGACAACAGCCCCTGATACCCCGCAGCAAAAAGCAAAACCCGCGCAGGGTCAGTGCTCAGATCGCGCGCGGCAGTGGCGGCGAGATCCTCCAAAGCGACCGAAACAGCCTCTCTGTCCTCAGCAAATCCCTCACCTACCAAGTCACGCACCCGATGTCGCGCATGCGCGTCTTGCACGAGCCCGGCCAAGACAGCGGCGAGCAGTTCAGCGTCGTTTTGTACCTCGTCCGGTTCAAACCCAAGAAGCGCCGACAAGGCGGGTTCTGCGTGAAAAAGGCGGGCGATGTCTTCCAGAAGGTTCATGTCATTCGCTCGGGGCATAACCAAAAGCCACGCGGGGGACTTCTGCTGTTTCCACCCATACGCTTTTGGGCTCTGTGTATTCCATGAGTACCTCCATACCAGAGGATCGACCAAATCCCGAAGAACGCGAGCCGCCGAAGGGGGTTGAGACATGGATGGCTTTATACCCGTTTACCCAGAATGTCCCTGCCCGCACTTTTGCTGCCATACGGTGGGCAAGGCTAACGTTGTTGGTCCAAACTGCACCAGCCAGCCCGAAATCGGTGCTATTGGCAATGCGCAGGGCATCGGCTTCATCTTCAAAACTCAGAGCCGTCACGACGGGTCCGAAAATTTCGGTTTGAGCAGCACTTGCTTCGGGCGGCAGGCCGGCGAGGATCGTAGGCGGCACCATCAGCGCATCGCCTTCGGAGCTGGGGCCTGTCAGAACCTTGGCTCCTTCTTGCACTGCCTGATCGACCATAGCTGTCACGTGATCGAACTGACGTCGATTGCTAATCGGGCCAATCTCTGTCGCATCATCCAATGGATCACCAACTTTCAGGTGACTCATACCATCCGCGACCATCTCTAAAAAATGGTCTTTGATTGATGCTTGCACCAAGAGCCGCGAACCTGCGACGCAGCTTTGACCTGCCGTGGCAAAGATTGCGGCCTGCGCGCCCTTGCAGGCGGCTTCCAGGTCGGCGTCCTCAAATACAATGTTGGCAGATTTCCCACCCAGTTCCAGCACGACCGGTTTCAACGCCCTCCCAGCCGAAGTAGCCACAACTCGACCGGTTGCCGGCGACCCTACAAAAACCACTTTGCGCGTCGCGTCATGCGCAATGGCTGCTTCACCGGCTGTTGGTCCAAGCCCTGCTAGCACATTGACCAGTCCCTTTGGGGCGCCTGCTTCCTCGCAGAGGGCAGCCAAGGCAACCGAGGTCACGGGCGTCAGCTCGCTGGGTTTCAAAACAACGCCGTTCCCGCAGGCCATTGCAGGCGCAATCTGCCAACCGGCAGTGAACATCGGCGCATTCCACGGAGTGATTTGGAAGATCACGCCCAAAGGCTCGCGGATGGTATAATTCAGATGGCCCGAGGGTACTGGGATCACTTGCCCGTGCAACTTGTCGGTATAGCCGGCGTAGTAGCGGAACATTTCCGAGACCTTGGCCACCTCAACACGACAATCGCGGATTGGCTTGCCCGATACGACCGCCTCAACCTGCGCCAAGCTTTCCTGCCGTTCATCAACCAAGGCTGCTATCTTCTGCATCACCACGCCGCGCCCCGCAGCGGTGAAATCTGCCGTCCAGACCTTTTGCGCAGCCTCAGCCGTCTCGCAGGCCTGATTTGCGATCGCCGCACCACAGTCGGAATATTCGGCCAGTACAGCGCGGGAATACGGGTCCTCCAAGGCGATCATCGCGCCACTGCCAGAGACAAACTCACCCCCAACGTAACTTTGAGGCATGTCCGCGAGCCCCAGCGCGCTGCAGAGCGACTTGTAGTGAGCAATTCGGTCAAGCATTAGACGTGTTCCGGAATTTGAAGATTTCATTGAAGTCGGCGTTGTCATCCAGCTCTTCGCGGCTGCTCTCCCAAATTGCGGCAATCGCCTCGGTCGCCGGAAGGTCGATACCCAAGCGGCCGGCCAACCCGGTGGCAAGGCCGACATCTTTTCGCATCAATCCCATGGTGAACCCCGAGTCATAAGCTTCGTTGGTGATCCACTTGGGAAAGTTTACCTCGCTAACGCCCGATCGACCGGACCCAGCGTTGATGCCTGCAAGAAGCTCTGACAAAGAAATGCCAGCACGCTCGGCCATCTGCGCCATTTCACTCATCAAAACAAGGTTCGCGGCGCACAAGAGATTGTTGGCGATCTTTACCGTATGACCTGCGCCAGACGGACCTATATGGAGCAGCTTGCCCGTCATTTTCTCGAGCAGTGGTCGGACTTTTGCAAAGGCGGTTTTGTCGCCGCCGACCACCATCGTCATAGTGCCGCTGCGAGCTCCGAGAGGTCCGCCGCTGACGGGGCCATCAAGGAAAACATAGCCCTGACGTTCAGCAGTCGCAGCGAGCTGCTTGGTGGTGTCGGGCTCTGACGTTGATGTGTCCACAACAATGGTGCCCGGTTTCAGATTTGGACCAAGCTCGTCCATGAGCGACGCTACAATCGCGGCTTTAGGCAAAGACAGAAGGACCGTTTCGCAAGCGCAAAAATCAGCAAGACTTTGAGCTACACTGGCGCCCAATTCACGCGCGCGGTCGCGAGCTTCCGGCATGGCATCATAGCACAATAGATCAATTTTCTGATCCATCAGACGAGAGACATATCCGCCCCCCATTGCACCTAATCCAATCAATCCGATCATGAGCCCCTCCCCAAGGTTTTGTGAAAGTTAGCTCATCACCCTAGTTCCGTGAATTGCATGCGTTCGAGTAAAATGTTGCGAAATTTGCAACATCAACTCTTGATCATGTCTTGAACGCCAGCATCGACCGCATCGCGTGGTTTGCCAACTTCATGGCGACATCAGGCAGGCGCCGACCCGAACGAGCGATCATGCTGACTTCGCCTTTTGCAAATTCAGGTATGTCCACAGGCAAATCTACGATTGAGCCATCCGCGATCTCTTGCGCAACGACGAAAGAAGGAAGGACAGTGACGCCCAGCCCTTCTCGAACAAAGTTACGTACGGCTGCGAGCGAGTTCGCTTCTAAATCTCGATTCAAACGGACCCCATAGGTTGTCTCGACCTCGCGCACCATCGCACCTATGCCGGACCCTGACGACAACAGGGCCATTCTCATACCGGCAAGAGTGTTGATTGACACAGGGGCGACTGTATTGGCGCATCCTGATGACGGACTGACCAAGAGTTGCAGCGGCTGCGTCATATGCGCCAATACTTTACACTGGCGATCTGGCATCGCGTTGAAAACAAAACCCAAATGCGCCACATCATTGAGAACATCTTGCATGACGGTTTCGGTTGAACCACTTCGCATGTTGAAAGTGATTTCTGGGTGCATCCTCTTGAAACCGGGCAGTGCGTTCTTGATCAAATCGCTGATAAACCCATCTCCGACCGCGAGTGAAACGGTACCCCTGCGCATCCCTCTCAAAGCGTCAAACTCAGCTGTAAGCGCCTCTAGCTCAGCCATCTGAGCACGCAAATGGCACAAGAGCAACGCGCCTGCTTCCGTCGGTGTGACACCCTTCTTTCGCCGCTCGAGCAATTGAATACTGAGCTCTTCCTCCAACGAGGTCAGTCGGCGGCTTATGGTTGAAGGCTCTTGTTCCAAAGCGACAGCGGCTGCTCGAATAGAGCCCTCTTGGCAAACACGCAAAAAAGTAGAGGTGAGTTTTTGATCCATATCGAGTCAGACTGTTGCAAATGACGCAACTTATTTTACGAACACGGACACTTTGTGCAACAATTGGGCAATGGGGGCTTCTCGCACAGAAAGACTACTGTGACTTGAAAGGCGACGATTGTTTGACCGCAAAGAACGACGTCATCGATTTGGGCTCTCAAATGGTGGTGTGAAAAAGGAGTCTTGCGGACTCCTCGATCAGAACCCCCCAACATCATACTGATTTTTGTGAGGTTTTGGGTGGCGGAGACGAAGACTAAAACGCGACTTCATCAAAATGAATGTAAGCGTTTCAAAGCAATAATTTAATGGATTCTCTTGACGCGCTAATGGTTACCGCCATGCGGGACAATAAACCCTATAATCGAAGGGATCCTTCCTGCGTTTTCGGAGTTAACATGGAGAGGAAAGTAAACAGAAACCCGAACTGCGCCACAGAGCCGCATCACCATTAAGTTTCAAGTTGGTCAGCATATATACCCGCTAAGAATGCAAACCAGTCCAAAGGTGCATTTATGGATACGCTTCTGCTTTCAAGAATTCAGTTTGGAGCGAATATTTCGTTCCACATTCTTTTCCCGACGATAACCATCGCTCTTGGGTGGGTTTTGCTTTTCTTCAAATTGCGGTTCAACGCGACGCAAAACCCGAAATGGCTAGCGGCCTATCAATTCTGGGTCAAAATATTTGCGCTATCCTTCGCGATGGGAGTCGTGTCGGGTATCACCATGTCATTCCAGTTTGGCACAAATTGGCCCGGGTTCATGGAGACTGTGGGAAATATTGCCGGTCCCCTGCTCGCTTACGAAGTCCTGACAGCGTTTTTCCTTGAGGCCGTTTTCCTGGGAATTATGCTTTTTGGCTTTTCAAAGGTTCCAAACTGGTTGCATTCGCTAGCTACGTTTTTGGTCGCTTTTGGAACCACAATGTCAGCGTTCTGGATTTTGGTTTTGAACAGTTGGATGCATACGCCAGCCGGGTTTGAAATGCGGGATGGAGTGGCACATGCAACCGATTGGCTTGCGATCATCTTCAACCCTTCAATGCCCTATCGCCTTGTTCACATGTTGCTGGCCAGTGGGCTAACTGTGTCGTTCTTGATACTTGGTTTATCAGCGTATCGCTGGCTGCGACATGATCGTGGTGAAGATGTCCGTGCAACATTCAAAACTGGTGCATGGCTGGGAGCTGTCCTTATTCCAGCTCAGATATTCATGGGGGACATGCACGGCCTGAATACGCTCGAGTATCAGCCTCAGAAAGTTGCCGCGATGGAGGGTAATTGGGAGACACAGTCAAACGTTCCTTTACTTTTGTTTGCCCTCCCTGACGAAGATGCGCGTGAAAACCGATTTGAAGTTGGTATTCCAAGCCTCGCGTCGATCATTCTAAAACACAAAGCGGACGGCGTTGTCCCTGGATTGAATGATTTTGTTGCCGCGGATGGAACGGTTCTGCATCCACCGGTTGCCCCAGTGTTTTGGTCTTTCCGCATCATGGTGGGAACTGGGCTGGCAATGTTGCTGCTGAGTTGGTCCACCCTGTTTTTCATGAGAGGGGGACGTGGGCCAGCCGGAATTCCTAAACTGATCCAGTTTGGGATGGTACCGATGGCTTTCTCGGGCTGGGTCGCAACTCTTGCAGGCTGGTATACGACAGAGATTGGGCGTCAACCGTGGTTGGTGCAGGGTGTCTTGACCACAAAACAAGCTGTTGCGGACGTTCCTGCGCCGATGGTTGGTTCGACGTTGGCCGTATACTTGACGATTTACGCACTGCTGCTGTTTGCCTACGTAACCGTCTTGTTCTACTTGGCAAAAAAGGCCGGTCACTCAGGCTTCAAACCGCCACAGTCTCGGGATGTTGATCCCCTCCCAGCGGAGTGATTATTGATGACGTTATTCGGTGACCCAACTCAATGGCTTCCGATCGCATTCGCAATGCTGATGGGGGTGTCGATCCTTATCTATGTGATCTTGGATGGCTTTGACCTCGGTGTAGGGGTCTTGTTTCCTTTCGCAGAGGACGATGAGAGGGACAGGATGGTCGCGTCGATCGGGCCCTTCTGGGATGCCAACGAAACCTGGCTGGTTCTCGCGATAGGCATTTTGCTCGTCGCCTTTCCAACGGCGCACGGCGTTATTCTCACGGCTCTCTACCTTCCGGTCGCCATCATGCTAGTTGGCTTAATCCTTCGAGGAGTGGCTTTTGAGTTTCGGGCAAAAGCCCCAACTCGCCAAAAGAGTTACTGGAACTTCGCCTTTTTCAGCGGTTCGCTAATGACCTCACTTTCCCAAGGCTTCATGCTCGGGAAATATATTATGGGTCTGGAGAGCACATTAGGAACTTGGATTTTCGCAGCCATAACCTCATGTTTCTTGGCAGTTGGCTATTCCTTCATTGGTGCTTGTTGGCTGATCCTGAAAACCGACGGTGAATTGCAGAAAAAGTCGGTGAAATGGGCGCGCGGGGGTATTTGGGGGCTCGTCATTGGCATTGCCTTGGTTTCCATCGCAACGCCATTGGTGAGTGACCGCATTTTCGATAAATGGTTCGCTTTTCCTGAATTCTTGCTATTGGCCCCGTTGCCTTTAGCTTCGGGGTTGCTCATCGCTTTGCTTTGGTACGGTCTGCGCCATTTGCCAACCAAAGACGACAGGTTGGCCTGGTTTCCATTCGTAGCATCTATTGCTCTGTTTTCTATGGCGTTTTTTGGGATGGCATACAGTTTCTATCCATATGTTGTCCCCGAAAGACTAACCATCTACGACGCCGCAAGTGCACCCGAAAGTCTGTTCATAATTTTGATAGGCACAATTTTCGTATTGCCGGTCATCGCGGGATACACAGTGCTTGCCTATACGATTTTCCGAGGTAAGGCGACTGAACTCCGGTACGACTAATTGGTATTCAAAGGCAGCGGCTAACTCTATTTTCGCTCAGGCATCCAGCAATGGAAGCTGCACTGCGCGCCAATTTCCCAGCGTCGCCACATCAGTTGATCAATTCGGCTTCCTATGGACAACCAATGTCCAGATCCGTTATCTAGCCCAAGATTGTAAGGAGTTGTCAGATGGATTTCCCGTCGCAGGGCTAATTGCCTGTTAAATTTCCGGAGCTTGAACCTCCGTTTCGCGACGACATTGCTAGGGCTTTCGCCCGAAGGAACATCCATGCCTTTCCAATCACTTACCAATCCGGCGACAACGCGTGCCGAACTGATGCCTGTTATCCGGTTAAGCATTCCGCTCATGGTCGGGCTCGCGGCTGCCCTTCTGATCGGTGTCGTAGATACCGCGATGATCTCACCTCTCGGGACGGTGCCGTTGGCCGCCGCTGGGGTGACAACGGCTGTTTTGATCATAATGATCTCGGCGCTTTGGGGCGTCATTACCGTGATTTCCGTCCAAATCAGTCAAGCGCATGGAGCTGACAACTTTGCCCGTGTGGCTGCCGCGTTGCGAGGTGGCGTAGTGCTATGTCTGATCGGTGGCAGCGCTGGCGCGCTGCTGATGCTAGCACTCTTTCCGCTCCTAAAGCCACTTGGACAGCCCGAAGAGGTTCTGACAATCCTTTGGCCCTACTGGGTCTCTATGGCCCTTTGGATGATCCCGTTCACTCTGTTTTTTGGCCTAAAATCGCTCTTTGACGCTGTAGAGTGGCCTTGGACAGCCGTAGCGCTTTCATACATCGGCGTCATCGTGAACATTCCCGCGAACTATACGTTCATTCATGTGCTGGACATGGGGCTTTTGGGCGCGGGCTTGGCCAGTATCCTTTCGCAGTGCGCCTCACTTGTCGCGGCCGCTTTCGTCCTCCTGCGTGCATCAGGTCTTGCACCCTATCGTCAACGAGTTTCAATTTCTTGGGCCAATGTAAAAGAACAAGGCGCTGAGGCCATGCCGCTTTGCTTGGGATACGCAGGTGAAGGAGGAGCTTACGCTATTGTGGGAGTCATGATGGGGTGGCTGGGAGCCGAGGCTTTGGCCGCGCATCAAATCGTCAATGCGCTGGCCGGTTTGGCGTATATGATCCCGCTCGGTGTCGCTGGCGCGGCATCAATTAGGATTGGCCAAGCCGTTGGGCGAGACCATCAAGAACGCCTTCGCCCGATACTCAAAGCGTCCTTTGCCTTGGTTACTTTTTGGCAAATCCTAGTGGCCACTCTCTTTATTATGGCAGGTCGGCACTTGGCAGCAACCATGTCTACGGATCAAGTCGTCATCGACCTCGCCACTGTTCTGTTTTTCATAGTAGGCCTTTTGCAGGTCGCCGATGGTATCCAGGGCACCGCACTAGGGGCTCTACGCGGCATGTCCGACATGCGTAGGCCAACAACAATTACCCTTACCGCATATTGGGTTCTGGCACTTCCGGCATGTTATGCCTTCGGCTTTCTGTTTAACCTCGGCGCCACAGGCATTTGGCTGGGTTACACTTTGGGCCTTGTCGTCGCAGCGGTTGCATTGCCACTAAGGTTCTGGCGATTAACCAATGTGCCAATCAGAGCCGAGAATAATGAATAATTGTGTCTCAGCTATCCGAGCTGACCCGCCTGGATCAGTCTATCAAGGCAATTGGCCCAACCATTCGAACACTGCGCTGCAACGCACCATTCGTGGGACAGTATTCTGAAAGCTGAAACACAGCGGCCTCGAGCGCTACGCTTTCATACCGCGATACGGCCCTGGGCTGAAACCAGAAAATGCGAAAAACAGTGCTCGGATAGTGATCCAAACGAGATGGGATTTCGTAACTAATAATATGTTTCTTCAACATATTTCTGTATTCGATACGGGTGGTCTCGATGAATAAAGTGGACGCAATAACCAAACCTGTGCATCACAGTGACGAGATTTTTTTTCATGATGCGTTTGAACAACCGACACCGCAAACCAGTTCTGTTTTGGTTACGGGTGCTGCGAAACGCTTAGGTCGGGCGATTGCATTGGATTTGGCCGCGTCGGGCTGGTCCGTTGCAATACACTACAACGGCTCCAAGGACGCGGCCGACCATCTAAAGGGTGAGATCGAAGCTTCTGGTGGCCATGCGGAAATCGTACAGGCCGATCTTTCCCTTGCAGGGGAAGCGGCAAAGCTCATTCACCGCGCCGAAAACCGTTGTGGCCCAATAGGTGTCTTGATTAACAACGCGTCGGTTTTTGAATGGGACGATGTATCGACAGCAACCTCGGAGTCATTTGAAAATCACATGGGCGTGCACCTCAAATCGCCGCTTTTATTGTGCCAGCACTTTGCAGATCGTTTGCCGGATCGGGCGGGCGGATCCATTGTTAATGTGATCGATTCCAGGGTGCTCAACCCTTCGCCTAGACACCTTACTTACACCCTATCAAAAACAGGTCTTTGGAACCTGACCCAAATCTTGGCGGAAGAGTTTGCACCAAGAATTCGGGTCAATGCGATCGGGCCTGGGCCGATTTTGCCAGAAGCCGGCCGGACAGAAGAGCATTTTCGTGAGCGGTGTTCGCTCCTGCCCCTGCAACGGCCTGCATCTTTGAGTGAGGTATGCGAAACTGTCCGCTTCCTGCTGTCCCAAAAAGCAATCACTGGTCAGATCATCGCTTTGGATGGTGGGGAACACCTTACGGGCTATCGCCCTCGGCAGTTTTCGTAAACACCCTGCCCTACCCCACGTGATACAGGGACGCGAACATTCTGTGGTCGTAGCTCACCTGATCAAATGTGCCGCCCTTTGTGAGGATCGACACGGCATCGTGGCTATGGAGCGACTCCTGGTGGCTCGCGATCACTCGGAAATCGCCGATGTGGCTGACTCCGTCCAGAGCAGCATAAATGAGCCGTACTGCGTCTTCGACGAAGATCGGATTTGAGCCGTTTAATTCTGCGAACGCCTGCTCGTCTTCGCGCTTGACCATCACTTGTGTTTCTGTGGGAATGGCTTTCAGGCATAGGTCCACAAGATCTTCGACCCAAATCGTTTTATAATCTTCGATGACCGCTGAAATTCGCGCTACAGAGCGCTGAGAATGCGGTGTTGCGATCTGCCCGCGGCTGTTTCGGGCATGTTCAGACAGCTCTAACGAACACGGGCAGGTCGACGAATAGACATAGTCGAAATGCATAATTTTCGTTGATGACTTTCCTTTACGGATCACCTCATAAGCCACATCGTAGTACTGGTACCCCTCTAGATTGCTGCGCAAGGAGCGTTTCAGCATCGGGTAACGAAAGCTGAGCTGCAAACGCGCATCGAAGCTTTCCAGGTCATCCAAATAGCTTTTCAGAATTTGTCCCGTGGTCTCAAGATCGAATGGCGTATCGGCAAATTTGTAAAACGAGCGCATAATGCGGCTCATATTGATGCCCTTCTTCGATGCCTCAAGCGAGACGGACCCAGTCACGGATGTCTCTAGCGCCAAGGACTCGCCCGAGCGGGTCCGCCATTTCAGAGGCAGGCGGAAGTTTGAAATGCCAACGTGTTGGATTGCAGTTTTGGATCCCTTGATCAGGCTCGACGGCCCGTTTTGCAGATCAGGCATGCTGGCTTTGTATGCATCATTGACTACAAAATTCTCTTGGAAACTGCGGTTTAATCCAATGGGGTCTTGATCAAGTTCGCGACCAAAATCGTTGTCTACCTTTGATGGTGTGGCGCGGCTGATGGCTTCCATCTTTTCTTCGCCAAAAGAGGCGCCAGTAGATGCTTTCGCATTGTTCAACTGCTTGGGTAGCACGATCTCGATCATGGTGATCAACTCCTTAAAGAACAAAGAGTATTACGCATCATGTCGCGTTCCGGATCACTTCATGAGGACCATAATTGTCGTCGGAGAGAGAAATTATTTCTAACTTGGCTCTGGAAGAACTCCCGGCTCTAAGGGATTGCCGGGAAGGCGCGTTGAGCAAAAATTTTTGCCCGCAGGAAAACCGCCAATTGCCAAGCTAATCCACTCACGCGCCTCTGGCACGACATCTTCTAATTGGGGCAAATCGTTGACACATAAAAACTTGATCTCGGGACTGGTCGCCTTTTGCAACAACGAACGGGTTTCAGACGGGCATTGTCCCACCCCCTGTCCACTTACGATATGCAGGTGATCGGCAGCTGTCTCAAAAACGGCCTCCTCCGCAATGATGCATGCGTGATTGTGAAGACCTTGCGGGAGGAACTGGCTCAGATCGCGAAACCGATGTGCCACGTTTTTGCCGAAGGCTTCCCTGTGCTGATCAAACAGTCGTGACATGACCGAACGCCGCAGCGGATGAACCACATGCGCGGATGAGAACAGTCGAGTGGCTTCAAGACCCATCATGGTCGCGGCATTCAACTGCATGTAATGATTGAATTTAGCCGGGTCACGACGCACGGCCGGACTGCTCAGAGCTTCGCTATAGTCGACCCATTTTCCTCGCAAAACAGGAAAATTCCCCCTGAACACATCAGACGGTTGCAACGGCGCGGCCAAGAATACGTCATCGTTGAAATACATAAGGCGCTCGCTGAGCCCGTCTATCCTCCAGAGCATGCTTTCGATTGCCAGCGAATTGAATGTCGGCAGCGCATCGGCGAACTCGACAAAGATCTCTGGATGGAACACGAACCGTATCTTTGCCCGAATGTTTTCAGAAAGCGACCGTAGGTCTGGCGTTTCATCGTCGACAACAATCCAAATTTTGCGCACCCAAGGCGCGTTGTTTTCCAGCGATTGAAGGCAGTAGAGGATTTCATCGTTACAGGCCCACCGATGTGGGTTGATTGCGTTTTCATGCAGGGCGCGACCTGCTTGCGCTAAGTATCGCTGTCGCTTGCGGCTATGTTTCTCCGAGCTACCGTCGACCCAGGTAATAACCGCATCAATGGGGTCGCCCGTCTCGTCTTCGTCCGCAGGCCGCTGTGTCATTATCTCTGGTATCAAATCCAGTCTCGTAATTGTGGTCGATAGTGTAGCTCACTTGCCAACTACATGACCAAGAATACGCGACTGTAGCCCAATTAGATCACAACCGGCGGAGCTGACACCAAAACGAAAAACAGTCACCGACTTAAGCAGCGGCAAATGATCCACATCGCCCGACCATTCGTATTTTGAATGTCTAGACACGTGGGAGGCGGACAATGCGTAACTCAATTCTTTCTGCTGCAGTCATTGGAACAATAGCGTTCTCAAGCCCGGCGCTGGCGGACATACGTGTGGAATTCATTGAGGGCGCCCCGAAAGATCGCTTTGTATTAACGAACTTCAGCGACTGCGATATTGGCGCTGGCATCTTCAAAATCGATTTCACAGGATCCGATGCAGGGTTGATCTTTGATGTTTCAGGATCAGGCGCAGGAGTTGAAGTTTTCCAGCCTTTTGAGCTGACGTCCGGAGCAGAATTTTTGAACACACTGCCTACGATTTCAGACGGGGACCAACTCGCAGTTCTGGATATTTCGGGCC
This sequence comes from Cognatishimia activa, assembly GCF_017798205.1. Taxonomy (NCBI): domain Bacteria; kingdom Pseudomonadati; phylum Pseudomonadota; class Alphaproteobacteria; order Rhodobacterales; family Paracoccaceae; genus Cognatishimia; species Cognatishimia activa. The sequence continues at coordinate 2,280,103 of NZ_CP060010.1, read as the reverse complement.
TGGAAACGAACGCATCGATCGCCTTCACCATCGATGTTGACGACACTCGTGGCGCACGTGCGATCACTGTCTCTGATAGCGAGATAAGCGGGACCACCGTCAGCTTCAAATCCGAGACCACCTCAGTTTCCGCAATCATGGGGGCAGCAGCCGAGGTGAAGCTAAGCGTGCCAGAATGTAACGCTTAGAGATTGGTTAAAACGGGCCTGACGCTTCACCACCCAATCGACGCGTGAATCTGAGCAGATGTCACAATCCCCATGCATTGTCTGGTTTAAGCGCGACTTGCGCGTTCACGATCATGCGCCACTGTTGGCGGCATCTCAGTCAGGTCGGCCGGTGATCCCGCTATACATTGTAGAGCCGGACTACTGGCAACAGCCGTTTGCGTCACGTCGTCATTGGCATTTTATCCACGATTGTTTGGTCGACCTGAACAAGGCGCTTTCGGTTCTGGGGCAGCCACTTGTCGTGAAGGCTGGTGATGCATGCGAGGTCTTTGGCAAGTTGTTTCGAGATTTCGGGGTCGCCGAAGTCTTTGCGCATGAAGAATCCGGGAACGGTTGGACCTACGCGCGAGATATTTCCGTAGCTCGGCTTTGCGCAGATCAAGGGATCAAGTTTCGCGAATTTCCATCCAACGGCGTCGTGCGCAGGCTCAGTAGTCGTGATGACTGGGCAAAAATCAGAAACGCCCGCATGAAAGATGAGATCCTCGCAAAGCCCAGCAAACTTGAACCAATAACCGTCAAAACAGACGTGATGCCAAACAAAGACTCCCCTATGTTTGGCGCACCACTTTACGGTCGCGTTCAACGTGGCGGAAGACGCGCCGCCATCGAAGATTTTCGGAGCTTCTTGCTAACGCGATCGCGTCACTACCTTTCTCACATCTCAGCGCCCGACTCGTCGGAATATCATTGCTCCAGACTTTCTACGCATCTCGCTTGGGGCACGCTGTCCGTGCGAGAAGTTGTGCAGTCGCTTGCGAAACGTAGCTCTCAGTTATCGCATATGGAGAAATCGATCTACGGTCGAAACTACAGCGCTTTTGGCTCTCGGCTCGCTTGGCGATGCCATTTCATACAAAAAATCGAAGACCAGCCTTCTATCGAAACAAAATGCATGCACCCTGCATTCGAAGGATTGCGCGAGTACGCACACAACGAAACTCATTTCAAGGCCTGGGCATCAGGGCAGACCGGGTTCCCGTTCATAGACGCCTGTATGCGCAATCTCCTTGCTGAGGGCTGGATCACCTTCCGTATGCGTGCCATGTTAGTGAGCTTTGCCAGCTATCAGTTGTGGCTAGATTGGCGCGTGGTTGGCCATTTCCTAGCAAGAGTATTCACCGACTACGAACCCGGGATCCACTATAGTCAGCTCCAAATGCAGTCTGGTGTGACAGGGATTAATGCCATTCGCGTTTACAACCCCGTAAAGCAATCCAAAGAACATGACCCAACGGGTGCCTTTATCAGAAAGTGGGTCCCGGAAATGGAAGCGGTGCCAGACGAATTCATTCACACACCATGGACGTGGGATCGAACTTTGTTCGAAGATGACACGTTCAAGTTGGGAAGAGACTATCCTCACCGCATTGTGGACCATGAAATCGCTGCGAAAGAAGCCAAGAAGCGCATTTTCGAAATTCGCAAACAGGACGGTTTTCGAACGTCTTCTGCCGCGGTCTTTCAAAAATTGGGAAGCCGCAGCCGCTCCGGTAAACGGGTAACACTCAAAAATGAGGAAGATAAACAATTCAAGTTGTTCTAAAGGCGGGAAACTAGCGCAGAAATCCCTAGCAAAAAACTCCGTAAAGGCCCGATTGTCGGTATCATAAGGAGCATTTCAAGCCGGCAATGTTGGCGGAGACGAAGTCCGTCATCCACCATATGGTATTATGGCTAATATGTTATTATTATTAATTAAAAAACTATTTCAAAATTTTTTCGTGTAGCAAAATGTGGAGCAAATTTTTTATGAGTTATCACTGCTCAATAGCATCTCACAAAATGCCCATCGTCAGATTCGTCTTTAGCTCGCTCAACCATTTCTCTTGATAGTGGGCGTTGATGCCGCTGTTTTGGACACCAGCAAGATCAAGGACCTGCTCCATCGAGACTAGCCTATCTACATACCCCAATTCATAACCAAATCTCATACTTGCTCGGTCAGGCCCACAAAGAAACCACACGTCGTCTCGCTGACAAGCGTGCACCCAAAGCTCCAATTCGCCAGCATCAATGACTGGCAAATTGCCTTCAGCGGCGGCCAAATGATTGGCAATTTCTGCCTGGCTTACTTGGTGAACCGCCGAGAATCCGGCACGAAGTTCCGCGTCGAGAACCGCAGGGTCGAGGCGATTTGCTCTTCCCGTTTGCGCCTCGATTATACAAGTCTCCACGGTTTCCAGAGTAAGATTTTTGTGCATTGCATTCCAAACACCTACTCGGTGTGCTTCGATAATTATGCATGCATCGACCAGTACAATGTCTGAACGCTTCATTTACAGTCCCAATGGGCTTTCCAACTCATGATCGATAAAAAGCCCGGCTAATTCTTCAAACGACAATCGCAGAAGCGCCGCGACCCTCCGCTCGGAAATCAGCCCTTTCTCCACCGCTTCACCAATCACAGACAAATACTTCTTACTGAGTAAAGCAGGGCGCAAGTCTTCTAGCATGCCACCGTTGTACTTAAACCAATTTGTCTCTGAATATTCCCGACACTGCTGCCTGCTTAAAATCCCCAAATCAACCAGACGCCAAAGTAGAGCGACGGACGAAACCATCATCTCCGTCGCAACCCGATTAACATTGTCCACAAAGTCTTCACTGCTGGGTTGAAGCTTATCCAGATGTCGCTCCAAAGCACTTTGCGGAAGCAGCAACCCTGACGCAAATTTGTCTGCAAGCTGCTCTACCCGAGACTTAGCATTGTCTACCCCATCCAAATATTCCGGCGGCATAGCCTCCCATGTTAGGATGTGAAAAATTTCGTGAGCCAAATCAAAGTTGCGCCGTGATATCGGTTCGTTGCGGTTTATAATGATGGCGTTCATTTCAGGTAGGCGGCACGCCGCCCCTGAGATGCCTTCAATCGTATCTGTCATTAGGACAACCGCGTCCAACTTTTCTTCTGCAGCCGAGGCTAGCGAGTGAGCCGGAACATCACCCAATTGAAGCTCGGCAGCTACGGCCTCACCCATTTCTACCGCCTCCTCGTAGGAGGACTTTTTGGTCAGCCGAACTTCAGAAAGAAGCGCTCGAGGCTTCTTACCAAGTTGGTTACGCAAGGAACGATACGCACCGATCCATTCGCCAGACAGAGCTTCGAAGCCTCGCAGTTCCTCCAGGGGCACTCCGGACTGCCTCCAGGAGAAAGAGCCCTGGCCAACCAAAAGATATGGGTTAGTGAAGAAATCAAGCCCGACGCCAAAGATGCTTGTACACACAATAAGTTCGTC